>JBGTLQ010000156.1:0-59208 GCA_041744075.1 Terrimicrobiaceae bacterium
ATTCCGGGCTCTCAAGGATTAGTTTTTGGGAGATTTCACGCATCTCGTCGATCATCCCGTCCATGGTTCTCTGATTGACAATGGCCTCCTTCATTTTTTGGGCTTTTTCTGCTGTTAACCCCCTCGTGACTGTTTTTCCCCTGACTTTTCGAGTCCATCTCCAAGCCCCCGGTGGCTGGGGCATCACACTCCCTTGACTCAAGCTCTCGAAGTTGCCGAGTTGCGAAGCCAATTGGCTATAGCGCCTTTTTAGTCTCTGCATTTCACGTGGAGTCAGGGTGGTTTTATTCACGATTCTTATGAGTTTATGCTTGATGTCAACGGTGCGTATGTATACTTGTTTTTTATGCGTCATACAACACCGTTTTTTCAAGCCTTTGGACCCCTGCTCTTTGGAAAACCTCCTGTTTCCGCTCTCGCTCAAGCCTTCGCCATATTCTCCAAATCCCGAACCCTCTCCGATCTCAGAAAAGCCTTCGGCTCTTTTGTCCCCCACGCTTTGCTCCAGCCTCAAGCTGCTGGTCTCAACAGCCGCAAACGCATCTTCTCCCTGGAAGTCGTGTTTTGGAGTTTCTTCGATCAGGTTCAAACTCCCAATGGTTCATGCCGTGAAGCGGTGCGCAAAGTCATGGCCTCTGTGCGACGAAAACTCCCTGCCGACCAGGATTTGCCCATGAGTGCCAATACGAGTGCGTATTGCCAAGCACGCGCAAGGCTTCCACTGGATACCATGGACAAAATCAATACTCACTTGGTTGAGCGCATGGATAACCACATCCCTGAAGATCAGCTTTGGCACGGTCACCGTGTGCGCCTGGTGGACGGCACGGGGATCTCCATGCCGGACACTCCTGAAAATCAAGCCTCCTGGCCTCAAAGTAAGAGCCAGAAGCCTGGGTGTGGCTTTCCTCTCATGAATCTCGTGGGTCTCTTTTGTTTACACACGGGAGCCCTGATCCAGGCCGCACATGGAAACCGCTTTGCTCATGAAACCAAGCTCTTTAAAAGACTTTGGGGAGCCTTGAATAAAGGGGATGTCCTTGTTGCTGACCGGGGCTTCTGTTCTTACGGAGCCATGGCCGCATTGATGGCTCGCGGGGTCAACGCCCTCATGCGTTTGCCAGAAAAAAAGATCAGGAAAGCCATTGGTTCCAAGCTCCCAAAATCTGATTCCTTCGATGTGCTGATCTCATGGAAGCGTCCCATTCAAAGACCTCGCACCATGACGCCCGAGGAGTTTGCCAACCTGCCGAAAACCCTTTTCCTGCGCGTCGTGCGATACAAGATCGCCCAGAAAGGATATCGCACCCAAAGCGTCACGCTCGCCACAACTCTGTTGGAAACCTCCATCCCTGCCGCTGATCTCGCCAAGCTCTATTTGCGCCGATGGGGCATTGAACTCAACTTCCGTGAGATCAAAATCTACCTCAACATGGACGTACTTCGCTGCCTGACGCCGCACCTCATCGAGCGTGAATTGCGAATGCACTTCATCGCCTACAATGCCATCCGTTGTATCATGCAAAAAGCGGCACTCACTCATCATGTTGAGCTCAAGCGCATCTCATTCAAAGGATGTCTAGATACCGTTCGCCATTTCGCCAATGCCTCAAGTGGGGCCGAGGAGAAACCACGGATCATTTCGACAATGCTGGAGGAAATGCTGCTCGCCATCGCAAAAGATCTCAATCTTCATCGCCCGGGCCGCAGCGAACCACGAGTCAAGAAACGCCGCCCAAAAAACTATCGCCTCATGACCAAACCAAGGCATGAAATGGGTCCCTTACCACACCGAAAAGTCGGCATCGAAAATACTCCTAAAACCGCCTTAAGTTAGTGCCATTCGGGACTGACCCCTTCCGGCTGTGTCGTTTCGGTTGGTGGAACTAGTTTCGGGATCGCCCTACGGATGGAAGTAAAAATCGCCATTCCAAGCCGCTGCCTGAATTGTCATAAACATCTATGACAAAGCATGATAATCATGCGGGGAACACGACGTGTCGCTTACACAACACCAAGAACACGCGTGGGAGGTTTTTTTTCCACTTTAAATTAAGGCAAGCCAGAGGTGATTGCATCATTGATGGGCCGCAACTTACCATCATCATCAATCTTGGCCTTACCAACTGCCATCATTTCCTTAATTGCTTCAAGCTCAGAGTAAGGAAGAACAGAGAATGGATTCTCCGGGTAATTGTGAACATCATACTTCCACTGGGCCCCAGTTTTTTTAAAGAATCTGTAGTTTCTTAGACCTTGAAGAACCGAACAGACAGCTCCGAATTGCATAGAGTTGACTTCAGCAGTTATAAAATAATGAACTTCCTCCTTGACTGCTGCACCTGATTTTTTCCGATTTGCTTTTGCAAGTTTCATCATTTCTTCATATAGCGCGGCATTCATTTCGGTTGAAGAAAGAAATTCGGGTGTACAGAGCTTCTTATACTGGTCATATTTCAGAGTATTGGCATATTGCTTCTGATCTAGTAGCATCCAAGACATTATATCTCCCTCGTTTTTTGGTGAGCCATCCAATGTTTCCAAAGGCGGCAGATACTCTTGATAGCTTAGATAGATAGAATCGCCAATATGAGGCAGCGCTGTCTCAATAGTAATTAGATCTCCTTTTTTCATTGACCCAATGAAGTAAATGATGATGACGCATATGCCTACGAGTACACCAATAGAGATAACACCTTTAAGGAGAATGTTATAGTTTCTGAGGAATTTCATAGATAGTAATCTCGCCATCGATTGACTGATTAAATGGTGTTGTGTTTTCGCTTGGCCATTCCCCTTCTACATCAAATAATCGATAGGAAAATGTTCCATCTATAAATGCCGCACGAACTTCTAACTTCCCTTTTAGGACACCCGCTCCAAAAGTTAAAGAACTGATTGTAATCTTGCGACCGTTAGAGGAGATTTTTAGTTTGGCAAAGACCCCAGTAGAAACAGTCGCAACTATGCTGGCGCGAGCCCATTCTGGTTTGCCGTAACCGAAGTCACCCTCTACGCCAATTGAGGAAGACCCCTCTAGCTCTCCTTTAACTAAATCCTGCCATGGATCATTTTTAGACTCGTCATATGTGAAGGAAATGGAACCTTTGACCTCCAAACCATCTGATTTCACTTTTGGATATAAGGTCATCCCAGTCGTAAGAATTGGAATTGGAACAGGCGATTTCCACTCGAACCCACTCAGTGATATTGTCTCGCTGCCAGATGCTTCTGCTCGCACACCTATCTCTTCACCTTTACCGTAATGGCTGACATTATTTAGCTTTATAGAAATACCATTATCGCCTTTCCAATCAGGCGATTTTCCAAAGCTTTTTAAGTATGATTCACTAGTCTTTTTTAAGGCAGAAGATGCCTGATCAACTATTTTTAACTTAATTTCCGCTTCAACTGGGGATATTAGCTCGATTTTAACTTTTATCCATATATTATCAGTTCCCTTAGCCATTGCCTCACCCCCTATAATTCCCATCCAGTCTGCAGTCTCGCTGCCGTCGAATTTATTTGCGCTGGACCAGCCCTTCCAATTCGGAGATTTTACTGGATTTTCTGGCTTTTTTCCTTTTGTACTGGCAGCTAGTTTAGCAGTATGACCAACTTTATTAAACACCATTCTAAGGACTGAGCTGCTTTTCCTTCCACCGTTATTGGGTGTAGTCGTATCTTCTGCAGTAACTTTGGTGACTTCGTAGTAATGTCCTCTTGGTGGTGGGTTTTGAGCTATCGCAACAGAGCAGCAACCTACCAGAAACAAAACAGCAATATTCTTTCCACGAATAACTGCAGTTGCATTGGACAGGATTATAGTCATATCATTTCCCAGCAAGCTTTTGCAGATCAGATTCAATGCGAGCAAGAGTTCTTCGAATGAATTCTTCATCGATATTTACAGCTTGGCTCGGGATTACTTTTAAATCTAGGTTTCCGAGAAGGAGATGCGCGCTGGCCTCTAAATACCACTTGTCCAGCTCAACCAGTGTATGCGTGTTGCTCAATTGGAGGTTAGAAACGTTTGACTTCACCAGCTCAGAAAGTCCTTTCCTATAAGCATCCAATGCCATCCAATAATAGGCGATAGCACAACCAGCCTTGGTCGGATTTTCCGTAACGATCCAGTTAAATGCTTCGAGGGCCTCATGAACCCGGCCTTCGTCGATGAGTTCCAGATAATAGGGGATGAGGATCGTGGGCAGAGCCTCGCGGGGAGTGGCAGGATCCTCAAGGGTAGATTTTGCAATATTGGCGGCTTCAGAAAGTTGATTTGTCCTGCAGTGAGCCATAAGGACAAAAGCCAAGTAACCCCACCACTGATTGTCATTGTTCCAAAGCCACAGGGTCTTTTTTTCCGGGAGACTTTGCCATAATGTCACCACGTCCTTGGATCGTCCAAAGTCATAGACCTGGCGCCTGGTCAGCTTGAAGAGAATATTCAAGGCTTGTGAGGGATGGGTTGCCTGATCAAAGGCCTTGATGGCTTTTGATTCACCCATTGAATAAATTTTCGAAACAATTTGGCCAAAATCCCCATCAGACCGCGACAGCTGACGGGCGAAATCTAGGAGGACTTCAAAGTCATCAATTTCTGAGAGAAGAGCAGGAAGAGTTTCCGCACATTCCTCAACGGCCGAAACGTTGCCGGTTGCAAGGAGATTTTCTGCCCAAAACATGCGCGATTGAAGACGAAAACGCGTGGGAACCTGGGGTGCATCGGCGATGGTTGCGAAAGCATCAGCAGCAGCTTGGTGCTGTTTGAGGAATGACTCCATACGCCCAAGCGCCCATGTGGCTTTTGACCAGATGTGATTTCGTAGTGGGCTTGTCTGGGAAATCACTTTATGAAGAATCGGCCTTGCGAGGTCATGACGTCGCGCCATCATACAAGAAAGGGCCAAGCTATGCTGAAGTTGGTGGGCAAAGAGGGGGCCGTAGAGTTTTGTTCCTTCAGCAACGAGATGAGCGATTCGCGGGTTACTTTTGGCAAACAGCGATGCGCGGACAAACTCTTTTGCACCTGCAAGCCATTCGTGAGGGGCCAGGCGAGAAGTTGATAAAAGGGCTTGGGCAGCTGCAATTTGGGCCTGTGGATCTTCAGCGGAAAGTTTGGTGTCAGCCATCAGCATTTTGCGAAGTTCCGCGGCAACGGCAGGGAATGCCTCTGACTCGCTCCGCAGCCACGTATTCGCCAAGGTCTTCCACTGCGAATCGTTGCCTGAACGGAGTTCATGGGAGACCATCAGAACTGCTCGGGCACGGACACTTGGATGGCTGGCTCGGAGGTTGGCTACAAACTCCGGTGGCAGACCACTTTGGCTCATTTTGCGTTTTGCCGCAAAGTAGGGCCTCCAAGACGCAATAGTTTTGGCTTGAAATTTGCCAAAAGTGATAGCCTCAACCGACCGCTGGAAAGCTGTCTCGGGATCATCCCTTCTCAGGGCAATTTCTGCGAGGCCCTGTCTGGCGCGAGTCCCACCTCTGGGATTTCCAGCGATTGCTTTTTCAAAGAAGATTTGCGCCGAGTCCAATTCCCCTTCGCGGAAGAACATTTCCCCAAGCTCCGAGGCGACCACACAGGGACGGTGAGGCTTCACGGGAACAACAACCCTTCCGGTTTGTGAGAACTCATTGGCAGCACCAGCGCGACGTTTTGCGAACTCTTGTGTCTTTGCAAGGGACAACTGATAGCAACGTTCGGCACCTTCAACAGCTTCAGTTAGCGACACGTTTTTTATAAGTGCCAAGATCTCGGCCAGCAAGGGCTTCAACCAATCGCGTGCTGTGGCTTCAGAAAGATCTGAGGCCTTGCGATACACCTGTGCTGCATCAGAGAAGAGTCCGCGCTTGTAGAGTGATCTTCCCACCTGGCATAGCAGCTTCCCCTTCTCAGCATCAATTGTTGTAACCGCTAGCTTGGCATTCAGGGCGGCCAACGCTTTGGCAAACTCCCTCCTATCAATATTTTCACCGATTTTTGATAGCTCGTGAGAGCGTGGTGGTGCAGCACCGAAGTCGCGCAACCTTTTGCGAAACCGTTTTTTACCGGGCATAAGGTTTTAGAAAGTGGCCGACGCCAACCAATCCCAATGGATGGTTGGAGCGTCGGGGTTGAACGCCATCAGTGATCAAGTTCACTTCTGTGTGATCACTCCGATGGCGAAAGTTGATAGATACCAGATTTTTACAGATAAAACTAATCTCAGCCAATAATAAGTTTAAAACAGTAGCGCAACAGGTAAATGTTGTTTTATTTTTGTTGTAAGATGTCATGAGGTGACCTCAATTTCAGATTTCTTATTGGCAAGTTTAAATGCATCATCAAGTGAATTAATACGCATTCGCTCAAGACGCATTTTCAATCCCGGACGGGATCGCTGATCAATCATTCTCACTTGATAACGTGCAGCTTGGCCAAAGGCACGACCTCCGACAACCAAGGCCCCACCGAACAAAAGACCGGCTTTGATTAAAAATGTTCGCCTTTGAAGTACCTTAGTCATACCTAATAATGTGCTTGCTAAGTATTTTGCGCGAGTATGTCAAAATAAAAAAAGAAGACACCGAACATGATCGACTCAACAAATATGTGATAAAAAATGAGATTCTTAAAATATCAAACGACAAAACGGCTTATCAGACATTTGATTTTATCAGGTTTCATAGCATCACAATTTTTTTTCACAATCTCGTCGAATCACGCTGCTGATATTGCTGTTTTGTATGCTCTCGAGGAAGATCTCAAGACCTTGAGGGGAGACTCCCCATTTTCTACGAGCACGATAAATGGCACCAAAATTCAAACATTCCGAGTCGCCAAGCACCGCGTGTTTGCGACTCAAATGGGGGTAGGTAATGCTGAGACAGCGATCAATGCGTCAAATCTTCTAGCCAGAAATCGTTGCGATCTCGTTGTTGCTGTTGGCCCAGCTGGTTCACTAGGCGACACCATGGCTATGGGAGAAATGATTCAAATCGAGAGAGTTGTTGGCTACCAGCGGGGGACATGGACAAGGACGGGATGGGAGCTATCTCCATCGGCAACAACCCTATTTCCTACAGACTCCATAGATTTGAACATTCCAGAAGTGGGCAAAAAGAATGGCTTGGCCTCTGGAGACGCATTTATTGCTAGTCTCGCAGCGAGAGAACGAATTGCTACGGAGTCAGGCTGTGGTCTCGTCGATATGAACAGCTATGGTTTGTTGCAGGCTTGTGAAAAGGCCGGTGTGCCTTTGGCGATATTCAAGGTGGTGAGTGATCAAGCAGGAGATGAGGCAGGCGATCAATTTCGTGATTTTGTGTCCAGCTACGATGGGCGCTTGGGTCGGGCCGTCAGGCGGGCTATTGAAAAAATGCCTATATCCAATGATTCCCCGGCAGCTTACGAGAGTATTCGCGAGTTGTTGGAGTGATTGATGTGAGTCTGAGAAAATTGTTCGCCATTCGGGGGTCCCTTTTTTGATGCGCTGCTTCGCGATAGCCCATGCCACCGCGCCGGGACGCGACCGGTAACGGGCAATAAACCACGAATAGCTGGCGAAGTTGCAGACGCATTCCTCCGATTCTGGGTTCTGAATATTCGTGTTAATTCGTGAAATTCGTGGTTCAAAAGGATTGTGAAAAATGTGCTGGCACTCTGTGTGTTCGGTGATCTGTGGTTAAGTTTCTGCTCTCCCAATCAAAGAAATTCGTTTCGAATTCCTCTACGAATATCAGTCCATCAGTGGTTTTCTCGAAGCTCGTTTGCTTCTATTCCGATCAAAGAAATTCGTTCCGAATTCCTCTACGGGGGTCCTTATTTTATGTGCCGCTTCGCGAGAATTATGCCATCGCGCTCGGAGATCGCGATCCACCGTCACACTTCACCCGCATTTCATTGCCCTTGAAATGACCACCTCTGGAAAAAACAGGTTTGCAGGTCATTGGAAATTGCTTCACAGGTTGGGGATGTCCATCCCACTAGAAGATTTTTATAATGATATCCTTGGAAAAGCTCAACGCGGGCTGAAATTGACTGATTCGGAGTTGGCAGCTCGCGTGGGAATTTCGGAGGAGACCTTTGCGAAGGTGAAAGAAGGTGCCTTTGACGCGAATGCGGTTCGCGCCCTGGCTGGCGAACTGGGATTAAATGCCAAGGCTCTGGTCGCGCTGGGCGAAGGCACGTATCGGCCTGCGGAAATTTCTCTGAAAGGACTGGCTGGATTTAACTCGCCGTTTGAGGACATGACCGTGAACAGCTATGTGGTTTGGGACGAAGCGACAAAGGAGGCGGTGATTTTTGACACCGGGGCGGATGCCACCGAGCTTCTTGATTTTCTTGTCAAAGAAGGTCTCACCGCAAAGCTGTTGCTGCTCACCCACACCCATGGAGATCACATCCTTGAGTTGGATCGGGTGGTCGAGAAAACGGAGGCATCGGCTTTTGTTGGGGACAAGGAACCTGCGCTGGAAGGTGCCACGGCCTTCCCTGCGGGAAAGACATTTCAACTCGGAAGCCTCACCATTGAAACCCGATTGACATGGGGACATGCGCAGGGCGGGATCACGTATGTGGTCAGCGGCCTCGCACAACCCTTGGCTGTGGTGGGCGATGCGATCTTTGCTGGTTCGATGGGTGGCGGCGGCGTGTCCTATGCCGATGCCCTCCGCACCAATCGCGAAGAAATTCTCAGCCTCCCTGATGAAACCATCCTGGCTCCCGGGCATGGTCCCCTCACCACGGTCGCTGAGCAAAAAATTTCCAACCCGTTCCTTGCTGTTTAATTTATCAAATCATGCCAACCCCTCCCACCCTCCACCAGATTGCCAACCTTTGGTCCCTCGTGGACTACCCGACGGCCAAAAAACCTTGGTCACTAGAAAAGCAACTCACGGACGTCAAGGCGGCCGGGTTTGATGGATTCACCACCCTCGCCACCAAGGAACATGGCCGCCTCGCAAAAAAGCTGGACCTGACAGTCGTGGGTTATTTCGCGTCATCCAAACCCGCAGACTTCCGCAAGCTCATCGAACAAAACCTTGAGGCGGGAGCCATTCACATCAATGTCCAACTTGCAGATCACGACACGCCGGTTGAGAAATCCATAAAACTGGCCATCCAACTTCAAGAACTTGCTGCAAAGCTCGGAGCCAAAACTGCGGTCGAGGTTCACCGCGATACCTGCACGGAAACCCCGGAAAAAACTTATGCAATTGCTGAAGGTTATCGGAAAGCCACCAGAGAATTGTTGCCAATGACATGGGACTTTTCCCATCTCTCGGTCGTCAAACATCTGGCCCCGCCCTACTGGGAACGTCTCTTGGTTAATCCGAAGCTTATCCAACGGGCCGAACAATTCCATTTCCGGCCCTTTAATGGTCATCATTGTCAGATCCCGGTCACAGACGGCACGGGGAAGCTCAGTCATGAACTCAAGCAATGGTTGCCTTTTCTCGACAAAACCTTGGAGCTTTGGCTGGCGGGAAACCAAGCTGGACGTGACGTGTTTGTCGTCCCCGAAATGGGACCCGTTCCTGGTGGCTACAATTTTGCGTCCCTGCCCAATAGCTGGGAGGACGCCAAGGTGCTTCGTCCCCTCATCGACAAGGCCTGGAAAAAAGCCCTCCTCACTCAACCGAAATATTCCAAATCCAAATGAGTCAATCCATCGCATTCGTTGGCGTGGGACGCATGGGCGCCAACATGGCCCGCCGTCTCAAGTCTTTAAATTTTTCTGTCACTGCTGTCTATGATGCGTACCGTGAAGGAGCGGAATCGCTGGCCGCTGAGATCGGGGCCAAGGCACCTGCCACTCTCACGGAAATCACGGCATCAGCGGACATCATTTTTACGGTTGTGACTGATGATGCGGCTCAGTTGGCGGTGTTTTCCGAAGAAGGGGATTCATTACTTGTGGGAGCGGCGGGAAAAACCTTTATCAACTGCGCCACCGTTTCACCTGCCACCCATCGCGAAATCGAAAAACGCAGCGAAGCGGTTGGGGCTCATTCCTTGGAAGCCTGCATGGCATCAAGCATCACCCAGGCTTTGAATGGCACGCTGTATCTGATGGCCGGGGGCAAACGCGAAGTCTTTGACAGTGTGCAGGAGATTCTTGTTCCGCTTTCCGATGACGGAAAACTGCTCCGTTATATCGGCACAGCTGGCCAAGCCGCCCAAGTGAAAGCGCTAGTTAACATGGTCATGAATATTAACACCGCAGGCCTTGCCGAAGGCTTGGGCCTGGCGGCATCTCTTGGGCTGGATCTTGCCACAGTCGCAGAGGTGTTTTCCCAAACCGGCGCGAACTCCCGAGTTCTCGCCACGGATGGTGAAGACATGATCAACCGCGACCATGCCTGCTTTTTCTCCGGGGCTCATGCTGCCAAGGATAGTGGCATTGCCCTGGCCCTCGCCAAAGAACAAGGCCTCAATCTTCCGCTGGCTGCCGCCACCAAAGCCCAATATGACCGCATGGTCGCCGAAGGTTTTGGCGACCTCGACAAAAGCGGCATCGCCGAGCTGACGTTTCCCGGACGGGGCAAGTAGCAGCAGGCTACTCGTCCTGAAAGGGAAGATGAGTTAACAACGCCGAAGCGGAGACCGCCTGCCACAGGCAGCCCGAAGGGCGCGCGAAGCACGGCAACAAAACAAAGGCAACAAAGAATCAGGAACTTATAAAAAGTTGCAGCTAGCCAAAAAAGCGGCCCCCCATTGAGGCATGATCTTCAACGCAACCTTCCCCCCTTCGCTCTCTTCGTTTCCTTTTGTAAAAATCCGTTCCCTTTTCTAGGCTCACTCATGACTTCTCACCGCATGCCCCGCCCGAAGGGCCTGGCAAGGTTTTCTCCGTTTGGAATCGGGCAGACCAAGCCGAAGCACTTTCGGGACATGTTCGATATCCTTTGGAAGAATCGCGATAATCTTCCCTACGCGTGGAAGGTGATCACCAAGGGGGTTTGTGATGGGTGTGCTCTTGGGGTGGCGGGCTTAAATGATTGGACCGTCAAAGGCCCGCATCTCTGCATGACACGGCTGAATCTTCTCCGGCTGAATACGATGCCCGCCCTCGACGAGTCGGTGTTGGCGGATGTTTCCGCGCTCGAAAAAATGACCAATGCCGAGCTCCGTGCGCTGGGGAGGCTGCCCTATCCCATGGTTCGTGAGAAAGGTGCGCCGGGTTTTCGACGCATCGCGTGGGATGAAGCTTTCCAACGACTTGGTGACAAAATTCGGGTGGCCGATCCCCGACGTCTTGCCTTTTTTGTGACGTCCCGCGGGGTGACGAACGAGATTTATTACATGGCGCAAAAGGTGGCCCGGTTTCTGGGCACCAATCATGTCGATAACGCGGCACGGATTTGTCATTCCCCCTCAGGGGCCGCGATGAAGCAGGCGCTCGGGGTTGCTGCCACCACCTGCAGTTATAAGGATTGGTATGGCACCGACCTTGTGATTTTTTTTGGGTCCAATCCCGCGAATGACCAACCGGTCACCACCAAATATCTCCACGAGGCTAAGAAGCTCGGGACAAAGGTTGTGCTTGTGAATCCTTACCTCGAACCCGGGATGAAAAAATATTGGGTTCCCTCGAATGCGGACTCTGCGCTTTTTGGAACAGATATAGCCGACTATTGGTTCCCGGTTTCGCAAGGTGGCGATATCGCATTCCTCTCCGGCGTTCTCAAAATCCTATTTGCCGAAGGGTGGGTGAATCATGACTTCATCAAAAACCACACGACGGGTTTTGATGACCTTGCTGCGCATTTGGCCACAATGACGTGGGAACCTCTCGAAAAGGCGGCAGGGCTGGACCGGGCTGCCATGCGCGAATTTGCGGAGTTGATCCGTGATGCAAAAAATGCCGTTTTTGTGTGGAGCATGGGCATAACCCAACACCCCTGGGGAGGCGATGGGGTGCAGGCCATTCTCAACCTAGCGTTGGCTCGCGGTTATATCGGGCATGACAAAAATGGGGTCATGCCGATTCGTGGTCACTCCTCGGTTCAAGGCGGCGCAGAGATGGGCGCTTACGCAACAGCCTTCCCTGGCTACAAACCCATCACTCGTGAGAATGCCGAAGCCCTCTCCGATGAATATGGATTCCCGGTTCCCGACTGGCAGGGACTTGCCGCCACCGAGATGGTCGAGGCATGTGCCCGTGGAGAGTTGGATGTGTTTTATTGCCTCGGCGGAAACTTTTTGAGGACCCTGCCCGAACCCGACTACGTGCGGACCGCTATGGGCAACGTGGCCGTCAGAGTCCACCAAGACATCATTCTCACAGACCAAATGTTCATCCCCGCCAAGGAGGCCGTGTTCCTCCTTCCCGCCAAGACACGTTACGAACAAGATGACGGCGGGACGGAAACCAGCACGGAGCGCCGGGTGATGTTCAGTCCGGAGATTCCCCGTCAGGTTGGCGAGGCCAAAGCCGAATGGAAAATTTTGCGTGAGCTGGCGCTGGCCGTCTATCCAGAAAAGGCCGGTCTCTTCGGCTGTGAGTCTGGGCAAAACATGCGCGAGGAAATTGCCCGAGTGGTTCCTTTTTATGACGGGATCCAACATCTCCAAAAAACTGGCGACGCTTTCCAATATGGTGGACCTCACCTTTGCGCGAACGGTCAGTTCCCAACCCCTGATGGGCGCGGCCACTTTCGAGGGGTGCCCTTGCCGGAGCTTCGTCGCGAGCCCGGGGTTTTTCATGTGAGCACTCGCCGGGGCAAACAATTTAATACCCTGATCTATGCCGAAATTGACCCGCTTAATAACGCTCCCCGCGATGCGGTTCTGATCAGCAACGACGATGCAGCCAGTCTGCATCTTGTAAGCGGAGACCGCATTGCCTTGGTGAATGACCTGGGTCGTTATGAAGGTCGGGTTCACACGGCCCCCATCGCACCCGGCAACCTCCAGATTCATTGGCCTGAGGGAAATGTCCTAATTCGCAAAGGCGTGGTGGATGCCATGGGCGGTGTGCCGGATTACAATGCCCATGTGCGGATTGAGAAGGTCGCATGAAAACCCAGATTCACCGATTGGATGCTGATGGCCTGACCGCAAAGCAGGACCTCGTGGCGGTCGAGCAACCGCTGGATATTCAAGTGAACGGGCAGTCGTTTAGCCTCACCATGCGCACCCCTGGAAATGATGAGGACCTTGTCACTGGCCTGCTGTTTGCCGAAGGAGTGATCCAAAGCCGGGAGGAGATTGTCGGTTTTTCCCGCAATAGCAGCAACCACCTCAACATCGAAATCACGGCACCATTCAATCCCTCCAGCTTCGAGAGAAACATTCTCACCACCTCGGCTTGTGGAATTTGTGGGCTTCGCGAAATCGACGAGCGCCTTGCCCTGCCACGCATCCCACCCTCTGACTTTGCCATATCGGCAGCCGCACTTCATGGGTTGCCCCATGCCTTGGAGGAAAAGCAAAAGGTCTTCCAAGAAACCGGCGGCCTGCATGCTGCGGCGTGGTTTGATGTCAAAGGGCGCATCCTCCTCACTCGCGAGGATGTGGGCCGTCACAACGCCGTGGACAAGCTCGTGGGACATGCCGTTCGCGAGGGGGAACCTCCCCTATCCCATGTGGGTCTGCTTGTGAGCGGACGTATCGCCTTTGAGATTGTGCAGAAGGCCGCCAGGGCAGGAGTTCCTTTTTTGGCCGCTATGGGAGCCCCGACCAGCCTTGCCGTTCATTGTGCAGGCTTGGCGGGAATGTCGATCGTCGGGTTTCTGCGTGCGGATCGCGCGAATATCTACTCAGGCACGGAACGGCTGATATCTTCAGTGCCCGCTCGCCAAGCGTAAAAAATTTTCTTCCGGCAGGTTGGCGTCACGAAATCTCTGAATCGCGGTATCGAGATCGTAGGCCACACGACGGTGAAGCAGGGTCTTCCGTGTCACATCATAAATGGCATAACTCGCCAGCGGGCTGCCATCCCGAGGTTGGCCGACACTCCCAATATTCACCGCATACAAGGCCTCCCCATTCAACACCATGGGCTGGCTCGAAGCGCGCAAACAGTGAATCGTCCGGCCATCCCGAATCCACACTGCGGGAATATGGGTATGACCATGAAAACAAATCCCACTCCTCTGATCATCAAAATGCCTGCGGGCATCAGACCGCTCAAAAATGTAGTGAAACGCGGGGGGATCATGCATGGAGGAGTGAACAATTTCCATGTCCTCCATCTCCGCGGCAATGGGCATGTCTCTCAGATATTCCATTTCCTCCGGGCTGAGTTGCGCCCTGGCGAGCAAAAGCGGCAACCCAATACGATCATCCACCTCCAACAACTGCTCCCGGGTCATGTGAAACAACATCGCCTCATGATTCCCCATCACCGAAAAAGCCGAGCGTTTTAAGATTTCCCGCACACATTCCGCAGGCTCCGGACCGTAACCAACGATGTCTCCCAAACACACCACGGTCTCAACTCCAAGAGCATCAATATCCCGGGTCACCGCGTCCAATGCGTCGATGTTTCCGTGGATATCGCTAATAAGGGCAATTTGCATATTACTGTTTGGGGGAAGGAATGCTGACAGGTCTTCGTTTAGTCGCTGATTTCCGTGAGGATCGCTGCGATTTGGGGGGCTGGCCCGCGGACAACTGCCGCTCAAAAGCTGCCAGTGTCTCCGGGCTCACATGATGCTCGATTCCCTCCGCATCCGCACGGGCCGTCGCCGGCGAAATCCCGAGGGATTCAAGAAAGGCGATCACCGTGGCATGACGCGCCTTCGCCTTGTTGGCCAGCTTTCGTCCAGTATCCGTCAGAAAAATTGAGCGATAAGGGAGGCTGGTGACCAATCCCTCCTTTTGGAGGCGCTGCACGGTTCTCACCACCGTCACATGGGTGACTCCCAACGCGCGTGCCAAATCTGTCGCCCGGGCTTCCCCTTTGACAACAATCAACTCCGCAATGGCTTCCACATAATCCTGAGCCCGCTCCTGAGCATGCGCCAACCGCGTCCGACGCTGGTGCGCGGCCGTGTCCCGGCCCACAGCCTCCATCGGCTCCAAGTCGGGGTCTCGGGGGGAATCTCCGTTTTTTGAACCCATCAGCCCTAATCTCTGACAGATTCTTTTGCGTTTGACAAATCCAAGCTTGCAATAGTATGACATTTTACGAATTGTAGCTTATGCTACATTTTTGAATCAAAAAATACTCATAATGAAAAAACTTCCCTTTTCCAAAATCGCCACATCTTTTTTCACCGCTCTCCTGCTGCTGGGGGGGAGCCCAATGGCCAAGTCGTCCGAGATTTCTGCGGTGGCGACGACAGCGATGATCGGGGATTTGGTGAGTCAGATTGGCGGCGAGGACGTCAAGGTCAGCACGCTGATGGGGCCGGGGGTGGACCCCCATCTTTACAAACCCACGGCGGCAGATGCTGCCACGTTGTCGAAGGCGGATGTGATTTTTTACAATGGGTTGATGTTAGAAGGGCGCATGGCAGATTTGTTTGCCCGGATTTCGAGAGGTGGAAAAAAAGTTTACGCCGTCACCGAGAGTGTGGATGAAAGCCAGTTGCTTGAGCCTCCAGAGTTTGAGGGCCACCATGATCCCCATCTTTGGATGGATGTTTCGCTTTGGGCTCAAACCATCCCGACCATTGTTCAGGGACTCTCTGAGGCGGCTCCTGATAAGGCGGAGGAATTCAAAAAAAATGCGGAGACCCTGAAAGCCAAACTCACGGCGTTGGATGCTTGGTGCAAAGAACAGGTGGCGTCCATTCCCGAAGCTTCGCGGATCCTTGTGACCAGTCACGATGCTTACAACTATTTTGGCAAAGCCTATGGGTTCAAGGTGGTTGGGTTGCAGGGAGTCTCGACGGTCTCAGAAGCTGCTTTGGCGGATATGGCCAGCCTCGTGGATTTTATTCAGTCCACCGGCGTGAAAGCCATCTTTGTGGAATCCAGCGTGAACCCTGCCGCCATCAACCGCGTGGCAGAGGACGCCAAAGTCAAAGTTGGCGGTGAACTATACTCTGACGCCATGGGCCAACCCGGAGAGAAAAAAGATGGCTTTGAGACTGGGACGTATGAGGGCATGATCCGATACAACATGACGACCATGGTGAACGCCCTGAAATGAATTCAGAAACGCCCGCTGACAGTTCCGCCCCCTTGGAGGTTCATGACGTGAGTGTGGCCTATCACAAAAAGTTGGTACTTTATGGCGTGGACCTTTCGGTTCCCGCCGGGCGTCTGGTCGGCATCATCGGCCCGAACGGTGCCGGCAAGTCCACGCTCATCAAAGCCATCATGGGCATCATGCCGCTCTCCAGCGGGTGGGTGAAAGTGTTTGGAAAACCCTACGCCAAAAATTGTCATCGCGTCGGCTACGTGCCTCAGCGCGAGTCGGTGGATTGGGATTTTCCGGTCAATGTCATGGATGTGGTTTTGATGGGGCGTTACGGACACCTTGGTCTGGGACGCCGACCCTCAGCCAAGGATCGGGACATTGCTCGGGCCTGTTTGGAGAAAGTGAACATGTTGCCCTTTGCGCAACGTCAGATCGGGAACCTCTCGGGCGGCCAACAACAGCGGGTCTTTTTAGCAAGGGCTCTCGCTCAGGAAAGCGACCTTTACCTGATGGATGAACCCTTTGTGGGTGTGGATGCCTCCACCGAAGCGGCGATCATCACTCTTCTCCGCGATCTCAAAGAGAACGGAAAAACCGTGCTGGTGGTGCATCATGACCTTGCCACGGCGCGTGAGTATTTTGACATGCTCATGTTGCTTAATATGCGATTGCTGGCCTTTGGCCCAACCGAGGAAGTCTTCACACCGGAGAATTTGCAGACCACCTATGGGGGACGCCTGAACATCCTTTCGGAAGTTGTGCAAATTGTGGGCGAGACCAAACGCTGAATGAGAGGATTTTCGCGATCTCAAACGGTTGGGGTTTTACTGATTCTCCTTGGTTTGGTCGTGTTTGCACCTTTGGCCCAGGCGGCAAGGATTAGTGATATCACCGAGGCCGACCTTTGGGATCGGACGCTGCGATTTTTTTCTTTTACGGACCCTTCCCTGAGATACGCCCTTGTGGGTTCGATGCTCCTTGGGATTTCCTGCGGGCTGATGGGGACGTTTTTGGTGGTCCGCAAATTAGCCCTGATGAGTGATGCGCTTTCCCATGCGGTGCTTCCGGGAGTTGCCGTGGGTTTCCTTTGGTCGATGACAAAAAACCCTCTGGCGATTTTTGTCGGGGCGACCATTGCCGGACTGCTTGGAGCGGCGACGGCCCAAGCGATCACTTCAACAACAAAGCAGAAGGAGGATGCGGCGTTGGGTTTTGTGCTGGCAGGTTTTTTCGCGGTGGGGGTTTGTTTGTTGACGATGATTCAAAACCTACCCGGAGGAAACAAGAGTGGCTTGGATAAGTTTATGTTTGGTCAAGCGGCGGCGATGGGGCGTGAGGACGTGCTGCTCCTTGCGGGGGTCGTGCTTGTGTGTGCTGCTGCCATTGGCATTTTTTACAAAGAGTTTTTGGTCACAAGTTTCGATCCAGCCTTTGCGCGCTCAAGCGGACTTAGAGTTCAAATTTTCCACTATGCGCTGATCTTGATGCTGGCCTTTGCCATCGTGGCATCCTTACAGGCTGTGGGGGTTGTTCTGGTCGCAGCGATGTTGGTTATCCCTGCGTCAGCGGCCTTTTTGTTGACCGACCGCCTTCCTCGCATGCTGGCACTGGCCGCAATTTTTGGCATGCTCAGCGGAGCCCTTGGCGCGTTCTTTTCCTTTGTGGGACGCAACTTGCCCACGGGACCTGTGATGGTCCTCACGGCGGCAGCGGTTTTTACGCTGGCGCTTTTTTTGGCACCACGTCATGGCATCCTGGCCAAGTGGTGGCGGCACAAAACCCAGGCTAGGCGGGTCCAGCGTGAAAATACCCTTAAGGCCATTTACCGGGTGTTGGAAGATGAGGAATTTCGGTCAGAGAGTGTTTCCCTGCGGGAGTTGGCAGAACACCGCCGCGAGACCTTGGAGCACTCGGAGGCTGCCATCAAAACCCTGGATAATCATGGTTTGGCAACCCGCGTGGGATCGGATTTTACTCTCACGCCCGCCGGTTGGAAAAGGGCCTGCGAAATTGTGCGCAACCACCGCCTGTGGGAGCTGTATTTGAATCATGCCGCAAATATCCCGGCCGATCATGTGCATGATGAAGCTGAAGAAATTGAACATATTTTGGGTGAGGAAAATGTGCGTCAGCTCGAGAAGCGACTGAACTATGCCCGCAGGGACCCGCACGGAAAGCTGATCCCTGGACTGGAAGATATCCATGGGGCCGGGGCGCGTTTTCTTTCTGGCAATGCGGTGGGTTATGGAAAACCGAGGCAACGATGAACGAGCTGATTCCCGCTTTTGATTTTGCTCAGGTGGTCATCGCGCCATGGGCGGAAAATTTTGCGGCAACGGCGTGGGTCGTGCTGATGGGTGCCTTGGTCGGCACAGCGTGTGGGATAGTCGGCAATTATCTGCTTCTTCGCCGGATGGCGTTAGTGGGCGATGCGATCAGTCACAGCATCCTGCCCGGCTTGGTGCTTGTGTTTCTGGTCTTTCGAAATGTTTCAACGCCCCTCATGTTTCTTGGAGCCATCGGGGCCGGCCTTCTCACTGTTGGGATCATTGAATTTATTCACCGCCAGACCCGGGTGAAAGCTGATGCGGCAACTTGCATTGCTTTCACAACTCTTTTTGCGATTGGGGTGGTTATGATAAGTGTGGCAGAAACCGGCGGGCCACTCCACATCGATGCCGAGTGTGTTTTGTATGGAGAGATCGCGTTTGTTCCCCTTGAGCCTCCCGTGGTGATTGGCGGACACGAAATCGGTCCGCCTTCCGTGATTCGAATGGCGGGTGTTACCTTCGTGTTGATCCTGTTGGTTGCGATCTTTTACAAGGAGTTGCTGCTGACATCCTTTGATCCTGCTCTGGCTCGGTCCATGGGCTTAAACACTGGGTTCTGGCATTACGCGCTGATGGCCGCCCTCTCCATTGTGGTGGTCAGTTCCTTTGAGGCCGTGGGCGCTATTCTCGCGGTGGCGATGCTCATTGTTCCAGCCATGTTTGCCGCACAACTCACATTTCACCTGCCGACGCGGTTTGTGCTAACTGCCATTCATTCCGTTGTCAGTTCATTGCTCGGATTCCATCTGGCGGTCTGGCTCGGATGTTCGACGGCGGCGGCGATGGTTGTGGTTGGGGCCGTGCTTTTTCTTGCCGCGTGGGCGCTCACCTCCATCAAACGCAAGCCACGACTGTTCGAGGGAATCGACCAAAAAGATTCGGTGTTTGATCCGGCTCAGGGGCTCGTTGCCAAACCCAATCCGGAATAAAGAGCCCGCACCAAACGGAGCGTTCGCTCACGTGGCATTGCGCCTGGCTCCATCTGATTCATCACATAAGCAAAACCAAGCCCGTGCTCCGGATCAGCAAAGGCCAGCGAGCCACCGGCTCCGGGGTGACCAAAGGCAGACAAACTCGGGCCAAATGTCTCGCGGATCTTTTGCCCGCCTGTCGTAGGGTCCATCATAAACCCCACGGAAAAAGCGGTCTCGCGTTGTAGGACAAGGTCCATGCCATTCGAGGCCCGTGTTTGCAAGCGAAGCAGGGCGTCCGATGAGAAAAATCGATGCCCCTGCCACTGACCACCGCAGGCCAACATCCCATAAAATTTTGCGAGCGCTGAGGCTGAGCCAATGCCTCCAAACGCTGGATAACTCGCCTCGCGGATTTCCGGTTTGTTCATCGCTGACGCTGAGAGAAGTCCAGCCGGTGTCGAAAAGGCCGAATTGGTCAGGCTTCCGGGTTCGGCGAAGGCACGCTCAAAGGCAGTTTTTTCGCCAGGTGATGCCGTCAACCGAGGGGGCAGCATTTGCGCCACGTTTTCGGTTGAGGGCAGTCCCATCCAAAAGTCCAACCCAATCGGATCCGCAAAATGTTCCCGCCAATAGCTACCCAAGGATATCCCCGAAATCCGACGGCAAATTTCATCCATCAAATAGCCAAAAGCCCGCGGACTGTATCCATGTCCGGTGCCTGGAGGCCAAAGAGGTGCCTGAGCTGCCAGTGCCTCTGCCACGGCGGCATGGTCATCAAAACGAATGGCACGATCCGACAAGGCCGCCAGTCCGGCCTGATGACTCATCACGTCAGCGATGCGGATTCCAGATTTGCCATTGGCAGCAAAGGATGGCCAGATTTCTGACACGGGGGTCGAAAGAGAAATGCCTTTTTTCTCCATGGCATGAAGGACGCAGGCGCTGGCAGGCCCCTTCGTGGCTGACCACACGAGAACTCGTGTCTCCTCCGTCCATGGAATCAATCGTTTTTGATCCGTGAAGCCTCCAAAAAGATTCAGCCACTCGCTCCCATCTTTCCAAACACTGAGGGCCGCACCACACTCGAGACCCAAGGAAAAATTCTCCTCAAACGCCTTCTGCAAATTTTCCAGTTCCTGCGGAAGGTTCAGAGTCGGCATTTATAGAAAATCTTTCACCGAGCGCAAATCGGGATCCTTGCGTGCAATTTCGCGGAAGTTTTTATCCAATTCAAAGCTTGCCGACAAATGACGCCGCGCTTCCTCCACTTCGCCCAAGACCGCCGCGTAACAGCCCAAGTTGTAGTGATAAGTTGGTTCTTCTTGGAGGTGGGAAGGGGCGGCAAGAAGAAGCTTGCGGGCTTCGGCTGTCCGGCCCATCTCGTGCAAACAAAAGGCTCCGTGAATATAGCCGGTGACAATTTCGGGAGTTGCTGAACGCATGGCCTCGCAAACATCCAGGGCTCGCTGCCACTCCCGGGACCGCATCAGCACAAACAATCTCAACTGCATCGCCGGTTCCCGCTGACGATCTTGGTCGGGCAGGCTATCGAGTTCCCGGATGGCCTCCTCAGGCATGTCCAGCTCGATGTAGCCTTGCGCCGCAAGCAAAATTTTATCAACCCCCATCCCTTCAAATTAACGTGATTCCCACTTTCTGCGCAAGGCCCACAGCAAAGGCTGGCCGGATTCCTGTTCGCCGTTTACAAAAATTCGATGCTCAACGGAATTTGGCTTGGACTTTTGCTTGTCGCCATCGCGCTGGGAGCCCTCACCGGTCAACTTCCTGAAGTGACCAAGGCTGGGTTTGACGGCTGCAAAACTGCGGTGATGGACCTCGCTCTGCCTCTGGCGGGGGTCATGGCCCTTTGGCTGGGCATCATGAGGTTGGCAGAAAAATCCGGAGCCGTGGGACAATTGGCGAAGGTATTGCGTCCCATCCTCGTTCGAATTTTCCCGGATGTCCCCGCCAAACATCCGGCCATGGGTTCCATGGTGATGAACATGGCGGCCAACATGCTTGGCCTGGCCAACGCTGCGACCCCCCTCGGCTTGAGAGCGATGCAGGATCTGGAAAAATTGAATCCACGCCCAGGCGTCGCCAGCAATGCGATGTGCACCTTCCTTGCGCTGAACACGAGTTCGGTACAAATCATTCCCGCGACGGCGGTGGCCATCCTCGCCGCAAATGGTTCTGTTCAGCCCACCGCCATCATAGGCACAGCCCTCGTCGCAACCACCTGCTCAACCATCGTCGGCCTCACGGCGGTTAAGTTTTTTGAGCGGCTTCCCATGTTTCGTTTGCCTGCGATCCCTGCCTCCAGCGAGGAGGAGGCCCCCGATGAAGAAGCACCTGCGGCCATGGAAGAACCTCCCCGCATGGGCCCTCTCGGCTCGGCGGCTGTCTGGGCCGCGCTTGCTGGATTCACGGCGCTGTTTGTGACGATGGCCTTTTTTCCAACACGATTCACCGAAATTGCTGATGGCATCCGCACGGCCCTTAGCATCGGCGGAGGCCCTTTCGCTTTCTCAGAAGATTGGGAACAAAAACACCCCATCGCCCGGGCGGTGGAAGTGATTTCGCTCCTGGCCATTCCGTTTTTCCTGGTCATTTTTCCTCTGTATGCCGCCGCTCGCCGGGTGCCGGTTTATGAGGAGTTTGTTGAAGGGGCCAAGGAAGGATTCCAGGTCGCCGTGCGCATTATACCGTTTTTGGTCGCCATCCTCGCCGCGATTGGGATGTTCCGGGCAGCAGGAGGCATCGACTTGTTGGCACGGCTGCTTTCCCCCCTCATGGAACCGCTCCATGCCCCGGCAGAATTGTTACCCCTCATTTTTATGCGTCCCCTCAGCGGCGGTGGATCGATTGGGATTTTTTCGGAACTCGTCACAACGCACGGCGCTGACAGCCTTATCGCTCGCATGGCAGGAACCATCATGGGTAGCACGGAAACCACTTTCTATGTGCTCGCCGTTTATTTTGGATCGGTTGCCATCCGGCGAACCCGCCATGCCGTTCCCGCCGGCCTGCTCGCTGACCTGGCCGGTGTCATTGCCGCGATCACGATCTGCAATATTGTGTTTGGCAGGTGAGAGGTGCTTTTCTCATGCCTAATCCTCGTCGCATCGAGACCTTAGGAGTGTACTCATAAGTCGGCAGGGGATCGTGTTGAATCCATTAAATAAAATTGACTGTTGCTTAGAGAATGCATGGCATTGAGCCACAACGCGGCTGAGTCTGTAGCCCAAGGTTGCGAAGCTACCCTGGGTCCATGGCCGCCCATATATCAACCCTGAAGGGGTTGCGTCAGTCCCACACATATCGCTCGTCGAACGCAACACCGTGCTTTTTTAGCCCGACTTTCTCAACTTGAGCCAATAAGTCGGGCTAGGTGAACATGGTTGGACTGGAAATCCACAGATTTCTGTGTGCTCGAGGCGATGGAGGAAGGAAGGTCGCCATTGCGCTCAGTTTCCGGTAAAGGTAGCCGAGATCAGGTGGAGCGGCGGAGAGGATCAGTTGGTTTTGAGGACTTCGATGAAGGCTTCTTGAGGGATGTTGACGGTGCCGATGGCTTTCATCCGCTTTTTGCCTTCTTTTTGTTTTTCGAGGAGTTTGCGTTTTCGGCTGATGTCGCCGCCGTAGCATTTGGCGGTGACGTTTTTGCGGAGGGCGCTGACGGATTCGCGGGCGATGATTTTTCCGCCGATGGCGGCTTGGATGGCCACTTGGTAGAGTTGGGTGGGGATGACTTCTTTGAGTTTGGTGGCGAGGGCGCGGCCTCGGGCCTCGGCTTTGTCACGGTGGACGATGCTGCTGAAGGCGTCCACGCGCTCGGCATTGACCAACATGTCGAGTTTGACGAGGTTGGCGGTGACGTAGCCGGCATGTTCGTAATCCATGGACCCGTATCCCCGGGTGATGGATTTCATTTTGTCCACAAAATCAACGAGGATTTCATTGAGCGGCAGGGTCGTTGTGAGCATGACCCGTTTGGTGTCGAGAGATTCGGTGTGGGTGACTTCTCCGCGTTTTTCCATGATGAGCTGCATGAGGGGCGAGATATACTCGTTGGGGATCATGATAAAGCACTCCACGATGGGCTCACGAATTTCGCTGATGACGCTGAAGTCGGGGAGTTGTTCGGGGTTGTCGATTCGGAGGACTTCGCCATTGGTTCGAAGAACCTCGTAAATGACCGACGGGTAGGTGGCGATGATGTCCATGTCGAACTCCCGGCGGAGGCGTTCGAGAATAATTTCCATGTGGAGGAGACCAAGGAAGCCGCATCGGAATCCAAACCCGAGCGCCACGCTGGATTCGGGCATGAATTGGAAAGCGGCGTCATTGAGTTGGAGGCGACCCATGGCCAATTTGAGTCGCTCAAAGTCAGCGGTGTTGATTGGGTAAATTCCGCTGAAGACCATGGGTTGGACCTCTTGGAATCCTGGCAACGGCTCTGATGCTGGAACTCTGGAGCTGGTGAGGGTATCACCGACTTTGACCTCGGTGGTGGCCTTGATATTGGCAATGACGTAGCCGATGTCACCGGCGATGAGTTTGTCTTTGGGGAAGAATTTCGGAAGTTGAGGGCGGAAGATTCCGACTTCCTTGACCTCATAGGAACGGTTGGTTGCCATGAGCTTCACGGGATCACCAGCTTTGATGCTTCCCTCCATGACGCGGGTGTAAATGACCACGCCCCGGTAGGTATCAAAGGTGGAGTCAAAGGTCAGCGCTCGCAGGGTGGCCGTGGGTTTTCCCGTGGGTGCAGGGATCCGTGCGATAATGGCCTCCAAGATTTCTTCGATGCCGATTCCTGCTTTGGCGCTGGCGTGGATGGCTTCGTCAGACGGGATGGCAAGGATATCCTCGAGCTGTTTGTGGACGGTGGGCAGGTCGGCGTTTGGAAGGTCGATCTTGTTGATGACGGGAATGAGCTTGAGGCCTTGTTTTTCTGCGAGGTGGACGTTAGCAACGGTTTGGGCCTCGACGCCTTGGGCGGCATCCACGATGAGAAGGGCCCCTTCGCAGGCGGCCAATGAGCGGGAGACTTCGTAGGAAAAATCAACATGACCCGGAGTGTCCGAGAGATTGAGTTTATAGGTGATGCCATCCTTTGCCTTGTATTGCATGGCGATGGGATGGGATTTGATGGTGATGCCGCGTTCGCGTTCAAGGTCCATGGCGTCAAGCAGCTGTTCTTGAGCTTCTCGTTTTTGGATAGTGCCGGTGAATTCGAGGAGACGATCCGAAAGTGTCGTCTTGCCGTGGTCGATATGCGCGATGATGCAGAAGTTGCGCGTGAGTTCGATTGCCATTAGATAAAGAGGGACACTATCCTCAACGGAACTCCTTCGGTCAACTGTGCAAACCCAACGCTTTCATATTACCCCGCAGCTTTTTGTTGTCATCGCCCTCGTTCTTGTGGCCCTTGCCCTCCCGATTGGGATGGTGATTTGGGCCTTTGCTGGGCCAAAAACGGAGGCCGTGGAGCGGGAGGCTCCTCCAGAACTGCGAGATGCCCTGACGGCAATCGCGGAAAAAGGCCTTCCTCCTGTCACGGTGGATTCGAGCGGCAGGGAGCTTGCTTTCGAGGTTGCAGAAGTTTCCAAAGCTGCCAATTCCCTTTCGACCCTTGCTGCAGAGCTGGGGGGAACCTCGTTGGAGGGAATCCCGGAGGGTGGCAGTTTGAGGATTTTGGTTTCTATTGAACCCGCTCAATTTCCAGAATTTGTGCGTCAGGCCGAGTTGATTACCGGCAAAACATTTCCTTCCCAACCGGATGAAGAATTTTCAGGCATGATTGGCATTACCCTGACGCCAGCCGGCAAACCGTGAGGGTTTTTGTTTTTGCCCTCCCGTTTGAAGCGGCGGGGTTTCGACCTTCGCGAGCAGGTGATCAGGTCTGGGTGTTGGGTGTCGCGGGAGTCACAGCTGCTAAAATTTTTGAGGAGCGGCTGGGAGAGTCCGAGAGGCCAAGCTTGGTGATTTCTGTGGGGCTGGCTGGGGCCTTGGAACCGGGACTTTTTGTGGGGGATATTATTGTCGGTGAAGATTCGGAGCCGGACTTTTTGGAAAAAATTCTCTCCATTGAAGGATCAGCAGGGAAACGAGGACGTATTCACACCGTAGATTCCATCGCGGCGACCCAACAAGAAAAAGCAAATCTTGCGCGAGAAACAGATGCGATGGTGTGTGACATGGAATCAGCGCGCATTGCCAAGATCTGTCAGAGTCGGAACATCGCTTTTGCGGGGGTTCGGGCCGTGAGCGACACCAAGATTTTTGATATGCCCGTTCCATCAGAATACCTCGCACATCCAGAAACCGGGAAACCCGATGTACCAAGGTTGCTCGGTGCACTCCTCAAGAAACCTTCCAAAATCCCAGCTTTCTTTCAAATGGTTCGAGATGCAACCCGTGCACGAAAGGCGCTGGGAGAATTTTTATCCAAACTGGAGTGATGGATTTTTTGCGGATCTCATGAGATTGAAGCTGACCATTGCCTATGATGGATCGGCCTTTAAGGGCTGGCAGAGCCAACCTTTTCGATTGACGGTGCAGGATTTTTTGGAGGATGCCTTGCGTCGGGTCACAGGGAACAGAGTTGTTGTTCATGGGGCGGGCCGCACAGATACGGGTGTTCACGCGTTGGGTCAGGGTGCTCACATTGATGTTCCCCCACTTTATCCGGCTGAGGAGTGGCAGCGCATTTTGAACCACAACCTGCCTGCCACCATCCGCATCATGCGGTGTCAGGTGGCGTCCAAGGGTTTCGATGCACGGCACTCATCAAAAGGAAAAATTTACCGCTATTTGATTCGGAACCATCATGTGATCCTCCCCCACGAGGCTGGGCGGGTGTGGATGGTGCCCGAGAAACTCGACATGGATCTGCTTCGTGCAGCGGCAGCGGTTTTTGTTGGAAGGCACGACTTTGGGAGTTTCACGATGAATCGAAAATCTCCCAAGCAAACAACCCGGAACGTTTCAAAGATCACGGTGACAAGAAAGGCTTCCTTGATCGCCATCACTTTCCATGGCGAGGGATTCCTCTACCGAATGGTGCGGATGCTGACTGGCTCAATGGCGCGTGTGGCGCTGGGTTTGGATGAACTTTCCACGTTAAAGAGTCGTCTACAAAATCCGGGAGCACCGAATTGGGACCATGTGGCACCGGCTGGCGGACTGTGTCTTGTCAAAGTGGTTTATTAAAAAGACGAAATTCAAGCGACGGACGGCGAGGGACCGCCATCCCTACCAGTATTTCGACGAACGCGATTACAAAAGCTGACCTCGACATCATAAGTCCTCGCTCACACGACTGGCTGAGCGGTAGCTGGTGGTTCGCTGGGTTTGGTTTCGAAGGATGCTGCGGCTGGCACTATGGGTGGTGGATTAATCGGTGAAACCTTCCAGAACTTGGCTTGGTGCGCAGGCCAATCGGCCAAGATTTCGGAAGCACGTTGGCTTTCGGTGAGTTCGAGGTGGCGGTAGATCAAGGCCTTGAGAGTGGTGATATCTTCCTCGTCCTCAAGCCGTGAGGGAATCACGAGCTGCGGGTTGTAACGGCTTTCGAAGTTTTCGTCCTCATCGAGGATGTAGGCCACACCACCGGTCATTCCAGCTCCAAAATTTTTGCCTGTGGGGCCGAGCACAACCACCGTGCCATTGGTCATGTATTCGCAACCGTGATCGCCGACGCCTTCGACGACGGCGGTGCCGCCCGAGTTGCGGACGCAGAAGCGTTCCCCGCCGCGGCCATTGGCAAATAATTTGCCGCCGGTGGCTCCATACATGACCGTGTTTCCGATGATGATGGACGTGTGGGCCACAAACTTGTGGTCGGTTGGGGGACGGACAATCAGTTCCCCGCCGCTCATGCCTTTGCCGACGTAATCGTTGGCTTCGCCGGTAAGGGTGATCTGAACGCCAGGAGCCAGGAAGGCCCCGAAGCTTTGGCCAGCGCTTCCGGAGAGATGAAGTTTGAGCGTGCCTTCGGGCAGGCCCTCTTCGCCATATTGGTAACCAATCTCGCCGGAGACTTGCGTTCCGATGGCGCGGTTGGTGTTTACGACTTTGTAATCCAGAACGATGGGTTTTCCGTCATTGATCGCCTCTTTGGCATCTTGAAGAATAACTTCGTCAAGCGTTTGGTCTTCAGGACCATCATTGCGCTCCCGGGTGGAATGGCGCACGGCCGTGGGATCGTCTTTGACGACATCCAGGATCAGAGGTCGAAGATCGAGAAGGTTGGCTTTGGGGTGATCGGGGACATGGCGCTGGGTGAGGCAATCGACACGTCCGATCATTTCTTCGATGGAGCGGAAGCCGAGGCGGGCCATGATTTCGCGGACTTCGCCGGCGACGGCATCAAAGAAGGCGACCACATTTTCGGGTTTGCCTTTAAACTTGGCGCGGAGGCGGTCATCGAGCGTTGCGACGCCGACCGGGCAGGTGTTGAGGTGGCACTGACGGACATAGACGCACCCCATGGCGATGAGGGCGGCTGTGCCGAAATTGTATTCCTCGGCACCAAGGAGAGTCGCATAAATGATATCTTCGCCGGTGCGCATTCCACCATCCGTGCGGAGGGTTACACGGTTGCGGAGACCGTTGAGGAGAAGGACTTGGTGGGTTTCAGCGACGCCCATTTCCCAAGCGCTTCCTGCGTTTTTGACCGAGCTGAGCGGTGAGGCTCCCGTGCCGCCTTCGTGGCCGCTGACTAGGATAATGTCTGCATGGGCTTTGGCCACACCGGCTGCGATGGTACCGACGCCGGCTTCAGCGACGAGTTTCACGCAGACGCGGGCGCGGGGATTGACCTGTTTGAGGTCATAGATCAACTCCGCCAAGTCCTCGATGGAATAAATATCGTGATGAGGAGGCGGAGAGATGAGGGTGACGCCTTCGACGGAGTGGCGCAGTTTGGCGATGTAGGCACTGACCTTGTGGCCGGGGAGTTGACCGCCTTCTCCGGGCTTGGCACCTTGGGCCATCTTGATTTCGATTTCTTTGGCGGTGGCCAAATAGGCGGCACTGACGCCAAAACGCCCACTGGCAATTTGTTTGATGGCGCTGTTGGCAAGGTCGCCGTTTTCGCGGCGATTAAAACGGACAGGGTCCTCGCCGCCTTCGCCGCTGTTCGACTTGCCGCCGATACGGTTCATGGCGATGGCGAGGGTCTCATGGGCCTCGGGTGAAAGCGCACCGAGGGACATGCCGGCTGTTGTGAATCGTTTGCGGATTTCGTCGACTGGTTCGACTTCGTCGAGAGGCACGGGACCGCTCTCCAGAGGAAGAATCTCTAGCAGGTTGCGCAGGGAATGGGGGCGGTTTGCGAGGACGGCATCAACGTACTTTTTGTAGTCTTCCGCGCGACCACCTTTGTCGGCCCCTTTGATGCCAACGTAGGTATGGAAACTTTGTATGACCGGGGGAGTGACAGCGTGCAGCTCCCCGCCGCGACGGAAACGGTAATAACCGGGGTCGTCGAGTTTGCCAGCCTCCACGGGGACCTCGCCAAAGGCCATGGCGTGACGGGTCAGACTTTCGATGGCGACCTCTGGGTAGCTGATTCCTTCAAATTGCGAGCTGGTGCCTGTGAAGCAATCTTCGACAAGGTTTGAGGCCAGGCCAATGGCTTCGAAGACCTGCGCGCCGCGGTAACTGCTCACCACCGAGATGCCCATCTTGGACATAATTTTCAGGAGGCCGAGCTCGAGGGCCTTTTTATAATTGATGAACGCATCGGCGAGCGGGCCTTCGATCGAGCCTTTTTCTGAAAGCTCGCGAAGAGATTCGAAGCCGAGGTATGGGTTCACGCAACTGGCTCCATAACCAATGAGGCAGGCGATCTGGTGGACATCGCGGCCTTCGCCGGTTTCGCAAATCACACTGGCTTTCATGCGTTTGCCAACGCGGCGGAGGTGGTGGTGAACGGCTCCCATGGCAAGGAGCATGGGGACAGCAACCCGGCTGTGATCAACGGCCCGATCCGAGAGAACGATGATGCGAACATCCCGATCAACGGCTTCTTCGACGGCCTTGCAAATGCCTTGGATGGCAGGTTCGAGACCTTCTGGACCAGAGGCAACTTCCCATGTGCAATCGATGGTATCGGACGTGTTTTCGCCACCAAGGGTCTGAATTTTTTGCAGTTCCTCATCCAATAAGATCGGCGATTCCAGGAGAACTTGACGGCAATGCTCGGGTGTTTCGGAAAGGAGATTGCGGCGCCAGCCAAGGCCGGTGCGCAGCGACATCACCAATTTTTCGCGAATGGGGTCGATTGGCGGATTGGTGACTTGGGCAAAAAGTTGTTTGAAGTAGGTGTAAAGCAACCGAGGTTTGAGAGAAAGAACGGCCAAGGGGGTGTCATCTCCCATCGAGCCGATGGCTTCCGCGCCGTCTTTGGCCATGGGTTTAAGGATCATGTCCAGCTCTTCACTGGAATAGCCGAACGAGATCTGTTTTTGGGTGAGCCCAAGAATGTCCTGCTCGCCTTCGGGAGTGGGGAGGTCGGCGGCGGTCAGGGGCTGAAAACGTGTGAGGTGTTCATCCAGCCATTGGCCGTAGGGCTTGCGGGAGGCGAGGGCTGATTTGATTTCCTTGTCCCGGAGAAGGACACCACTGGAAGTATCCACGGCGATCATTTCGCCGGGGGCAAGACGACCGTTTTCGACCGAGTTTTTAAGGTCAATCCCAGAAATCCCAACCTCGGATCCCAGAGTCAAAATTCCATCCTCGCTTAACATCGTGCGAGCTGGACGGAGGCCATTGCGATCAAGGCAGGCCGCGACAGTGATTCCATCTGTGAAGCAGAGGGCGGCAGGACCATCCCACGGTTCACATAGGCAGCTGTGATATTCGTAAAAATCGCGCAGCTCTTTAGGCAGATTTTTGTCTGAGGACCATGCCGGCGGAACAAGCATGGTCATCGCATGAAGAACACTCCGACCACTCATCGTCAGCACTTCGAGAACATTGTCGAGGCTGCCGGAGTCGGAACTACCGGGTTGGATGATCGGTTTGAGGAGGTCGATGTCCTTGCCCCAAAAATCCGCACGCAGTTCAGCTTCGCGGGCGGCAGTCCAATTGCGATTGCCGCGAACGGTGTTGATTTCGCCGTTATGGGCCAGCATGCGGAATGGCTGGGCGAGCGGCCATGTGGGGAAGGTGTTTGTGCTGTAGCGCTGATGGTAAACGCACAGGGCTGTTTCGTAATCCGGGTTTTTGAGGTCGGGATAAAATTTTTCCAAGGACGAAGAGACGAGCAGTCCTTTGTAGACAATCGTGCGATGAGAGAAGGAGGGGATATAAAAATTGGTGATCCCGGCCGCAGCGGCCTGATCCTCAATTTCATTGCGCGCCAAGAAAAGGCGACGCTCGTAATCATCGTCAGCCATTCCCCATGGTTTGCCGATGAGGACGTGTTCAATGCGGGGCATTGTGCTCTGGGCCTTTTCACCAAGCACACGGAGGTTGATGGGCACTTCACGCCAGCCAAAAAGAAACAGGCCGCGCTTTTCAAGAACTTCCTGAGTGATCGCCTTGGCCCGGGCTTGGGCATAGGCATTGTCATGCGGCAAAAACAACACGCCGATCCCAAGATCAAGGTCGTTATAAAGGGTATGACCGAGGCGAGCGATCTCGGGCTTGAAAATTTTGTAAGGGATTTGGGTGACCACCCCTGCGCCGTCCCCGGTTTTGGCGTCAGCATCCAGGGCTCCCCGGTGCATGAGGCTTGAGATGGCCCGAAGGCTGATTCGAAGAATGCGATTCGAACGCCGCCCGCTCACTTGAGCAACAAAACCCACCCCACACGAATCATGTTCGTTTTCAGAGCGGTAAAGACCTTTTGTGGTTTTTGGGCAGGCGTGGTTCAGCATAATGTCAGTTTTCGGTGTTGAGCTTGGCTTGAGTGATCCACCGGTTTGTCCGGCGAAACCAAGCAATAATCGTTCCATCAAGCCCGTGTGTCACATAAAAAATGCGCCATTTTGGGGGCGCATAAAATCACGGTTAAATTGTGGGAAACCCGGGAGAAGTCCCGGGGGATTGATAACTTACCATGAAGGACATGAAGAGCATGAAGCAGAGAACCTTCGATTCTGGTTTCCGGCTGTAATTAAAAGTGGAAATACTACGCGGCTCCTCCGCCACTTGCTCTCATCGCGCTCGGAGATCGCGATCCACCCCCGAGCGAACTCCTCAACCTCACCAACATTTAATCACACCCTTGGTTTCCCCTTCACGTCCGTGCTCTCTAATCAGAAAAATCCAGAGAGCATTTGTTCACAGAGCCGAGGGAGACAGCCCGCCGCAGACGGCACCTTTCAGAAACTAGGCGTGGGGGGGTCAACTTCAGTTGGGCTCGCAAATCGGATTGCTTGGCCTGCAATCGGGCAAAGGACAGCTGGCGGTAGTCGAGACGCTGTTCCGTAGTCATGCCCTTCATCTCTTCATAAATGCGCTCCTGAGCTGTGCGCTTCATCTCGACACAATCAAATATCTTATTCTAAGGAAACCTCCGCGCAAACTCTCCAGCGTGCTGCATGCCCGCGTGCGTTCCTTTGCCTGGTCGGCAGGCAAAACTGTCCTAAATGAAGCGCGGCTCAAAACCGGGTTGTAGCATTCGCACAAGCGCATGGTGCACCACGCGGTCCCGGAAAGGGAAACACAGTCGTCTCTTCTTCTCCCCCTTCCTGCCCTTCATGGTGAGTTCTTCTTCCCCTCGGCATTCCACCACCCGCCGACCATTTTGCCGCATTCGTTGAGGGCGCGGGCGCTGTGTTCAAACTGAGTGGCTGATAGAAGATTGCGGTCCTTGCACATCCGCACCGTCCATCGCAGCACTTCCATCTTCCGGTTGGCCTCGGCCAGCAGATCCCGCTTTTCCCGGGTGTAGGTAACTTGCACAAGAACATCCAGAACGTCCATCACCTGATCCGAAAGCCTTTGTCCCAGCCCGAAACGTTGATTCTTGGGAAAGCTCTCCACCCGCTCAATCACCCATTTCGCGTAGTCATACCATTTGACCAATACTACAGGAAGATCGGGCTTTGTTGAAGCAGCCATTCAATTCTAGCAAAATATTTTCGCCGCTACGCGGAGACTGACGCGCCCTACCCATGGAGAACGAGCTGGCGCACGTGCGAGGCGCCATTTGATGGGAGGGTTTGCCCCCCCATGAGGCATTTCCTCAGAGCAATTTCATACGGGAGAGGTCTTGCGAATCGACCATGCCGACCGGTCGCCCTTCGGCATCAACAACCACAAGGTCATCGATCCGGTGTTTTTGGAGGATGTTGAGGACTTCGGCGGCGAGGCGGTCCGAGCCGACGGTGATTGGGTTTTTTGTCATGTAGTCGCTGACCGGGCTGTTGGCGATATTTGGCGAGGTGGGAAAATGACGGGCAAAGTCCCCGTGGGTAAATATTCCTGCCAAGCGCCCATCTTCCTCGATGACCATTGCGGCTCCGGAGTGGGCGGCGGTCATGGCTTGAATGACCTCGAGCACCGGAGTGGCTGGGGCAACCAATGCCAACTGATCGGCGCCGCGCATGATTTGGTCCACTTTGAGAAGAAGGGTTCGGCCAATCTGGCCTCCCGGGTGGAATTTTGCGAAGTCTTCCTTTTTGAATCCCCTGGCTTCGAGAAGGGTCATGGCCAGCGCGTCGCCGAGGACCAGCATGGAGGTTGTGCTGGAGGTGGGGGCCAAATTGAGGGGACAGGCTTCACGCGAAACGTGGACGTCAAGCACGGCGTGGGCGGCCTTGGCTAAGGTGGAGGACGTGTCGCCGGTGATGGCGATGATTTGCACGTCAAATCGTGCCATGGCGCGGAGGATGTTCACCAACTCCTCGGTTTCGCCGCTGTAGCTGAGAGCAATCACCACATCTCCGTCACAAATGACCCCCAAGTCGCCATGCATGGCGTTAAGTGAGTTCAGAACGACAGCGGGTGAGCCTGTGCTGGAGAGGGTTGCGGCAATTTTGTCGCCGATGTGACCACTTTTGCCGACGCCGGCGACGATCACCTTGCCGCGGCTTGCCAGGCTGGAGCGGAGAAGTTCCACAGCTTTTTCGAACTCTGATCCGAGCCGATCTGCCATGGACTGAACTTCGGCAATTTCCATGGCAATGACTCTTCGCGCATTTTCTACCTTCGACATAGACTCAAATCATGAACCGGATTGGCAGGGGCTTCAATAGGATTGGTGAAGGGGTGTTCCTTGTTGGGAGGGCTGGGCAGTCCCTTGCCCGCCGTCGCATGAAGCAGGAAAAGTCGGCGGTCAGGGGACTGACACGCCCTACCTAGGAGAACGAGCTGGCGCACGCGCAACTCGCCCCTTGTTGGTAGGGTCGGCAGGATGTCAGCGAGATCACATTGCCACTTTTTAGATGCGCCCATTGTTGCGCAAAGTGATGCCAAAAATAAGATGAACTAATATTTATCACATTTTCATGGACTCGTGAGCGGAAGAGAATACGTTTCAGCAAGGCTCTGGTGGTTACGTCGGAAGCCATGATCCTCAGGGTTGGGTTTTGTGCTTCACCCCCGCGTGCGTGAAACGCCTAGCGTCCATTTGTGACGTGCCGGAAATTTATGAACAAGCAGACTGCAATCATTGGGCAGGGTGTCGGGGAAGCACATCGGAAACCGAGAATTTTATTCGCAAGCGTTTTTGGGCCGTATGCCCGAGACGATGAGTATGGAAGCCGGGCGATTAACCCGATGGAGCTATATCACAATCAGGTCACGAGGCTGCAGGGGCCGTTTTCCTTGCGAATGTTTCATCGTTCCTGGGGGTTGATGCTCCTTCGCGAAAATATCAGCGCTCCGAGTGCCCTGCTGGATTTTCCGACAAGAGAGCGCTTCATCGAAGAACTAAAAACCAAGTCTTATGACGTGTTTGCGATGAGTGCCATCCCTCCAAATGTGCTCAAGGCGGAGGAGATGTGTCGTCTGATTCGTCGGCACCAACCTCTGGCTGAAATTGTGGTGGGGGGACACATTTCCGGCATGCCGGGCATCAAAGAACGGCTGGGAGCAGATCATGTCGTGCGAGGAGATGGCGTGCGGTGGATGCGTCGATTTCTTGGTGAGGACGAAGATGCCCCCATTCGGCATCCAAGGATTCTGTCAGGAATTGGGGCTCGTACGATGGGACTCAAACTGAATGAGCGGCCGGGCAAACAAAATCAGCCTGGGGAAATTGCGGCGACTCTAATTCCTTCCGTGGGCTGCCCGATGGGTTGTAACTTTTGCGCAACCTCCGCAGCTTTTGGTGGGAAGGGGCGGTTCATTAATTTTTACGAAACGGGAGAGGAATTGTTTGAAGTCATGGAAGGGATTGAGCGGGATATGTGTGTTCAGTCATTTTTTGTGATGGACGAAAACTTCCTGGTTCACCGCAAACGCGCCCTTCGGTTGCTGGAGCTGATGAAAGCCAAGGGCAAGAGTTGGTCGTTGTACGTCTTCAGCTCGGCGAATGCGTTATTGTCCTACTCGATGGAGCAGCTGGTAGCGTTGGGCATTTCGTGGGTTTGGATGGGGCTTGAGGGAAAAGCGAGCCATTACCATAAATTAAAAGGGTCGGACACCAAAGCCCTCGTGCGCAAGCTTCAGGCCCATGGTATTAGCGTTCTGGGGTCAACCATCATAGGCCTGGAGGAACACACCCCCGAAAACCTTGATGAGGCCATCGACTATGCCGTGAGTCATGACACCGAATTTCATCAATTCATGCTCTACACGCCGGTCGCCGGGACACCGCTTTATGAAGAACATCGGAAAGCTGGAACCCTGACCGACCCCGAGTGCAAAGATGCAGCAGATGCCCACGGACAACTGAAATTTTTTCACCGTCATCCCCACATTCCTCCCGGCATGGAGACAGCGTTTCTACACAAAGCGTTTCAGCGGGATTTTGAAGTGAATGGTCCCAGCATCGTACGGATGGCACGCACGGCCCTGCAAGGGTGGAAGCGCTATGGCAAGGCCGGCGATCTTCGCATCAGGGCCAGATTTGAACGTGAGTCACGCACGCTACCCATCCAATACGCGGCGGTGCTTTCAGCGGCAAGAAAGTGGTTCCGACACAAACCAGTGTTGCGCCAGCGCATTGATCAGATCCTCAGCGAACTCCACCAGGAATTTGGATTTCGTTCGGTGATGGCTTCGGCTTTGGGAGGATGGTATGTCTATGGCAAGCTCACGGCGGAGGCCCGCCGGATGGCTTGCGGCGTGACCGTGGAGCCGCCGACGTTTTATGAGCAGTTAGCTTAAATCCACCCATCGCAGTAAATCATCGTAATGCCAGATCCCTCTTGTAAGAGATGGTGCTGGTATTTCTGGCCTTTCGATTGAAGTCTGAGACAAGACCAAAAGATAATAATGATCTCCTCCTTGCACTTCTCCAGATCCCGCAATTGTTATCCTCCTCGTAAGTTATGCTTGCTGATCGCGCATTTCTTTCTCTGCTCGGTATTGTGCGTAGGTGCGAGTCCGCACCCGGCCGTGGGAAGCGTGGTACCTGAAATCGAACTGATTACTGGAAAGGACACCACCACCAAGCTCTCCAGCCTGCGGGGAAAGTGGGTGGTGTTGCAATACGGTGGATCTTGGCATCGGGCTTCTCGAGCAACCGGCCAAATCTTTATTCACATCCGAGAGGCCTTAGAGGGAAAACACTTTGAATATGTTGAAATCTTTGATGACCCCACCTACACGGACATGGAACTTTTTACGTTTGGGGCTCCCATTGGTCTCCGCGCTCTGGTTACCAGTCAAATAGACCTCGAATTCTTTCGTCCCCTCAGGCGGCCCACTTGGTTTGTGGTAGATCCAGAAGGCGTGGTGAGAGCGGTGGGAACGCGCAAAGAACCGTCAAAAATGCGCAAAGAGATCGGCGATCTCCTCACGAGTGATCCTACCATGGGTGAGTTTCCCTACTCGCCTAGCCCTCAGGAGGCTGCGCTTGAAAAGATGATGTTCCTTTATTTAGAGAGAAATCATGAGGAAGCGGAGGCAGAGGCGCAAAAGCTTCTCGAGAATGACCCCTCCAATGAGATTGCGCTCAGATTTCTCTTGTTCGCAGCTATCTGGACACAGTCCTACTCGGAAGGGAATAAGCTTCTCGCCACCTATCTGGAAAAAATCCAACCCTCCGACCAGATGCTTATATTTCAATCGCTTTACCGCTATATCGAAAATGACAATGCGGACAACCGAGCGAAAATTCGCAAGTTTGCAGGGAAGTATCCCATGAGCCGATATCTGCAGTGCATTGAGCTGATGTTTGAAAAGCTCCCGGAGGATCTCACTCGGGAAGAGGAAGACCTTCTTATATCTGCAGATAATACGACGTTGGATGAAATCGTGGCAGTTTTTAGGGGTTTTGTTCTTCAGAGCAAGGGCTGGCATGGCCGTGCGGAAGCCCATTTCCGGAGAATCAGATCTCAAGGGAGGTTGGGGCGGCTTGCACTTGTGCTGAGTCTGAAACGGCAAGGCCGCGATGAGGAGGCAGCGGCTGTGGTTACTTTCGACGATCACGTTACTCCAGAAAATGCAGATCCTTTAAACTCGTGGACGAAAATGCACCAAGAATGTGTGTTGCAGAACTGGGAGCAAGCAGAGACTTATGCTCGACGCTATCAAATCGTGAGGCCCGAAAAAGCCCAGGGGTATTTAGTTGGCTGGCTGGCTGCAAAGATCCTTGGGAAGCATGATGTAATGGCTGAGAGTCGGGACCAGGCGCTGACTTTGATGAAGTCCTCAGACCGATACGGGTTGGCTGCTGACCTGTTGAAAAGAATCAAATTGCCCGATGTCGATGATTTGGTGCAAATCGACGACATCAACGTGCGGTTTGATACGGCAATGCTATTTATTATGCTTACATGGGAAAAAAAACACACTGCGGCAATCGATTTTCTGGCGGCCATTCAACCGGCATTTGGACCAGATGAATGGCCGTATGCGGCGTTAGAGCAGCTTAGAACCGATACATTTCCCAAAATTCTATCGCTGAACTCTAATCTTTGAGTGCAAGCCTTTATCCAGTGTCGGCAAAAAGACTTCAGCGAAGGCAACCCCTCACAGGGTGGTAAGTTCACTGGCTTTGTGATTTTTCTATGAGGCATTGATGGAATGACAACTTCCGTGCGGTCAATGCGACAACAAGGATTGCCACAAGAAATCCCAGGGGCAGCCAGAAGATTGCCTTTGAGAAGATGTCATTGTCAGAGGCTGCGGAGAATTCGCTTCGCAGGGATGAGTTCAGACCAGCGAAGGCCAGCCCAATGGCCCCATACCCAAGGTTCATGGCCACTCCTCGGAAGCTAAGAACCGTCGCGCGGAAATCCGAATTGGTCCAAGCGTTGAGGTAATGGGATGTGAAAAACGAGAGCAGCGACATTGAGAGCCCGAGAGGAACCAACACCCAGACGCCCCAGATCGGCCATGCAAAAGTGGCACCGGTCAGACCGAGAAGAATAAATCCTATCAGAAGGGCAAAGTTTTTTTGGATTGGGAATTTTTCCACCAAGTTGCGAGCGAGCGGTGCGGCGACAAATCCAAGGAGACCCATCACCGCACCTACCACTCCGTAAGCGACCTCGGGGAGTTCGATGAGGCGATTGTAGTTGCTGGCAAATGTTAAAAACAGGCGAACGAAGCTGTCACAAACGAGCACGACCAGCACCAGAGACAAAATCTGTGGGGTCTTAAAAACATGGGATGCGCCGCGCGCAATGTTTCGAAGGGTCTCACTCGGACCCGCGTGGGTTTTGGCAGCTGAGGACCGGGGCTCCTGCATGGCAAAGGCCACCCCAAGGCAAGTGAGAGCCGTGGCCATCGTCGCATAGACGGGGAGGCGTGTCGTGGAAGATGGTGCCTGAAGGCCAAACAGATCCGTGATCGTCGTGACAACCGACGAATCAAAAAGCGCTGCACCTCCAATCATCGCCACAAAAAATGCCCCTGATTGCCACCGCATCAACGTGGCCAAGACCTTCGGCCATGCCTGCTCGCGATTTTCCAAGGGCAGAGAGTCATAGGCGAGCGCCTCATCCGCACCACTGGCGCTCGCCTCGGCGGCACCGCTCAGAACACGGTTCAGCACAAGCCACCAAAAAAGTGTGCTACCACTCCCCGTTGGCGCAAAAGCAAAAACCGCCATTTCTGCCACCATGAGCGCCGCTGCAACGACCACCATGTTTTTGCGGCCAATGGCATCGGCAAGGGCACCAGACGGAATTTCAAGGACGATGATTGCCACCGCCCAAACCACGTTTAGCAGTGCGTATTGTTCCAGCGTGAGCCCGAGATCCAAGAACAAGACGCCAAGGACCGGGTAATAAAATCGGGCGTTAAAAAGCACCCGGAAGGCAATAAACAGTGGGATGTTTCTTGCCATGATTGATCGAGAAGGAGACCGAGCTTAAGGTGCCACGCGGCGGGCGTCTGAGACCATTTTTGCAAAATCCGAGGCTGCTGCCTCGACCAACTCTTGGGGTCCGGTCATTTTCACATACACATCCCCTGCCGGGCTTTCGAGGATGGCACCCTGCATTGCAAAACCCTCAAGTGGCACGGAGGGCGTCCCCGGCATTCCGCTCAAAAACGTGCCAGTGGCTTCCACAAACGTGATCTCCTTGTCATTGATGCTCTCCTTTTTTGAGGAGGACTTTCCGTCCTCAAACTGCGCAACCCAACGCTGCACATTGGCATCCACCGAACCACCCTGACCCGGCCCGAAATGGAAAAACACAACATCCGCCGTGGCGGCATCGTCACCTTTAACCATCAGTTGAGCCTTCCGCATAGGCGAGGAGGCCGTGATCCAACCCCATCCCGAAGGACGGTCAAACGCAAACTCGCCCACCGTAAATTCGATGGGTTCGGCAGCATCAAGGGTCATGAGGGCACAAACAGAGGCGAGGGCAATGAGGAATGGGCGTTTCACAGCAGCCAAGAAATCATGAGATGGCAACTTTCGCAAGGTGGGGCTTCTGTGGAGAGGGGGGTCTCGGGCGTGATTAAAAGTGGTGAGGTTGATTGTCCAGTGGTGTGAGCGGAGCGCCCTTTGGAAAGCAAAAAAGTGGGCGGGCAAGGGACTGCCACGCCCTACCCGAGGAAAAGGAGCTGGCGCGAGCGCGAAGCGCCCTGTTGATGGTAGGGCTGGGCAGTCCCTTGCCCGCCCACTTATCTCTTCTGAGTTTTACCCATGACCTCACCCAGTTTTGATCACACCCGAGGGTCTCCTGATTTTCCTCTTGCTCCGGCCCCCATGTTTCCAAAGTGTAGGTGCGGATGGACCGCAGGTCCTCAAGGGCCGCTACGGTCAGGAAGATCTTCACTTTTTCTCGCGAAGCATCTTGGCGAAATGCTTCTCGGAGCGAACTTCGACCGTTTCGTCGGCCTCCAGTTGGGCGAAGCCAATTGCTGCTTCACGGGCCACCCAATGACTTTCCATCTCACGAAGAAGTGATCCGCGTAACGCTTCACGCACAACCTCACTGGCGTTGTTGTAAAGCCCCGAGGCCACCTTGGCTTTCACGGCTTTTTCCAGCTCAGGGGTTAGAGAAATATTCATATCCATAAAGTGCAAAGATGAGCAATCTTTGTCAATCATGGGTGCCTCGCAAAGGTCGGCGGGATTAGACAACTCGAGAGAAAATTGCATTGCTATCCGGCCAGCTTCGCTGACATGGTTTCACTCATGATCCGCGCTGCCATTCTTACTGTTTTGCTTTCCATGTCCTATGCCTTTGCTGGCCAATTGGATGTTGCGGTGATCCGCTTCGCCGAGGCCAAGGATCCGGGAGCGCTGAGTGAGGCATTGGCGCAGGTTCGTTTGTCAGAGGTAACCGATGCGGACCGAACAAGGACGTCCGTGTCGCATCTCAAAAATGGGACTGTGCTTTTTGCGCAGAGTTTTCCTGCCAATCCAGGATCAAAATTTGCGACGTCCACCCGCGTGGGCAACACCCGTGCGGACGTGGAGGGATCCTTGAGTGCCGGATCTTTGGATTTGTCGATTGCGATCAATGAGGGCGTTCAAGCCGGACTTCGCAACTTTCAAAAACGCAATTATGCGGGCCGATCGGCACTCAGCCCGGGCCCAGCGACGCTCATTTCGGTTCGCCGGGTGGAGAACACAGCCCCCAAGGTTCTCAAAGGCCAATCCAGCCCATCGAGCGAAGTTTTTACCATCATTCTCGTTGCGCAATTCACACCTTGATATGAAGGTGGCAGTGCATGGGTTTACTAGCAATTCTGGCCATGGGGCATGGCCGTCTCGACCATTGGGAGGATTGCTGCGCTGACAGGAGGAAGCATTTAAGAGGCAAGAGGCCTGACTCCCCTGTTTCGCGAAACTCGGGATTCACGTTGATTGAGCTTTTGGTTGTGATCGGGATCTTGGCGGTTCTGATTGCCCTGCTTGCTCCCACCCTGCCGAGGATCCTCAAAAACGCTGATCGGGCAAAGGCCACAGGGCTGATGCGGAGCGTTGGGACGGCCGTATTTGCCAAATCCGCAGAAAACAATGGACGTCTTCCCGGGCCGCTTTGGCCGGGCCAAGTTGCAGAGTATGACAAAAACCGCAATGGTCGCCTGATCGTCGAGCTTGCCCCGTTTCTAGGAATTGAAGCGCGCGATTCGCCCTTTGTGGTGAAGGGATTTCTGACCGGGTCCCTCCGCCGCTCGCTGCCAGCCACCAATCCCAAGGATATCCGTCTTTACGTGATGAACATGACCGTTGAAACCCCCAACGGCACAATCAATCCTTGGGGGTCCGCCGCTGATCCTGAGCCGGGCACGCCACTCTTGTTGTCCGCTGTGCCGACCTCCTCCCGTTCCAACCTTCCGATGCTAAGCGAGGCTCATCAGACGCACCCTGCTGTGGCTGGAGCCCCTTGGCGAACATCAACTCCGCCGAGCCCACCCCACGGCGACCGGGCACTTCAGCTTTTTTTTGATGGCAGCGTGCGGGACACCCCGTAGGCGGCAAACCACACCCATCCCCGAGAAATCGCAGGGATAGAACTTGCGTCCAATGAGCCATCCCTTTACGTTCCTCGTGCGATGAGCGCACACAGCCCGATTGCCTACGACTCTAAAGTCGAGGGAAATATTATTTTTACGAAAGTTGACGCCGCAATCAATTGGATGCGGAGCAATTCCTTATGGCCCATGCCCATGGGCCTTGCCTGCTGCGCCATCGAGTTGATGGCGGCTAGTTCTTCCCGCTATGACATTTCACGCTTTGGTGCCGAGGTGATGCGATTTTCTCCTCGTCAGAGCGACGTCATGATTGTGGCCGGCACGGTCACCTACAAGATGGCCTTAGCTGTTAAACGGGTTTGGGACCAAATGCCCGAGCCCAAATGGTGTATCGCCATGGGGGCGTGTGCGTCCAGCGGTGGCATGTATCGCAGCTACGCGGTGCTCCAAGGCATTGATCATCTGATCCCAGTGGATGTCTATATTTCTGGTTGCCCGCCCCGCCCCGAGGCCCTGCTTGATGGCCTTATGAAATTGCAGCACAAAATCATGGGCGAACATTCGGTGGAGGATCAGAAGCGGGCTCTTGTGGAGACGATATGACAAGCGAAGACGCTGCAAAATTGCTCGCCGGCCAATTCCCAAATGCCATTCTTGGGAAATCTGATTTTCGTGGGGAAGTGGGCCTGACGGTTCCCAAGGAATCCCTTCACGCCATAGCTGAATATAGCAAGTCTGAGTTGGGGTTTGATTATTTGCTGGATATTTCCAGCGTGGATCATTTTGGCGATGAACCCCGTTTTGAGATGGTTTATGAATTGTGTGTCTTGGAATCTGGGACCCACCTTCGGCTGAAGGCCTGGGTCTCTGAAGATGACCTTGAGATGCCCTCTGTGGTGGACCTCTGGCCCACAGCGGATTGGCATGAGCGCGAGGTTTTTGACATGATGGGTATTCGTTTTGCCGGGCATGCCGACCTTCGAAGAATTTTAATGTGGGAGGGCTACCCATACCACCCGCTACGCAAGGACTTTCCTTTGGAAGGAAAACCCAGCGATGTGCCGGATGTTGCGTTTACGGACGCAGCGCCACTGGCAGGCGGACCATTCGTCACTGCACCCACTGACGGAACCACCCTCGTTCGAGAGCCCCGGGCCCGCAGGCCCGGCGATCAGCCCCCTCAGGAACAATTCATCGCTGAACCTTGATCTCGGAACCTGGAAGTCTTGCGGAACTGATCTCCCGCATTGAACCCTGCTCTCAGATCGCCCTTGATACCGAAGCCGACAGCCTGCACAGCTACTTCGAAAAGCTTTGTTTGATCCAACTCAGCAGTCGCGAAGAACATGTACTGATCGACCCGCTGGCCCAGATGGACCTGCAACCGCTCTTTGATGCCCTGGCAAAAAAGCGCATCGTTTTTCATGGGGCCGATTACGACATGCGCCTGCTCAATCGCACGCTGAATGTCCAATTCGAGGATATGTTCGATACCATGATTGCCTCACGGTTGTGCGGTCTCAAAGAGCTTGGCTTGGCAGCCCTTGTCGAAAAATACTTTAACGTCAAACTCTCCAAAGCTTCCCAAAAGGCCAACTGGGCCTTGCGCCCCCTCTCCGATCAAATGGTCGAGTATGCAATGAATGATACCCGCTACCTGCTGGATCTTGGCGATATTTTGGATGCCGAACTCCGGCGATTGGGACGATGGGAATGGTTCGTGCAATCGCGGGATCGTATGATTGCCTCGGCCAAAGAAACCCGTGCCCGCGATGAAAACAAGGCGTGGAGGATCTCGGGATCTGCCGCTCTCGACAACCGCGCCCAGTCCGTGCTACGCATTCTCTGGCAATGGAGGGACAGTGAAGCTCAGGCTTGGGATCGCCCCGCCTTCCACGTCCTTGGTAATGAGGACCTCCTCCGCATCGCGGAAAAAAGCGTTCAAGGAGAAGCTTTCTCCACGCCACGCATGAGCAGCCGCCGCAGAAAAAGCTTTGAAGTCGTGCTTGCCCTAGCTCTTCAAATCCCAGAATCCGAATGGCCCAAGCAGGAAAAGCTGCGCAGAAAACGCCCATCTCGGGAGCAATTGACCAGGCTGGACCAAATCCGAGCCGTGCGTGATCGGGTTGCCAAGGAATTGGGTCTCGACCCTTCCATTGTCGCACCACGTCAGGCCCTCGAAGCCGCATCCGAAGATTCTGGAACGGATGCGCTCATGCTATGGCAGCGTCAGCTCCTCAACTTGGAACCCCGCGAAGAGGCCCTCCCACCCTCTGTCTAAACTCCCATGACACCAGCCCGTTTCGGAAACGATATCATCGGCTTGGCTTTGGGGGAGGACGTTGGGACGGGAGATGTCACCACGGAGCTTTTTGCCGGAGACCAAAACATTGTCCGTGCAAGGATCGTTGCGAGACAGGAATGTGTGTTTTCCGGAGGAGAAGTTGCTCGCGAAGTTTTTATGAGGGTGGACCCCGTCACACAGATTCTGGATGTCCAGCCTGAGGGCACGTTGTTATCACCCGGTGCTGCGGGCATGGAATTTGAAGGCCCCGCGGCGAGCTTACTCACCGCCGAACGTGTGGCTCTCAATTTCCTTCAGCGCCTAAGCGGAGTGGCAACTCTCACGCGTCGCTATGTGGAGGCCGTTCGCGGAACAACCACAAAAATTCTCGACACCAGAAAGACAACCCCCGGCCTGCGCTTGCTCGAAAAAGCCGCAGTGCGGGCCGGAGGCGGAACCAATCATCGCATGGGCCTCCACGACATGGTCATGGTCAAAGACAATCATCTTGCGGCTGCGGGCGGAATCCCTGGATTGCAACCCGCCATCCATCAGGCGAAACAGCGGGGGCTTCGTGTGGAAATCGAAGTGGATACCATCTCCCAGTTAAGAGAGGTTCTCGCCTTGGACGGTGTGGATGTTGTCCTGCTGGATAATATGCGCCCTGAGGTCCTTCGTGAGGCCGTGCAGTTACGCAAACCCGGGGTAGCCTTCGAGGCGAGTGGCGGCATCACATTGCAGAACATTGCCGAGGTGGCCGCCACCGGGGTGGACTTTATTTCCATCGGTGCCCTCACCCACTCTGCCGCGTGCGTGGACCTCGCGCTTGATTTTGATTGAGGACATATACGGTAGGGCGCGGGTCGCCGAACCCGCCGACTTCGCGTCTTAGGTGACCTTGATTTTTTTGGAATTGGTCCAATGAAGCCACAGCGTCGAGAATCCACCAAGGATCAGGTTTGCGCCGATGATGATACCAAACAGGACATCGCGTTCGCCCACGGTCCTGGTGAAGAGGAGAATCGCTCCTATGAGCATGCCTAGACCGGTGAGCAAAGTTCCCACATAGCGAAGAAATGGCCGGCTTCGAATGGCAACAACGATATGTGCCAAACCGTTCAATCCAAAAGCGACTCCAAACAAACCACCTGCCCAACCAGCCAAGTTTTGTGTGTCCAGCAGGAGCGCCCCTCCCGCTGCAATATTCAGGAACGCAAAAAAGATGGTTCCCAGAATTTGGCTCCACGCCCGGCCATGAAACGCATAAACAATCTCGGAGATCCCGGAAACAATCAGAAAGATGGCGAGAATCCAGATCGAGCGATGAGCGGCGATGGCGGGGGCAAGGAATGACCCGATCCCAAGTCCTATAGCAAATAATCCAAAGGCTGCCGAGGCGGGGACTGTCGGGGCTTTCTCCTTCCAAAATCGTTTATCGGCGGATTCCGTTTTTGCGATAGGCATCAACCCATTCGCCTTCTCGATCCGCTCCATTTTCCGGCGAAGCCGGTCGGCCCAGTCCTGACACTGATTGCTAAAAAACGAATAATAATGACCGTCATCAATCTCTGCGAGTGCTTCCTCGGCTGCCGAGGGATGAAACTTCCGACCGACCAGCCAGTATCCATTCTTGGAAATATCCTCCAAGGTGTTGATGGGTTTCCCGAATTCCTCCTCGCTGAATCGCTTGCCTTTTTCGCTGTAACCAATGTTTTTTACGACCCGCTCGCCTTCGATAAAAAAGAGGTGTTCATGCACAAACTCGATATTGAGCGCATCACCCAAACGGTTGTTCGTGACAGGCGCAATCCAGGAAAAGCCATCAAGATAGCGTTTGCCGAACTGACAATATGACTGGGAGGGTTCCAAAGGGGAGTTAGGCTTTGAGCACTTCGGTGGCAACACGAATCGTTTCTTCAATGTCTGCATCCGAATGAGCCAATGACAAAAATCCGGCTTCAAATTGAGAGGGAGCAAAATAAACACCTCGCTCAAGGCAGCCATGGAAAAACTTCGCAAAGTCAGCGGCGTCGCTGGCTTTTGCGTCAGCCAAATTCCGAACCGGTCCTTCTCGGAAAAAAAGGCAAAACATCGAGCCGATTCGATGAAAAGTCAGCGGCTGTCCCGCTATCGCTTCCCTCATTCCCGCCTCAAATTGCTGACCGATTTCCTCAAGTCGAGACCATCCCCCCAACCTGATCAACTCGCGAAGCTGAGCAAGGCCCGCCGCAAGAGCCAGAGGATTTCCAGAAAGAGTTCCCGCCTGATAAACAGGCCCAGTCGGCGAGAGGCAATCCATGATCTCAGCCCGACCGCCAAACGCACCCACCGGCAACCCCCCGCCAATCACTTTGCCAAGAGCCGTCAAATCCGGCGTGATGCCAAACATTTCCTGTGCCCCGCCTGGTGCCAAGCGAAAACCTGTCATCACTTCATCAAAAATCAGCAGGGCACCTTCCTTGGTCGTGATCTCCCTCAGGAATTCTAAATACCCGGGCTCAGGCAGATAAAGGCCTGCATTGGCAGGCACGGGTTCGAGGATCACCGCAGCAATTTCACCCGGATTGGCAAGAAAAGCGGCTCGGACGGCTTCGGGATCATTAAAGGGAAGGCTGATCGTAAGCGCTGCCAAGGCCGCAGGGATCCCAGCGCTGTCAGGCTGACCGTTCGTAAGCGCTCCACTGCCCGCTTTAACCAATAGCGAATCGACGTGCCCATGATAACACCCATCAAATTTGATAATCTTCTCACGCCCCGAGAATCCTCGCGCGAGCCGGATGGCCGACATCGTGGCTTCCGTTCCACTATTAACCATGCGGACTTTTTCCACCGATGGCACCAACTCACAAATGGTCTCTGCCATTTGAACCTCCAGCGGATTCGGCACCCCGAAACTTAACCCTGACGGTGCCACGCCACAAACAGCTGCAATCACCGCATCCGGCGCATGACCCAAAATCGCAGGCCCCCATGTCCCCACATAATCAATCAACTCCTGCCCATCCACCGTTCGCAGCCGACAACCCGCAGCCGATGACACAAAAAATGGCTCCCCCCCCACAGCACGAAACGCCCGAACCGGCGAGTTCACCCCGCCCGGGATACGTGTCAGCGCAGCCTGAAAAAGCTCTATGGAAGTCATACCCTATCAATGACTGGGAATCGATGGCATGACAATGCTGGGGAAATGTGAGATCATTGTGTCGGACCTCATTTTCGGGAACCTCCAACCTGCCTTGAAATTTTCCAGCGACAAGTGGGCGGGCAAGGCTTGTCTCGCCGTAGCCTTGGCGAAGGTGGAGACTGCCCAGCCCTACCATCATAAGGGCGCTTCGCGCTCGCGCCAGCGCGATTTCACTGGGGTAGGGCGCGTCAGTCCCTTGACCGCCGACTTTTGCTTTCCAGTGAATCGCTTACTTCAGGCAAACCGATGAGCAGCCTTGGCTTTTAATCATGCAGGGTGGATGGATAGCTTCTTGATTTTGAATCTCTTCGATTTCCGTTCGATATGATGAGCAAAGCTTGGGTCCCGTTATTCCAACACCTGATCGCTGAATTCGTGACCAAAGAATTAAACCATCCATGAACTCCGGGATCCCTCCTTGAGATCCGTTGACAATCCGCAATGACTGGAACGTCAGGCGCTCGTTTTAACCCTGACGCCTTTTACGATGTAGAAGAAGTGAGCCAAGCCCCAAAAATATCAATGCACTCGTTCCTGGTTCGGGCACAGGTTGAACTGCTGCACTGAGATTCCATGTCGCGACAGCACTCAAGTTGGAGAAGTCCTGTTGACCAGCGCCGCTTGCATTTGAGGTTAGAGTAAGGTAATAGAATCCGGTGTCCAAGGTTGTCGTAAGATTAACCTCAAGAGGATTATTAAATGGAGCATCAGAGGTTCGATCCGCTCCGACGCCATCCAAATATGACGAGGATCCGAAGGGATCACCTGGATCTGCGTACTGCGTGATCGCCAAAAAAACATCGAGAGAGGTTTGGCTCTCCGCTGTTTCAAAAAATGGTGTAACGCTCAACTCACCTGAAATTGAAAGATCGTGCTCCCCGCTCAGAGAAAAGAAAAAATATTCCTGGACCACGGCCGGGCCGAATTGGCCGACAGCAGCAATATTCGACGACTGCATTCCGGACTCTTCGGCCAGGACAGCGTGTTGTCCGGAAAAGGTTACGACATCACCTGAAAGATCGACATCGGTCTGGATGGTGTTTTCAATGAGGAAATAGGACATGGAAGGCGGAGGAGGAGGTGTCCCTGAACTCAAGTTGACGGAAACTGAAAGGGGATTATCGGCGAAACTTTGATCGTCTTGCGTGATTGTGTCGCCATCCAAGGTAACGGTGACGCCAACAAAGCGGTCCCAACTGGTGGCCAACATCTGCGCGTGGAGGTGGTTCATTGTGGCGAAGGCCAGAAGTGCAACAAAAACTGAAACTTTTTTCATAAGATTGATATGCATTTTTGAGTTGAAGTAACTCGGTTTAAACACCAGTTGCGAAGATTTTTAGGAAACTTATGAAATCGGGCAAGAATTTTTTTATAAAAAAACTACTTAGTACACTGAGTTCTCAGCCCAAAAGTTCCGACGCGAAAAGCTCCGTGGAGGCAAAGCTTGGTGAACTTCATCAGAAAGGATTGATCTCTGATGCTGAACTCGCCACTCAACGCCAGCGGATTCTTGATCAGATTTAAAAGCCTGCTGCGTTCCTGTTTAAACTATCTCCGGGAAACGTAGGGGTTGCCTGCGACAAAAAAGCGCCATGGCAATTCTTTGCCGACGCTGATCCCGATTCGAACATCTTCTGTGATTGCGCGTATTTTTCGTCCGGCGAGCAGGGCATACTGTGGGTCAGACGTCCAATCGTGGCCATGGGCGGCACCGGTCATGCCGAGAGCTGAGGTCAGTTTTCCGGGGCCGGAGGTCAGAGCGGTCAGGCGATCTGTGCCTCGCCTTTCCATCATGGTGCCAATCCCCTCGATGGGTTCAAGAGCCCGGATGAGCACAAAGCCGTGCCGACGACCTTTTACAAGGACGTTCGCCATCCAATGGATCCCGTAATTGAGATACACATAAGCCGTGCCAGCTGGATGGACTTGCACAAAGGCACGTGCAGATTTCCTGAAGAAGGTGTGACACGCGGGGTCATCCTCGGCGTCATAGGCCTCCGTTTCGACAATTATACCGGATGTTTCCCCCCAGCACATCACCGCACCAATCAGCCCCTTGGCACATTGGAGGGGTGTGGTTTCGTAGAAGGAACGTGGGAGAGGGGTGGTTGCAGAAGGCATGAAGTTCATAAATCACTCGAAATCATCTCCCTGTTCTGCTTCGATGCCTTTGTGACGGCAAAGCAATTCTACGATTGGCAAACAGCTGGCGGCACGGACGATGTGATGCGCCTCATCGATTGCCTTGAGCGAGCCGATATTCCATGGTGTGCCATCGGTGGAGTCGCTGTGAACCATTGGGCAGAAGAACCAATGGTGACACAAGATGTTGATTTTGTGGTCACTTCAGATGACGTCGAGAAAACAATATCAGAACTCGAATCGGAAGGATTCCAAGCAACACGATTTGAATGGTCGGTGAATTTTAAAGGAAAGTCTCGTGTCAGCATGCAGCTCAGCACAGAGGACTTTTACCGCGAATTTCCCAGTCGAGCAGTACCAGCCGATGTTCACGGCATTTTGCTGCGAGTTGCATCATTGCGGGACACGTTGTCAGGCAAGATCAAGGCATGGAGCGCTCACGAAAGAAGACAGAGCAAGCGAATCAAGGATTTGGGGGATATTTCACGTCTGGTGGAATCTCATCCTGAACTCTGGGATTCGCTGCCTCCCATATTGCAAAAACAGATTGATAAACCTCAGTGAGGCCGGAATGACGACCTCGTCTCGATGGCCTGATAACTTCACCTCTTGTCGGCAATCACCTTGAGGCTGGAGCTCAGGAAAACGTCCCGGAGAGAATCCGCCATCTGCTTGTCGCCGAGCTGAGGGGCATTGGCGTCAATCAATGAGTGGAGGGCAAAAAGAAAGAACGATTGTTGATTTTCGACAGGGATTTCAAGTTTTTCAGGAAAGCCTGCATCCAGAATCCAAAGGCCATCCTCGGATTCCACAATTAACTCCTCCGCCCATCGCAGAATCGTGGAAATCGGATCACCATCGAACCGCTGACCCACCAACTCCAAAATCCGATCTCGTCCTGGCACATTGAGGAGAAGCGCCAAAAAGAACCGGTGTTCGGGTTCTTCGATCATTCCCCGCATACCCGAGATCGTGTCTCGTCGCACAATCTCGTCAAGGGTTGGCAGAATTCCTTGAGCGAGGGTGCCATGTTTTTGAGCGAAGGTTTTCCAAACCTCATCCCAGGCGCCAAGGGTTCGGAGGTAAGCATGACTACTCTGGAGCATGAAGAAGCCCCGCTCAAAATCGAGTTCTTCAATGAGTTCGAGAAGCAAGTCAGGATATGCAGGATCGCCCACCTGCTCGAGAGCATCGAACAATTGCTTGCGCCGCATGGTCAGCGCATCTTCCTGCACGGGATCGAGCCCCACATGAGGCGGCAGGTAGGTGAATTGCGGACCGGTGCCAGGGTCCGATTGTGTGCGGACAACAACCGTCAGGGAGGGCGTCTCCAAATGAAACAAGGAATGAATACACGAGGTCCCTGAGACAATGGGGACCGTGCTGCCGGTTTCCAACATCTTGGTGTCGATCAAGCGCAGGTCACCCAACCGGAAGTGGGACGTGATCGGGTTCACATTCAAAAACTCAAAGTGGGAATGAATGCTGGATCCCCCCAACACGTGAAAGGCCCCGGAAAACTCATGCTGATGAATATCGGTCGTCCCATCCAACCAGAACAGGATTTGGATATAAAATCGCGGGTGATTGTAAACGATCAGTTCAGGCTGACCGAACCCCGAGAGCGACTGGGCCGGTTGTTCGTCGTTGAGGAGAAAGTCCCGGATCAACTCCTCCAAATCCACCACACTCGAAGGAGGGTTGTTCTCAAGAGCCTCTTTGGCCAAATCCGGAAAAGCCGGGAGCGAAAAGTTTTTGACCTTCCAAGCGGCAAGCACTTTATCACCCAATTGCTTAAAATAGGAATTCATTCCAACAGCCTCTGTGACTCCACTTGTCGGAGCAAGAACCGAAGTGGTGGAGCTTCAGCACGGAGTGCATGTGTCCTCGCTTTTATCACCGGTATTGCGGGTTGAATCCAGCTATGAAAGCGAGTAGGTATGCGTCTGTGCCCAAGCGTGAACTCCAAACTCCTGCCCAAGTGGAAGAATGGCTCATCGATTGGGGAAACGCCGTCAAGTCTCCCTGTTCATTGACCTTGATTGGCTCAGCGGGGTTGCTTTGGCATGCGTTTCAACGGGGAATTACCACCTCTCTTCCCGAGAACAGTATGGATGCCGATCCAATATCTGATGACGAGGAAGTCGCTTTGCTGGCCTATGATGCCATGATCGGAAGTGAATTTGAGCTCACTCACGGATGGCACATTAATCTGATGCCCCGTGCCGTTCTACGAGAACTGCCTGATGGCTGGCCACAGCGAGCTCTGGAAAAAAATTATTATTATCTCCGGGTCCTTGTTCCATCGGCGGAGGATTTACTTGCTCCAAAGCTACGTCGGGGCGAACCTAGGGACTTGGCACATGCAGAGTGGAGCTACCGCATCGGAATTGCTGTTTGACCGTCCGGAATTTAAGTATTTCCCGCCGGAAGATTTTGCGCGTTTGGACTACGGGAGAATCCTCTGGAATATGCCACTCGCCAAGGACCGTTTGGTGGCCCATTGGAGTGATCCGAGGCATCCCTACCGTGAACGGTTCCTGCGTTTCCGACCAATGATCGAGTCTCTACTATCCAGCAAATTGGATAATCTGGATCAAATCGCTGCGGCTCATGGACAATCCTTACGAGCCGCCATTCGAGAAATTCCCCCGGTGTTTGGCCATTTCTGGGCGGATTCTCTTTCTACGACTATTCACGGATCAGCTTGATTGGCAGGATTTTTTGCCAGTTGCCAAATTGCTCGCAATGATCGGGAATTAAACGAAGGGCGCTGAGGCACGACGTTTCCGTCAGGAAGCACCAGCCAGGCAAAAATGGGCTGAGGATTTTCTGCGGCAGCTGGCACTTCCCCAAAGCGCCAATCGCCCCAGAGCTGCCCCTCCGGCTGGGTTTGAATAGAAAAGTAGCCGTTCGAGAACCACTGCAAACGATTGGCGGCTCGATTGTCTGCCGCCAATCCCGCGTTTTTTGGAATGACCACAAACCGCACCGGCGATGAAGGGTTCAACACCGAAACATAACCCACATGGAGGGCATTGCCATCATCAGCCACACCCCGCCAGAGCAGCGTGTTGAGGGGCGCGGGTGAGGTCATATACTGCACGGCTTCAATGCCTTGATCTTGGACGGCTTTGACAAATTTTTGGTCTGCCCACGCTTTGACGCCAAAACTCCAAAGGACGTAAACACTCGCAAGGATCAGGCCGATGGAATTCCAACGCGAAGCCGCTTTTCCCCGACCAAGAAGCAAGGCCGCTAGGACGCCAACAAGGAGCGGAAGCGTGAAGAGGGGATCAATAATAAAGAGGTTATTGAATCCAATCCGCACCTCGCTGAAGGGAGCAAACACCACGGTCCCATAAACGGTGAACACATCAATCAGCACATGCGTAAACAATATCAGCCACACCGTGAGCGTGGCTTTTGGGAAGGTAACCGCATGGTGGTGAACTTTGGAAACTATCCAACCCAAGAGTGGCGAAATGAGGGTCATCAGAAACAAGGAATGCGAGATGCCTCGATGCCATTCCAACTCTCCAATGGTATCAAGCAGAGGATGCGCCAGCACGTCCAAGTCGGGAAGCGTACCGAGAGCCAATCCCCAGACGACGGCACGTCGGCCGAGCTGACGGCCCATGCCAGCCTCCGCCACAGCGGCACCGAGCACGGCTTGAGTTAAGGAATCCACAGGCAGCAAGATGGAGAGATTGGCGCTGTCTGCAACTTCTGAAATAGAGGAACAGGGAACCCGTTTCTTTCCAGCAAGCCTCAATCCCAGAAATTTGTTCCAAATTCCTCTACGTCGCTTAAGCCCGCGCGTCGCCGTGACGCCATGAAATGCCACGCCATCCGTGATTGCTGCCGACCAGATCCTGGGCGATAAAGGGAGCACAATGAGAGTGATTGCCAGAGTTTTTCAATATGTGAAGCGTTACCCGTGGATGGCTGCGGGAACCATGGGCTGTGCCGTGGTGGGGACTCTGATGGTGATTGTTTTCCCTGCGGTGACGCAAAAAATCGTGGATGATGTCATTCGCGGCAATCAGCCCGAGCTGCTACTGCCTCTCATCGCCATTGGTCTGGCCTCCTTTGTGGTGCAGGACCTTCTGAATGGCTTGCGCATCATTTTGAACAACTCCTTCGAGCAGAAGGTCATCTTTGATTTGCGAAGCGATTTGTATGCCCACATTCAGAAGCTGCCGGTTCAGTGGTTTGATGAGCGGGCCACGGGGGATATTATGACGCGGCTCGTGGAAGATGTCACCTCGGTGGAGCGGGTCTTAATTGATGGCATCGAGCAAGGGACGGTCTCTATTCTTCAGATCTTGGTGGTGGCCGGTTTGATGTATGCCTACAGCCCGACCCTGATGATGGTGGCAATGACACCCCTACCTTTCCTTGCCATCGGTGCGCTGGCCTACACCCTGACCGCAAAAAGCCGCTACAGCCTGCAAAGACGGGCCGCATCAGCGATGAACTCCCTTCTCCATGACAACATTTCGGGGATTCGTCAGATCAAGACCTATGCCGCAGAGGAAGGCGAACATGCCCGCTTTAATGGGGCCAGCGAAACCCTTCGGCGCACCACCTTGATCGTGATGAAAGTCTGGGCGCTTTATCAACCGAGCATGAATTTTTTCAATTCCTGCGGCCTGCTCTTGGTCGCGGGATTTGGAGCCGCGCAAGTATTGGATGGGAGGCTGGACTTTGGCGTGTTGGTTGCCTTCTTGGTGCTTTCCCGGTTTTTGTACGAGCCGGTGGGACGTCTTCACCAATTGAATCAGATTGTTCAATCAGGACGGGCAGCGGGGGAACGGGTTTTTGAAATTCTCGATCACCAACCCGAAGACGACGCTGGCAAAGTCGTGCTCACAAAACCCCTTAGCGGTGATGTGCGATATGATAATGTCTCCTTTTCTTACTCGGGTTCACAGCCCACCTTGAAGGGCATCAGTTTTCATGCAAAGCCGGGCGAAATGATTGCCTTGGTGGGCCCAACGGGTGCCGGCAAAAGCACCATCGTCAACCTGCTGATCCGATTTTACGAATATGGAGGCGGGCAGATTCTCATGGATGGGCACCCCCTTCCAACCCTTCGCCGCGAGGACCTCCGACGCAACATTGCCCTCGTGACCCAGGAGAGTTTTCTTTTTAACGGCACAGTCGCCGAGAACCTCCGCATGGGCCTGCCCACAGCCACGGATGCCCAGCTTTGGAAGGTCCTTCAAGCCGCGAATGCGGATGAATTTGTGAGACGCATGCCCAAAGGCCTCGACACCCAAGTGGGAGAACGGGGCGTGCGCCTCAGCGTCGGGGAAAAACAACGCGTGGCCATTGCGCGTGCCCTGCTAAAAAATCCCCCGATCCTCGTGCTTGATGAGGCAACCGCCAGTGTGGACACGGCCACCGAAAAACTGATCCAGGAAGCCCTCGATCACCTGCTTGCGAATCGCACCAGCTTTGTCATCGCCCACCGCCTCTCAACCGTCCGTCATGCGGACCAGATCTTGGTCATCGATCAAGGCCAGATTATCGAGCGCGGAAAACACGAAGACCTGCTTCTTAAAGGTGGCCTCTACGCAAAACTCATCCATCTCCTGGAAGACCCCGAACCAAGCCAAGAAGTCTTGCAGCTAAGCTGACCCGAAGCGGCGCCCTTGGGACCGCTGGCCCAGCGCCTGCGGGGCCGGCATCGCTATTTGCCTATCCACGCGATTGGGATCAACGTTCTCTTTCTGCCCGTCGCTTCGCGACAAAAATTCGGCGGGCAAGGGACTGCCACGCCCTACCCATGCCACATTGGGCTTAAACGAGCTTCCCAGGTTTGCGCATCAACCAATAAACCTCACCTGGCCAAGCAGGGAACAGTCCACCCCAAAGCAAATTTAGCCGCATCCAGGCTGCAGAGTTTTCCAGAGGACTCCCCTTGCTGCGCATCAAAAACGCTCCCGAAACAAACTCAGCTGTCATTCCACACCCAGCGGCCATTTCCCGCACACGATGAGGCGAAAAAATGCTGACATGTCCCATCGGCGCCGCCGTCTTACGGACTTGGGCCTGACGGCTCTTCACCAAAAAATCTGGCAAGACCGGAAACCCTCCGATGATCGATCCCCCGGGACGGATCCCGTCAGCAATCCTCTTAAGCGCTGCCTCAGGCTCAAACAAATGCTCCAAAATATGAAGCACCACAGCAGAATCATACTCACGACCTAGCGAAAACGTGGGATCCTCAATGTTGGCCTCAACAACATCATCGTATCCCGCCTTTTTCAGTTTCTCCCCCAAAACCACTGCATCATAAGCCGTCCAGCGGGCAAACGGAGGAGCCCCCGCTGAGGACCGATAAAACTGCAGCATCTGACCCGTATGCACCCCAACCTCCGCAATCTCCAAGGGACGCCCCGCTTTCAAGGCCTCCTCCCGCAGCAAGTGAAACCCGAACCAATATCGCAATAACCGAATCGGGTAACGAACCCCCTTGGCCTCAGTCGGCATGCCAAAACGTTTTGTGCGAACCGTGGGGTTCGTCGCCAAAAAGGAAATGTCCCAGTGCAATTGGGGAAAGCGTGTGGTTTTCAAGAAGCGCAAAGTCTGCGTACTTGAAGGTCCTAGGTCAAGGGGCCACCCTCTCCATAAAGGGCCACGTCATTTTTATTGGGTAGGGCAAGTCAGTCCCTTGACCGCCCACTTTTTTGCATCCTCAATAGAAGCTACCTCTCAACAAAATCGAGAGACGACCTTTGGTTTTCTCAACATCGGGTTTTTTCCCTGTATTTCTTGACGTTGTTCTTGCACAAATTCCTGAACAAAGACAGGCTCTTACAGAGCCGAACGATGCATGTCGTTCATTCTCAACATAACGCGTCCCTAGCTCAATGGTAGAGCAGAAGACTCTTAATCTTTTGGTTCTGGGTTCGAGCCCCAGGGGGCGCACAGTGACTTCCAGCGGACGTCATAGGAACGCATTCCCCCACCATGACATATCTTTTAGGCCCGACCCCATTGGCTTGCCCCGACTGTAGGTTGAGTGCATGCGACTTGCTGGGCTGTTATTTTATTGGGTGCAATTGGTCCAATGCGGAGGAGTGATTAATCGAATCAAAAATCACTCGAATCCTATTGTAGTAATTGGCATGAACTGGGCAGGTTGCCATAAATTGTGTGAGAGCAGGGAAGGCACGTAGAGTCAATTCCTCTCGAGCAATGCTCTTTAGTTGCCGCAACACAGGGTAAACAGTGAAGCACCAATGTGGCGAGTTGTGCCGAGGAACCTGCCCCTCCGGTTTTCTTTCTAATTCAAGAATACAATAAGGTTGCTTGCACTTGAGAATATCAGAGAATTCTGAGGCGAAGGTTGTGGGTCGGTCAAAGAAAAGAAGGCGAGATTCGGGCCAATTTGCCTGCGCTCCAAAGTGTTTGAACAAAAGCTCGAACCCAACCGGAAAGGCCATTGCTTTGCCGATGGGCCAACGCAGGATCTGTATATTTTCCAGAGAAGGCGTCATGCGAGGTTCTTCTTGTTTGCCCAACATTTAGGCCATCCCCGGCGGGGATGGAAGCCGGAATTAAAGCATTACGCTGTCCGCCCTTGAATGAGCCGACTTATTTGGGATTTTTTATTTGAAGCGTTCAGCTACGGGTGAGTAGTAGGCGAGTGCTAAAGTCATACCAGAGATGAATGCCGCGATTTCATACAGCACATATTCGACGGGGGTGAAGACGGTTAGTCCCATGAATAGCATCGCTGGATAGAGCAGAATACATGTCACCAAGTATATCGCTCGGGACGGCTTCCAGTAGAAAAACAGTAAAACCTGATTCAGCAAGGCGACCAAAGCAGCGAACCCGACGCATCCGAGGATAATCCAATTCGATATTGAAGCCGTGCTGAGATCGTCTGAAAAAATTCCTCCATCACCGTTCCAAGCAAGAATATCCTGCCAATCCTGGGAGAACGAATCTTCTGCAAGGATAGCATAAGCGACACCGATTCCAGAGAGGACGATGGGGGCGACTACAGAAATTCGGAATACGGAGAAGACAGTCATTTTTTTATCGAGCCATTTTTTTATGCAGAGATCACTCGCGGAGTGGAGGGCGAAGCGCGCACCTCATTTGAGTGCATCGTTTTAGGCCTGCTTCCTGATCGAAATTGAACGGTCGCCACCCAGCGCAAGGATTGTATCTCTGGTCTTTTCGTTTGGGAATACTCTATCGGGAAGAAAGAACCAAACTCGGTTGCTTGGTAAGACAAATATTAGGCCTCGAGGGCTGTCGACGATGTATTCGATCTCTGTCCAGGGCAGCCATGCCCCGGAGGACTCGGTGGAGACCTTAACTTTATCCGATTCAATTTCTGCAGTGACATCGCCCATTTGATCTGAATGTGCTTTGAATGAGCACGTAGCTCGCACACGCGGCGATAGATGAAGCCAATAAAGACCGTATAATCCTGTCGCACCTAAAAAAATTGCCTGTAAATTGAATTGCACCAACATCGATAGTAACGTGCAAAAAAGTCCGGAGAACAATATTGAAAGGCCAATGCGGAAGCCAGGTCTGAGTATGAGCCGCTGATGCAATTGCGCTAAATAAATCGACTCGTCTAATGTTAGACGGCCGGTGAGAGAGATTGGAAGATTTGCACTCATGCTATAGACATATCAAAGTCCCCAGTGACCTATCCCTGCTTGCTTTCGGCATTGCTCCTGCCCGCGAAGCGGATTCTGCAGGGGGTATGCCGATAGTCCCGAAGGGACAGGGATTAGGATGACTGGCTTCGTTAGACATATGCTTTCGCTGCTTCAAGAACCTTTTTGGAGAGAGTTACGGAAGCAAGACGAGGGACACCGACCTCAAAGGAAGCCATCTCGACCCATAAAACCTTCTTTAATGTGGGTTTCTGTATGGCGGACCACGGGAGAAAAAGAGGCGGGTGTCCTAAACGAAACATTGGCCACACCGAAAGATAGAGCCCGTCTTTGGAAACATAAACTGTCAGGCAACTTGAATAATTGACAAGGCCCATCCGTGCACTTTGCATCCAAAAGCGCTTCCCGGAGGGATGCGATGTTGCCTGGTAAATACTAGCCATTGAATGCCAGCCTCCCATGTGTGCAAGCAGGAGGCTAACGCCACACCATCCAGCTATAAAAATAAATGGAAACGCAAAAAGGAACAGATTCTCAGGCTGCATGGAAAAGAGGCATATATTTCTGTACGTTTGAAGTGTGGCACGGCGGGAATGGGGCGTCCAGAGCGAAGCGAACTAGCCCGCATTGTTCACAAAGGATTTGGCCAGAGGCCAAAAAGCGGGTGACGGTTGCCCAAGACCGCTGCCTGCGCTAATTTGGCCGTCATTTTATAATGGTCTTCGGTGTTTTCGCGATTTCAGCACACGAGAGAGCGTGCTTTTGGCTAAGTCAAGACACAGCGGGGCCCTGCCGATGAGGGCTTACGATTTTTTAGCTGATTTTTCGCGATGCCTTCAGGCTGAAGACATCGTGGCCAGATTGGCCCAGGCCCGGCGGAAGGTTTCCCGGTAAGGATACCCACTTGCCAGCTCAAGATGGATTCTGCGGCAACTCACCTTAACGCGTGCGGCGACCTTGAAGAGTTTGAGGCGGATTTGTCCCACGGTGGCTTTGGCAAGATCCGTGCCGCACAACACCTCGGCTCTGAGCACTGAGAGCATCAGATGGGCGAACGCACTGAACCAGAGCCGCAGTTGATTGGAAGCCATCCAGTGCGTGCTCGTGCGGTCGGCAAAGAGATCCATTTGAGCCTCCTTGATCCGGTTTTCCATCTCCCCTCGACCGCAATAAAACTCTTCATACAGGGCAGCTGACTCGAAGCGCTCATCCCAATGGGCCTCCAGGTTGGTGACAATGAAGCGAGGGTTCTGCCCTTTCTCCAACACCTCGGCTTTGCCCACCACGCGGCGGCTCCGGCTCCAGCTCTTCTTCGTGCGGTATTCAAACTCCTCGAAGCTGCGGCATGGGGTGGCCATCCTGCCCTGCGCGATGTCTTCGTGCAGTTGCCCGAAGGCTTTGCCTATGCGGGCGACAAGTCGGTTGTTGCGAGCAAGCCCCAAACAGTAATAGACCCCGTTTTCCTCGCACCATGACATAATCTCCTCACGCGCAAAACCACTGTCAGCCCTCACGATGATGCGAACCTTTTTCCCAAACCTCTGCCGGATGGTCGGCACGATCTTTTTTAACGCCTCCACCGTGCCCGCGCT
>JBGTLQ010000157.1:0-13100 GCA_041744075.1 Terrimicrobiaceae bacterium
ACTTGGATTAACTGGAAAGGTGACTTTTGAGGATATTAGAAGACGGTGGCGCGAACTTGCATCTCAGTATCATCCAGACAAAGTAAGTCACCTTGGACCACGCTTACGTGAGGTTGCAGAATCGGAAATGAAGATGATTAATGAGGCTTATGAGTATTTTGAGAAAAAGCATTCCTCTAAGTAGCTGGCTCGGACCGGGAACAGCCAAGGGGTAACAGCCCTGCATTCGCTAGGGGTCAGTCCGAGCATTGGATCATAAAGCAAAAAGGCGATGGCCGAAGGGGTCGGTCCCATAAAATATAATGGTTGAAAGCTTTTTCTTCCGTCATGCTCAGCGTGGAATAGAAGGGTGACTGCCGGTTCCCATTCTACAAAACCGGGATGATATAAAAAAATCGGGGTTCCAAGCGTTGGAGGAAGTTTTTTCTATCTGGCCTTCAACCCCTATGGCCTGCCTGACTTTGACCCCGAGGAGGTCGATTTTGAACCCGTGAATAGAAAAATCGTTATCCCACGCTTGCCCCATTCCGGGGAAGTTGCCAAATCATTCACAAACGCGTAACATTCTACCATGAATTACCTCGACCGAATCACCTTCGATCCTGAACAGTGCGGAGGCCGTCCCTGCATCCGCGGGATGCGCATCCGCGTCAAGGACGTTCTGGAAATGTTGGCCGGTGGGGCGAGCGAGGCAGAAATTCTTGAGGACTTCCCGTATTTGGAAGCCGACGATATCAAGGCTTGCCTGACGTTCGCCGCTGCGGAAATGGATCACTCCATCTTGAGGGCGGCCTGACGTTCGTGCGGTTCCTCGTTGATGCCCAGCTGGCGCCCCAGCTGGCACTCACACTGGTAGAGTTGGGCCACCAGGCCGAACACGTTGAAGATGTGGGCCTGCGTCATGCCAAGGACGGCGACATTTGGAATTATGCCGCGAGCAAACAGGCCGTCATTGTGAGCAAGGATGAGGACTTCGTGGACCGGTTCCGCCGCCGAGGCCACGACCCCGTCATCGTGTGGCTGCGAATCGGCAACTCATCCAATCGGGCGTTGCTGGCGTGGTTCGTTCCTTTGCTGCCCGCCCTCGTGCAGCGTATCCAGGCCGGGGATAAACTCATCGAGGTACGGTAATCCGCGCGATCCGCTGGGGGCGACCCGAATAGATAACGGAACTTTGGGATGCTGCCCATACAGGGCAGGAACACTTTTTACCCAAGACCCAGGGCGAAGCTAGCGCTTGCCATGGGCTAGGGGATGAAGCCGCTTTGGGGCTTATCTTAACGCCATTCAGGTCCGCCCATATTGCATTGGCAATCGCCGATCCATCCACCGCCAAGCGCAGGAGGATTGCGGACATAGTATCACACCTCCGGTCTCGTGCCAAAAAACTGCAACTGTTCCCACCAGCCGGATTGGGGTTTACCGGCTCGGAATAGGAGGTCGTGATGTATCCCCTTACGGCTCCTTCTTTCGGTCACGCGGATCGTACATCATCAGCTCCGTGATCAGCTCGCGTATTGCAGGAGTGTCACTTACGTAGGCGTAAGCGCGGTTGAGATTCGGCGTTTCTGTCCATTTCAGAATCCCCTCATCGCTGAGTTCGATGTTCCCAGCCTCGGAAGCCTTCCATAACGTGCGCAGTGAGGGAAGGCAGGCATAAAGAAGCCGGACCTGATCGTTCGTCGGCTGGTTCTTTGCTTCGCCTTTGAAGTAAGCCTCATACGAGCGGCGCACGATGTGATCCGGCTTTGCGTCGCGATAACACTCGCCGACTCTGATTGTCTTGCGAACGTCGTCGGCGAACACCGTCGGAAACTCGCTTGGAAGGAGCTTCAGCTCTCCCTGCGCTGACGGGATATCCGTCCCGTAGTTGAACCCGGACTTACCCTCCGGCAGCCCGGTGGCGCCATTGCCTCCAGCGACGTAGAATTTTACCTTTTGTCGCATCAACTCCACTCCAGTCAGCGGACTGTGCTCATCCGGCCCGGACTGGAGCAGGTTGTGAATGTTGGTCGCCGGGCCAACACAAACCAGCGTAACGCTGCGATCCGGTTCCGCGGCAAGCACCTTGCGGTAAAGCTTCACCACGTCGGGAGCCGCGTCTTGCGTAAGATCATACGGGAACTCTGGAACAAGCTTGGTCAAAAATTCGTCGCGGTCGTATGACGCTTTGCCTTTGATCGTCCCGATCGGAAGGTCGGGGTGGCCATACCAGGTGTTCACCGCGTCAACGAAGGGAACGGCCGCCCAATGGCCGATCGACACGCCGATCGCCAGAATATCAATCTCATCGCGATCCGCCAACGCGTGCAGTACCGCAAGCGCCCCTGCATCGTCCACATCACCGCCCACGTCTGTGTCGAAGATAACGCGTTCCTTCGCTCCAGCGAACGCGAGAGTAATGCCGAAGATGGCTGCGACAGTGAACAGTTTGCGAAATTGCGAGGACTCAACCTTGAAGTGTGACATAAGCTTCCAAAGAGGGAACGATAATGCGGAGTCCTGTGTCCAGCGTTTTGCGGCGATGCGCATCCGATCACGCGCGATTCAACGACATCCGCTCTGGGCGCCACCACAGCCCTTCACTCTGCGGCTGAGGGGTGGGCACAGCGATGGGGGCGGGCCTATCATTTAAATCGAGCCATTAGGCAAATAACTCGCTGTGGCTGCCGAGGCGAACCAACCGGGGTCAGATAGGGGTCAGTCCGAGCATCGGATCTGGTCATTTCGTCCGTGCCATGCGTGCAAACTTCACTTCGGCGTTCATGGCCAGAGTGAAAGTAGAACGGGGGCCAAGACACGCAAAATGGGAGTCAGAGATGGGGCATCAACCAAAAGAAAATCGGGCTGGAACCCAATGAGTAGCTTGTTTACACTCCACCTATGAGCTTGACCGAAATTATAGAAGAGCTTCCGAAACTCACAGTCAAGGAACGGTCCATGGTCTGGCAGCGGTTGGAAGCCATCACCGAGGCCGACGTTCCCGAGTCGTTCCGCCAAGGCATGGCCGACATTGCTGCGGGCCGACGTGGACATGGAGGAAGCTCTGAGCGAGCCGCCGACCAGAAACCGCCCGTGACCCATCGGTTCCGTGCTTCGTAGCAGTTTTCAACTGATGCCGGATCTGGGTGAATTAGAATGAGAGCCGGGTTATCGCGGGTATCAGATCGAAATGAGCATCATTGCTCAGCAGAGGGAGCTTGAATTCCAACGCGAGGGAAGCGATCCAAAGATCGTTTGCGGGGATTGGTGTCCCGGTGGACTTGAGGTGAATTCGCAGGTTGGCGTAGTGACTGGCCGTGACATCGGATACCGGCTGAATTTCGGCTGTTGGGAGGTTTTCCGCCAACCACTCTTCGTATCGGGCTCGGTAACGGGATTGTCGAATGCCATACAGGTATTCCCCAAGGACAATTGCGGGAACGATCAACCGGGAAGCTTCCGCAAAAATGCCGTGACAGGCTGGATTCCCATCCGCCCAGGCGGAAAGCGCATTGGTGTCAAGGATCATCCGCGATCCTCAGCCTCTATGGATTCGAAGGCCTCCGCGATCCGCTTCTCAACCCTGCGGGTTTCATTCTTCAGATCCGCAAGGGCTCCAAACCCCTGCATCCAAGGGGGTTCATCCTTACCGAAACGCCTCGTTGACGAGGGAGCAACTTTGTCCTCCAGTGCTTCCGTGACAAACTGGCGAAGAGACACTCCACGAAGGGCTGCACGGGCCTTGGCCTGCCGGAAAAGCAGATCAGGAATATCAAGCGTGGTTTTCACGGAATAAATAAATACCCATATTTATGGGACGCTGCAACAAAATGCTTTTGTCCTCCTGATTTCCCGGCTTAATGGTCACAGTGGGTTTGGCATTATTCCCGCTTACGGCTTCACTTCCAATCCTGCCGCCTTGGCAAGCTCGCGCTGCCTTTTGTCAAATGATAGGAACCGCCGGGTTCCTGCCAGCATAGCCGCCGCAACGTGCAGAGTGTCCGCCGATCTGCTTCCGATGCGCTCGGCGTGGTCCACGCTCAGTTGCTCGGCTTTGCGGAGGGCATCCGTCCAAGGAATCGGAGAATGGGCCAGTTTCCCGCTTTCGATGGCATCATCAAGTTGGCGCAGCGCTGCCGCCCGTGCGGGCTTGTCAATTTCTCCCCGATGAATACGAAGCCGAAGGCCGTTGCGGACTTCCAACCGATGAAGGGGATTGAAGGCAAGGACGGCGGGATGCCGGGCAATGAACTGCTCCGCCCTGCCCGTGTTTCCGTCCTCCATGAACAGGGACATGAGGAAAGAGGAATCCGCGTAATCTTCCGCTTTGGTCATAGCTCACCCCTCATGTCATCGTAAAAGGCCTGCGTTTCCTCCCTTGTCAATTTCCGCTTTGCGGGAATCGGCGGGTTCGCCTTTAACCATGCAGCCCAGTCCGGCTTGCGGGGTTTCTCGGGCCGCGATGGGGCCAGCGTGGCGAAGGCCGCGCCATGCCGGGTAATGATCACTTGCTCGCCGTCTTCAATCCACTTCGCCACGTCGGCAAAGCGGTTGCGAAGGTCGCGGACGGTTGCGGTTCTTGGTTCTTGTCCTGCGGTTGCCATTGTGTGATACAAAAAACGTATCCCTTATGGTTGCCGCTGTCAAAGGTACTTCGCGGTTTGGGAAGAGCGCCCCAGCAGGATGGGGTGGCTACGATGAATAGCGGGCTAAAGACCTTTTTCCAGCTCCGTGACCAAATCCCTAAGGGCCGGTCCGACATAGCAGTGGGATCCACAACTCAAAAAACCCGCACGCTTGAATATTTTTCGGTATTGAGCCGCGGTGCGTTGATAAATCAGGGAGGTGTCACCCTCAACCTCCTCCTCAGATGGATAGGCTTCTAGAAAGGCAACTCCAGCCAAGTGATGGGCCAGGATCTCGAGGCCAATAATCAACTCTTCATCTGGCACATAGTACAAACAATCGCTGCAAATGATCAGGTCATACGTTCGTGCAAGCTTTGGAAGCTCTCCAAAGCTGCCAGTAATCAGATTCCTTCGTTTACCAAATCTCTGAATCACATATGGACTTGGGTCCACTCCCGTGTAGCGGATGCGGGGACGCAGTTTTTTGAATGCCTGCCGCCAATGCCCCTCGCCGCAGCCAATATCCAGAGCGCTTCGGACCTGACGGCCAAGGTAGTACTCTGACACAGCCACAGCCAACTGGGCTTTTTTTGTCAGCAAATCCGGTGTGCTCACGCGTTTTTTTGGATCGCGATACCAAGTGTCAAAGTAGGCTTTGTCGTAGCGGTTGGCAGGCATGGGCTGTTTTACTTGGGACCTTGAAGCTGTCGCTCACACTCGCTCAGCCGGCGGTGAATAAATTCCCGCTCTGCGGGGAGTTCGGCCAACCCGCGAGCCGTTCGATAATGGGGCAGGGCCGCGTCAAAATCTCCAAGCTCGGCCGCAAGGCTTCCATGAATGGCGTGGTAAAGATGCAATGTCTTTAGTGTGTCCTGATCGCCGATAAGACTCAAGGCTTCCTGCCCCGCTCTTGGGCCATGCACGCGGGCAACGGCCACCGCGCGGTTCATAGCAGCGATGGGAGACGAAGTTTGCCTGATCAACTGATCATAAAGACTGAGAATTTTTGGCCAATCTGTTTCAGAAGCCTTTGCCGCCGTGCTGTGACATGCGGCGATAGCAGCTTCGAGGTGATACGGACTGACGGTGGTGCCACCCGCCGAAAGGGCAAGGCACTGAATACCCCGCTGAATCATCTTTTGATTCCAGGCCGTTCGGTCTTGCTCATGAAGCAGCAGGAGGTCGCCTTCCGTGTTTGTCCGGGCTGGCAGGCGGGCTGCGGTCAGCAACATAAGCGCCAGCAAGGCAAAAGCACGGGGCTCTTGGATTGTTTGGTGGTGAGTGAGTAGCGTCAAAATGCGGATGGCTTCATGGCAAAGATCCTCCCGCACCAAACGATCACCCGCCGAAGCCTTGTACCCTTCGTTGAAGAGGAGATAGAGCGTGCTGAGCACCCCATCCAGTCTGGCTGGGAGTTCGTGAGGCTCCGGCACAGTGAACGGTTGCTCCAACTCACGAACTCTCTGACGTGCCCGCGTCAAACGTTTGGAAACGGCCGCCTCGGAAATCAGAAAGGCTTTGGCGATCTCGGCAGGGCTAAAACCGCACAAAGTTTTGAGGGCAAGCGCTGCCTGCGCCTCTTGCGGCAACAAAGGATGGCAACAAACAAACATCAAACGCAGTTGATCGTCACTAAAGCCGCTCGTTTCCTGATTTTCCGCAGACGCTTCCAGGCTGACAATGATCTCTGGCTGCTTTTCTTGGAAATTTTTTTCCCTCCGAAGTTGGTCGGTCATCAAGTTTTTTGCCGTTCGGAGAAGCCATGCCGAAGGATTGTCGGGCAGGTTTGACACTGGCCACGCAAGGAGGGCACGGATCATGGCTTCCTGCACAGCATCCTCAGCCATCTGCAAACAATGAGGCCCGTAAATTCCAACCAGAATGGCCACCATTTTGCCTGATTCATGACGGAATAAATGTTCCGTAAGCTGATGGGCTTTGTTCTCGGTATTTTGTTGGTGCTGAGTGGGTGATGCGGGCATGGCAATGGTCCAAATTCAGGATTTTTAATCCAATCTGAAACTTTTTTAATTTTTTCAATCGGGAATGTCCTGCATGCAAGATGTCATTCGTCATACTCACAACCCAACACATGCACCAATGACAACTTCCGAATCCAAATCCGATTACCTCCTCCTTTTCCGAAACAATGCCTGGTACAAAGACCTCTCCCCTGACGAGATCCAACGGGTCATGACCGAATGGATGGCCTGGTTCGACGGTGTTGTGGCTGATGGTCGATGCCTTGGTGGCCAATCGCTGGAACATGATGGGCGTGTGGTACGTGGCGATGAACGACAAATCACCGATGGTCCCTATGCCGAAGCCAAGGAGTCCGTGGCCGGCTACTTTATGCTGCGAGTTTCCGGCATCGAAGAAGCCACTGAGCTTGCAAAACTTTGCCCCGGCCTTCCCTACGGAGCGACCGTGGAAATTCGCAAACTCATGGAGCGGTGCGGCGCCAGTCAGATGGCGGAGTCTCCCGAGGCGGCCAATGCTCATTAAATCAAAATGTCAAAACCCAACACCCAATCAAACAACATGAACACAGAACCTACCGAGTATCCATCCTTCAGTCCTTACCTCAGCGTGCAAGACGCTGACCGTGCCATCACATTTTACAAAGAAGCCTTTGGGGCCGTGGAGCAAATGCGGCTCACGGATAAAACAACTGGAAAAGTCGTTCACGCGGAGTTCCTGATCCAAGGCAGTTTGGTCATGCTTTCCGAAGAAAACCTGGAGTGGGGAAACAAATCCCCGCAGACGCTGGGTGGCACGCCCGTGACCTTTTGCCTGATTATCGATGATGCCGACGCTGCTTGTGAACGTGCAGTCGCTGCAGGTGCTACTGTGCTGATCCCAGTGGCTGACCAATTTTACGGATTCCGAAGTGGAAGGGTCAGCGACCCATTCGGCCATCAATGGATGGTGCAGCACGAAATTGAAAAGATGTCTCTTGAGGATATGCAAAAGCGCTGGGATGCCATGAGTGGCGAATGCAGCGAAGCATCCAACAAATAACCACCGAATTACTAGAGCACAATTATATGAACACACCCCGCAACCCCGTTGGTTGGTTTGAAATCTATGTCCAAGACATTGAGCGAGCCAAGAACTTCTACGAAACTGTCTTTCAGGCTACCCTGCAAGCCCTGCCAACCCCCGATCCCGAACTGGAAATGTGGGCTTTTCCGGGATTGGGTTGCGAAGATCTGCCTGGTTGCACTGGAGCCATCTGCAAAATGAAGGACAAGGATTCTGGCGCGGGTGGGACAATTATCTATTTTGTCTGTCATGACTGCTCAGAACAGGAAGCACGTATTGTTCCCGCAGGCGGTTCAATTCACTTTGGTAAAACACCCATTGGAGAATATGGCCACATTGCGCTCGTGAGAGATCCTGATGGCAATATGATAGGCCTCCATTCGATGCAGTGAAGCTCCAAAACTATGCCAATTCAAACACCACCCACGCACGAAGATCTTGAAGAACATCCGGTTGTGAGCCGTGATCAATGGCTTATTAACCGCAAGGCACTCCTGGCCGAAGAGAAACAATTGCTCAAACAGCTTGATGCCATCAGTGCCAAGCGACGCGAACTCCCATGGGTCCGCGTCCAAGATGATTATACTTTTGAAAGTGAGGAAGGACCAGTCTCCTTGACCGAACTTTTTCGCGGACGGAGCCAGCTCATTGTTTACCACTTCATGTTCGGCCCCGGCTGGAAGGAGGGCTGCGACGGGTGTTCGTTTTTGTCCGACCATGTTGATGGGGCGCGTCAGCATTTTGAGCACAATGATGTTGCCTTCGTGGCCGTTTCCCGGGCACCCATTGCAGAATTCTTGCCTTTCAAAAAACGAATGGGCTGGAATTTCCCTTGGGTCTCATCAAACGGCAGCATGTTCAACTTCGACTTTGGTGTTTCCTTCACGCCAGAACAGGTTGCCTCTGGGAATGTTGGTTATAACTATGGCACAACGCCATATGCCCATGATGAACTCCATGGATTGAGTGTATTTTACAAGAGAGAGGATGGATCGATCTATCACACGTATTCTACTTATGCCCGGGGAGTGGAACTCCTTGCCAGTGCTCTCCAGTTTTTGGATCTTGTCCCCAAAGGTCGCAATGAAACCGACACGATGAACTGGGTGCGGCATCATGATCGCTACGAGAACTGAAACCCATGCCCGTCAAGGACGACAAACCCATCCTCAGCTTTGTTGATGTTTCCGCTTTTCATAAGTGGCTGGAGTCTCATCACTCCGAGCATGTCGGGATTTGGCTGCGGTATTTCAAAAAGGCAAGCCGCCAGCCAACCATTACTCACGTTGATGCCGTTCAAGAGGCTCTCTGCTGGGGATGGATCGATGGACAGGCTCAGCCCTGCGATGAGGTGTCTTGGCTTGTGAAATTCACCCCAAGAGGTCGCCGCAGCACTTGGTCGCAAGTGAACATCGGTTATATCGAGCACCTTTCTTCGGCGGGCCGGATGCAACCTGCCGGGCTTGCTGCTGTGGAGGCTGCAAAATCAGATGGTCGCTGGGACGTGGCCTATGCCTCATCGAGCACCTTTGTCATGCCCGAAGATTTTATGTCCGCGCTCGCAAAAAAGCCAAAGGCTCTCGCGTTTTTTGAATCTCTCACCAAAGTTAACAAATACGCAATCTACTACCGCCTACACACCGCCAAGCGTCCTGAGACAAGAGTCAAACGCATGAAAGATGTCCTTGCGATGCTTCAACGTGGCGAGAAATTACATTAAGACCTAATGGTGTTGAAAATCTACAGTTAAACAACCTACTATTATGAGCAAATACATTGACGGGTTTGTCCTCCCGCTTGCTAAGGATAAAATTGAAGCCTACCAAGAAATCTCCTCAAAATGCGGAGCCATCTGGAAAGAACATGGAGCCTTGGAATACCATGAGGCCGTTGGCGACGATCTTGATGTCAAAGACATGCTCCCCTTTCCAACACTTGCTGGGGCCTCGTCTGAAGAAACGGTGATTTTTGCTTACATCGTGTATGAATCCCGTGAACACCGCGATGCTGTGAATGCCAAAGTTATGGCTGATCCCCGCCTCCATGAAATGTTTGACCCCGAAAATCCGCTTTTTGACTGTAAACGCATGGCCAGTGGCGGGTTTAAAAGCATTGTTGATTTGTAAAAACGAGATCGGTGAATCATGCGCAATGCTACCGCCTCACTTAAGAAACGCCTGAATTAATTCCTCGATCACCTCATCGCCCATGGGTCGCACCTCGCCCAATGAGCGGCTTAATATGACGGCTTCCGCAGTGGATTCCAAAACTTCCAGTCGGTCAAATGCATCAAGGATCGTCTTGCCCATCACCAAGGCGCAGTCGTTTTCAATAAGCGCGATTGGAAATTCAGGGGTCATCGCTTCAGCAATCTTATCCGGTGCCTCGTAAACCCACGTGAAGGGCAGCACGGCCACATCACGCAGAAAGATGTAGCTTTCTGGAATCGTTCGTGAATCAAGTCTCGCCGCTGACGCGGAGAAGGCCGTTGCATTCACGGGGGTGGCGTTCACGATGGCGCGAATTTCCGGGTGTTTTTGATAAATGAGTTGGTGGAGATAGCAGGCCCGGCTCGGGTGCGTGCCACGCTCGCGGCGTCCGTTTTGGATCAGAGCAAGTTGGTCAGGTGCGATGGTTGCCCGATCCACCAACTTTGTACTGATCAGGAATGAATTGTTGGCGACCCTGACAGAAAAGCTGCCGGCATTGCTGGTTAGGAGGCGTTGCTGGTAACCTCGGCGAATGAAGTCGCACAACTCGCGGCGCAGCGATTGTTCTGTGCTGGTCGCGGGACCGGGGTCGAACTCCTCGAGATCTGGCACGATGGTCCCACCAATCGCGAGTTGGTCAGCAGTCAAGTAGCGAACCTGCCCCAAGGCCCTCGCTTTGATCACAGTTTTTGCGACAAATTCCAATGTCTCAAAGCGCCGGAAAGCATCCGCAAAATCGAGCCCGCCGACAACCACCCCATGGTTTTCCAACATCACGCAGTCATGTCCGGCAGCGAAGACGGCAGCGATTTTTTCACCCAACTCCACGCTTCCCGGCAACGCGTAAGGGGCAAATCCGACCTCGCCGCAAACCGAATGTGCTTTGGTGAAAAGGCGACTGTCGGGCGTTTGGCCGCAGATGCTGAATGCTACCAGCGCAACCGGATGAGCATGAACGATCGCCCCAAGATCCGGGCGTGCGGCGTAGATCATCTGGTGGAAGGGATGCTCCGAAGACGGACGGTGCCGCCCCTCAGTGCTTCCATCCGGAAGCACCCGAACGATGTCCTCCACGCGCATCGCGCCTTTGTCCACCCTCGCCGGTGTGATCCAGATGGAACCGTCCGAATCGCGGATGGAGAGGTTGCCGCCGGAGGTCGTGGTCATCCGGTATTGGTAGATCCGAGCCATGGCTCGGACCAAACGCTCGGCAGGGTGGGTGATGTCTCTCATGTTGGAATTCTGAGCCCGCGTATAGGTCAGGTCAAGAGAGTGCCACTCGCTGAAAATCCAAAGAATAAAGACAACCGGGTTTTTGTTTTGACGCGATAAATATCTGACGAGGGAACCATGTGACATCCTTCCTTTTTAATCCAAACCAACAACACCCATGAAAACCGCCGACACCCTGAGCATCCTGAATGACCTGATCCAAATTAACAAAGATGGGCAGGAGGGATTTCTTGATGCCTCCGAAAATGTGAAAAATGCCGAACTCAAAACTCTGTTTGCCAAATACTCCCTGCAGCGATCCAGGTTTGCTGGAGAATTGCAACAGCATGTGACCGAGTTTGGTGAGGAACCAGAAAAAGACAGCAGCATTGCCGGTGCTATCCATCGGGGCTGGATTGATCTGAAAGCTGCCTTCACCAAGGGCGATGATCATTCCATTCTCGCAGAATGTGAACGTGGAGAAGATCACGCCGTGCACGCTTATCATGATGCCCTGGAAGCCGAACTGCCCGCAAATATCCGCGCCTTGGTGGAAGACCAAGCGGCCGTGGTGCAGGCGACCCACGACGACATTCGCGACCGTCGCGACGCAGCGGCGGAATAAGTCGAAATCTCACCCAACAATCAGCGTCCGTATGGCTTTCCAGTCATACAGGCGTTCTGGGTTTATTATGGAGATTAAAACTTAGTGATCCTCGGGGCCCACAATCTGCGAGATCCGCCGGATCGTCCGTGCCAATCCGGTTTTTTCATCCACGGCGATCACTGCGCCGCAAACCCGGACCGGTCCTGAAGCCACCGGGAAGGGGGAGGGGAGGCCATCGATGAAGCGTTTGATAATATTTCTGGGGTCCCGACCGAGGATGGAGTGTTCGGGTCCGCACATACCTGCATCGCAAAGAAAGGCGGTGCCATTTGGCAGAATTTTTTCATCAGCGGTTTGCACATGGGTGTGTGTGCCGATTACGGCAGACACCTTGCCATCAAGAAACCGCCCCATCGCAATTTTTTCGCTGGTGGTTTCTGCGTGAAAATCCACAAAAATCATGCGCGTTTCCTCTTGAAGACGCTCGACCTCATTGAGAGCGACCTCGAAGGGATTATCGAGGAGTTGCTGCATAAATGTGCGGCCTTGCAGATTTAAGACAGCCACTTTGCCTTTGGATGTTTCGAGCACGATGCTGCCCTGGCCGGGTGCTCCATGAGGATAATTGGCAGGACGCAAGAGCCGGGGTTCGGTCGCCATATACGAGGCGGTGTCCTTCTGATCCCAGGCATGGTCCCCCAACGTGATGACGGCCACGCCGCTGCGTAGGAGATCAATCGCAATGCGGGCGGTGATGCCCCGACCCCCGGCCGCATTTTCGCCATTCACCACCACAAAGTCGATATCACCCTGTTTTTGGAATGTCCTCACGGTCTGCATGGCTGCCTCCCGTCCGGGCTCACCCACGATGTCTCCTAGAAAAAGAATATTGATCACATAACGTTTTTATCGAATTTCCCTCCACATGCATCGTAATTTTTTGCAATGTTCCCAAACCTGACATTTTTACCCACGCGCACGCTGAAAATGTTATTTGATGCCTTGAGTTTTTATTTGCGCTTTTACCGTCTGCCGGAAACATCTGAGCCCTCATAAATGTCAAAGGCTGAGTTTGTGCTCAGCCATCAATGACGCGGGCCAGCTGCGGGTTGCGTTAGAAAAAATCCTTTTGTGACAAAACCGTCACAAGATTGGGATTGCCAAGGACGAGAGGACCGGCACTTTGGGCGGGGTGAGTTTGGAAAACGCGAAGTCAGTTCAGGATTATATTGACGAAACGCCAGTGTGGGCTGACGGGACAACCATCCCCGAGGTTCCGATGACGCGGATGCAGTGGTCGATTTGGGGGCTGGCCACGGCGGGCAAATTTTTTGAGGGGCTCGTGGTTTTTATGACCGGAGTGGCACTACCGCTCATTGCATTGGAATTTAATTTGGGCGCCGTGGATAAGGGGAT
>JBGTLQ010000158.1:0-3654 GCA_041744075.1 Terrimicrobiaceae bacterium
TTCTTTAAGGAAAAGTGTCGTGCAAAATTGGGGAGTTCTGCTCTATTGGCTGCTGTTCAATTTTCGTAATCCCACACATGGCAAATACCCCTCCATTGGAACAAGCACCTGTCGGCAAAACATTTGTAGTCGCAGTGGGCCTTCTTGTGGCCGTCGCCCTTCTTCAAGCCGCAGCTTTCTTTTGGGTATTTCTCACCGATCTGAACCGCCGCACTTTGCAAGCCTCTTCTCAGCCGCAGCCCGTGGCGAATATCGACAATTCGCGCGGCATTGATACGGAGGAAATTGTGACGGGGTTGCTCAGTCGTTTCGAGGGCACAAGGGGTGCGACGGATTCATTGGCCCAGCCCACGCCCGTTCCATCAGGGCTCGCACCAATCTCGGACAATCCTTTGCTGGAAGAACTGGTGACCCTCGCTCGCGGCTTTCGGGAGCGAGGCGATATTCCGGCGGCGATGACCAAACTCCGGGAAGCGCAGGCCATTGCCCCCAACAATCCGGAGGTGATCGCGGAAATGGCCTACACCTTTGAGGCGATTGGCTCCATTGATAAATCCATCGAACAATGGCGTCGCGTGTATGAAATTGGTCCGGCGGCAGGCGTGCTTTTCAACATGGCCGAAATGAAAATGAATCGGGGCGTTGGTCGCCAGGCTGCCTCGCCGACTCGCGCCCCGCAGGAGGAAGTCACTTTCCAGGATGGGAGCATTTTTGCTTTTGCAGGGGTCCGGGCTGAGGAAATTATGGACCCGAATGTGCGCAAACGGTTGATCCTGGATGTGCCGGTCAAGGTTCGGCAGGGAGAAATGATCGATTCCCGCGCTGTTGTGCTGGGTGTTTATTTTTATGATTTGCTCGAGAACGAACATCTCGTGCAGACCAATGCGGAAGTCAGCTACGAATGGTTGTCCCCGCCAGCGGATTGGGCGGAGGACGGAATGGAGGTCTTGCGGGCCACTTATGTGCTGCCTGCTTTCTCTGAAAATGATTTAGATCTTTCTGTGCGGGAGTATCTTGGCTATATCGTGAGGGTTTACTATAACAACGAATTGCAGGATGTTCGGGCGGAGCCCATTCGTTTGCTCAATGAGTTTCCGCCGCCACTGCGTTTGGAAGAAACTGGCGACTTGGAACCATTGGACGAAAGTCTGGAGCCCATGGAACCGATGGGAGCCACGGACACCATGGGAGCCACAGAAATTTTGGAGAGCCTTGAAAAATCCAGTGCTTTGGAGACATTAGAGACTTTGGAACCACTGGAAACCTTGGAAACCTTGGAAACACAACCCTCGCCCCCTGCCGCATTGATTCCCGATGAAAGTGCGAACACAGAAATGATCGAGTTAACCGAATAATTTTGGCATTGAATGACGCGCCCCACCTTTCCCCTGCCCTCTGAATTCAGATATTCCGCCAACCCCTCAGAAAAAATGTTGGAGAATGACATCGATTTCTGCATAAATCACATTTGGCAGAACTCTGACAACCTTGATGTCATGTCATCTGTTTCCACGCGACTTCACACCCGTGATTCTGAGAAACCGCTGCTTCCCTCCTAAAACAATCCTGCCCGCATGAAGATTCTCGTCGTTGATGATGAACCCACAGTTTTGAAGCTGTTTAATGAAACCCTGCAAAAAATTGAGGGTTTGACGGTGCGCGCTGCTGTCAGTGGTGAGAAAGCCATTGATGTGGCCGCAGAAATCGATGGGGTCGATCTTCTGTTTACAGATGTGGTTCTTCCTGGAATCGATGGCTTTAGTTTGCGACAGAAGCTCCAGGAAATTTATGGCAACAATTTCCAGACGGTTTTTGTGAGCGGCTACGATTTATCGGCTTACGGCGATTACACCACCGGCTATCTGGTTCTTCAAAAACCGGTTTTGCCCTCTCAAATCGAGCAAATCGTCGAAAGCGCGCTCAATCCCCCACCCGTTGAAGAGGTGGCCAGTGAGCCAAAGCCCGAGCCAACTCCGGTCAAGGCCAGCGCGACAGAGAGTCAACGTCTGGAAGCCGCAACTGGAAATGACCAGAGAAGCCGCAGCGCGAATCTTCGTTCGTTGGTGCAAAGGCAGGGTTTCACTGGAAAACTCGATCAGTTTCAGTTGGTGGACATCATTCAAATGTGCTGCCTGAGCCGACGCACCGGTCGTCTGCAGATCACGAAAGGGATTGAGAGCGGGGTGCTTTTTTTAAACAACGGCGATATTATCCATGCCGTGACAGGAGCCCTCTCTGCTGAGGAGGCGGTTTATCGAATTATTGGGTGGGATTTTGGACAATTTTCTTTCGAAGACGGTCTTCAGCCTGACACCACAACGCTCAACACCGGGTGGGAACATTTGATCATGGAAGGGGTCCGTCGCCGGGATGAAACCGGCAACGTGGAAGACAAAAAACCCGATGAATCCTTGGTGGGCAAAACGCTCGGTCAATATCAAGTCACCCGGAAGATTGGCGAAGGCGAGTGGGGTGAAATGTTTGAAGCGATTCAGATTTCCATGGAGCGGCCCGTGGCCCTCAAGGTTCTCTGGAAGGATCTTGGCGAGGACCCGGTTTCCTTGCGGGAGTTTGTCGCTGCGGCGAGTTCCAAAGCCAACGTGGCGCACCCATTTATCCTGTCAGTTTATGAAGCCGGAGAGGCCGAAGGTCGTTACTACTATGCGCGTGAGCTCGTGGATGGTGGGAATTTAAAGGACCTGAAAGCCGAGGGTCGAAACATTGACGATATCACCGCGCTTAAAATCCTTCGAACGGTCGCAGAAGGGCTCTCGTATCTGAATCAAAATAAAATTCCTCACTCGGATCTTACCGAGGAGGCAATTTTCCTGGGCGCAGACAACCGTCCGCGCCTCGCAAACCTTGCCAGCCCCAACGAAGAGCTCAAAGCCACGCCGCAGGCAGAAATCAAGGCGCTTTCAAAAATTGTCAGTGGCGCGATGCAGGGCGGCGTGGACGCAGCCCCCGGTTTACGCGCTTTGCTGACCAAAATGCTGATCGACGGCAGCGGTGGATTTCCATCCTACGGCGCATTGATCCAGGCCATCAAAGCGATTGAGCCGAGGGTGATTCCGCAAGACGCCTATAAACTTACGGAAAAGGATCAGAAAGCGATCCAAGCGGTTGAGCAGGCCAAAAAAAGGCAGAAACAAGCCCTCATGATCTCCAGCATCTCGATGATTGCTCTGATCTGGGTGGCCGTGGGCATTTTCTATTTCCAATTCCTAAAGCCCCCGTCTCAAAAAGATTTCTCGATCGTGGTGGAAATCCCGGCAGGCGAATTCGTTTTTCAAAAGGATGAAAAAGTCAATCTGCCCACCTTCTACATTGATCAGCATGAGGTCACGATTGGTGAATACGCGGAGTTCCTTAACGATCTGGATAAAAATCCCACCGATATCTACAACCATCCGGATGCTCCGGCCACCGTCAGCTACAAGCCATCGGGTTGGGACCTTTTTTACAAGGCTGCCGTGGGAGAATACTATAAACGCAGCACCTACCGCGGTGCGCCCATCGACCTGAACTCGCCGGTGATGCAACTCAACTGGTTTGCTGCTTACGCTTATGCGAAATGGCGGGGGGGACGTTTGCCCACGGAGCAGGAATGGGAAAAAGCAGCTCGCGGCACTGACGGTTTCCGCTATCCATGGG
>JBGTLQ010000159.1:0-11884 GCA_041744075.1 Terrimicrobiaceae bacterium
ATATAAAAGATCTGACCCTCGTCGGCCTGCCACACGACGTCAGGGAAATTTTGGTTGGCAAATTCGACGTTGCTGGCGACCTGGGTGAGTGCACCGAGCGTTGGGTTGGCAGGGTTGTCGGCGCGGTAGATCGTGGTGCCGGTATCGCCTTCGGAGAGAGTCGTGGCCACGGCATATTTACCTGCTTGGCCGGGGGGCACAGTAAATTTCCACCAAAGGGTGCGGAAGGCTTCGTATGTGCTGTGGCTGCCTTCACCGGGCTCGGCGGAAGCCCCATAGTTATGGGTTCGGAAATTAAATACCGTGGATCCGTCGAGCGCGATGGCATTGGCAAATGAATCGTGTTCAGGAGCGTGCTCGGCGGCGGGTCGAAGGTCTAAACGGAACGGGCCGACACCACCGACAATTCCGGCGGCGGTGAGGCCAGTGACCTGAAAATGATAGGTGGTCCCGGCGGTGGCGGTAAAACGTGCGAATGCGTCGCGACCAATTCCATTTTGCTGATCTTCTTTGATGTGGGCGAGGGCATTGACGGCGGAGCCGGTGAAGACATTGAGGACGATAACCCATTGATCGGGTTTGTTGAGGCGTTCGCCGTAAAGGCCGTAGACACCCGAGGTGGGGGCAGTCCACTGATACCAGACAGAAGACCCGCCGTTGCTGTTTGCGGAGGGTTCACCGACTTCTCGCGTGGAGCCAACATTCGAGCCCGTGATGGTGGCATTGATGCCCTGGAGTTCGGTGGCGAGGCTGAAGTTGTCGTTGGCCGGGATGGGCACCATCTGCAAACGCAGGGGAGCGTTGTTCAGAGGGAAGTCCCATGCATCTACGGCGATGCGATAAGTGGTGCCTTGGATAGCGTCGAAAGTGACTTGAGCAAAGCGATTCGCGGCACCGTCTCGTGCAATGAGGGACAGGGTGTCGAGGGTGTTACCGGTGTAAACGGCTATGATGCCACGAAAGAAGGTGCCGGAGAGATCGAGGGTGGTTCGGCCAGTCTCCGGGGCAGTCCAAGTGAACCAAACCGTTTCGCCTGTACCCGCATTAGTCCAGTGAATGGGCTCACCTTCCTCTCGAGATGCAAATCGTGTGGAAAGGGTCCGGGTCACGTCGGTGCCACTGAGGATGGCAGCGTTTGCGAGGTTATCATTGGCAGGCGGGATTGCGAGGGTGGCAGCGAGATTGCCGGTGGCTCCATTTTTACCGTCAACGGCGAAGTAGTAGGTAGTCCCTGCAAATGCCTGAAATTCGACACGGCTGAAATTGGTGTTGCTTGTGCCGGGGGCATTGTCGTTGGCACCAACTGCAACAAGGTTGGCGAACGTGGGGGATGAAGCGGGACCCGTGTAAACTCCGGCGAGCGTATTAAAATCGCTGCCCCGTGTGGTGAAGGCGACGCGACCGGTGAGGTTGGCCGTCCATTTATACCAAACAGAGGCGACCGCAGGCTGGCCGGCGTGGGCGGGTTCCCCCGGCTCAGAGAGGGCATTGCGGTTGGTGCCGATGCGCGGGGAGGAAAGCGAGAGGGGGGCGGCGTTCCCGAGCGTGCTATTTGCTGGTGCACCTGTGATATCGAGCATGACAAGACCTTGGGCACCGTCAGCACCGGCAACAGCAATGTAGTAGTCGACGCCCGCGCCTGCAGTAAAAGAGATGGTGTCGGCTCCGGATGCGACAGGCGTGAGGGCGTTGACTGAAGAACCAGTGAACACACCCATGACCACGGGCACGACGTCGTAGTTAACCGTGGTGGTCTGGCCATTCATCGGATTGAAGATCGATTCGCCAGCGAGGGCGGTCACGCTGGTCAGGCCGCTGGCGGCGGGGGTGAAGCGGAACCATACGGTGTTGGGTGAATTTTCACCTTCGATCGCAGGTTCACCCGGCTCGGTGGTCGCCGAGCGGAGGTTTACCCGGAGCACGACACGGTCGCCGAAAATGACGCGCGCATCATCGAAATCATCATTGAATGGGCGCTCTGTCGTGGTGCTTAGCGAATTGTTAAGATTGAGACGTCCGCTGGTGCCGACCACACCGTCTGCGAGTGCCGGGATCTGATCTATGCCACGATAGAGACGGTGGATCAGTTGGTCCCATGTGTCGGTGGGAAACTCGGCACGCAGCAGGGCAAGTGCACCGGCAACCTTAGGGCTGGCCATTGAGGTGCCGTTGAGAGACACGTAGCTTGAATCGGTGGCATGGCCAGTGGAGAGAATCTCGGAGCCGGGAGCCCCCAAATCGACGGTGCCTTGGCCAAAGCAGGAGAACGAGGACAAAGCGTCACTGCGTGTGGTGGATGCAACCGCAACGATATTTTCCACTGGCAGCGAGGCGGGATAAGTGGGGGCAATGTCGTTGTTGGTGGCAGAGTTTCCGGCAGCAACGACAAAGATGACGCCAGCATCCCGTGCGTCCTCAATGGAATGCAAGAGGGCCTGGGAGAAGCCTCCTCCTCCCCAGGAGTTATTAAGGATGTGCGCGCCATTTTCCACCCCATAGTCAATACAGGTTATCGCGTCGGAGGTGGCGCCACCCCCACTGGCGGAAAGAAATTTGAGCCCCATTAATTGAACATTCCAAGCGACGCCGGTGACGCCGACACCGTTGTTTCCAACCGCACCAACGGTACCGGAGACGTGAGTTCCGTGGCCCTGGTCATCGGTGGGATCACCCGTGAGGGCAATCGCATTGATGCCATGAAGATCGTCAATAAAACCATTGTCGTCGGTATCCGTCCCATTGGCCATTTCGTTGGGGTTGACCCAGAGGTTGGCGGCCAGATCTTCGTGCGTGAGGCGGATGCCGGTATCCACCACTCCGACAACAACGGTATCCGCTTGGTTTCGGATTGCCCAGCCCTCAGGGCCATCAATATCCGCATCCGTTGCGCCGCCGTCCTGGCCTGTGTTGTGGAGACCCCAAAGGGAGCCGTCAAGGTAGCGCGGGTCATTCGGCGAGGAAAACGTGCGCACAATATAATCTGGCTCGGCATAATCCACGATTTTTGGACTGCTCGACAACGCCGTCACCACCAAACGGATGGCGTCTGGATGTGGAAATCGTATGGTCATTTTCCGCAACCCCCGCTTCCCAAGTGGCTGGCCGAGATCTGCATCGAATGGTGCGACCAATGCCCGGAGTTCCTCCAAATCACTATCTTTGCTGATCTGAACCAAGATGTGATCTGCCACGGATTCAATTTCATGCAACACAGTTTCCTGCCCCCGAGGATCGGTCCCAAGGAACTCCTCCAAGCGCACGCGATAGGGTGTGTCGGTGGGTTTAAAAATAGTCACCCTCCGAAAGCCTCCATCAGGGAGTCGCTCGCTTTCGTGGACGGATAAAATCGTGCTTCCGGGCCATTTTTCGAGTGCTTTAACTGAGTGCAAATTATCCAGCAAGTGGACTTCCACCGGGATCAAGCTCTGCAACAACGCGGGAAGGGTGGTGGATACTTCCTCATCCAAAGCGGTCTTCGTGCTGGCAGGGGATACTCCCGAGGAAGGTCCTGCCAGGCTTTTCGAGCTGGTCTGGGTTGTGGCCGAGGCTCCCGTGTCTGATAAACTTTGGAGGGGAGACGACGAGCGCTCACCCTGTTTGTGCCACAGGAGCATCACGACAACCGCCGTGCAGATAATCAGGCAAGAAACAAGGAGACGTTTACGCATGGGGAGGAAACTGAATGTTCTGTTTTGGGGGGTCGTTTTACTTTGAGATCACTATTGGTTAGCCTCCCAGCCGACACCGGAAAAGCGGCAGGCTATGATATCGTAACAAAAGGAATTAGGGTTCATGTCTCGATTCGCCCGCTGGTGATTGCCGGAATTGGGGAGGGGTGCTAAATGTGAGCTTGATGACCGGGACGGTCTCCATCAGCACACGGCGGGGCAGTTGGAATAAGCGCAAAAAACCGATCCCTGTTTCATGATCCCATGGTAAGGAATCATTTCGGACCTTGATGTTTTGAGCGGAGGTGAGTTCGACAGCGGCTTGAGGCAGGCTGACAAGCGGCTTGAGTTGAACGCATCTTGTGGCGGGCGGTTGATGAAGGATTATGTAGTAAGTCAGGGCATCGCGTCTGGTTACCAGCATCTCACGGCCAGAAAATAAATCACTCACAGGCTCGGTTTCATCGAACGCTTCTTGTGTCAGCGAACGCCACTTCCCGATCTGACGAAGCAAGCGTTGATCTTCCGCTGCAATGCGCCCATCCGCTTTGGGGCCGGTGTTCAGCAGGTAATTCCCGCCTTTGCCCAGGATTTTTGCCATGGAACGAATAAGGTGCAGCTCTGTGTAATAATCTTCTTCGCGGCGGTATCCCCAGCTCTGGCTGCCGAGGGCCTGACAGGCTTCTGTTGCTTGCGTAAATTTGGTGAGTGTATCGACTGAGGTATCCCAATCACGTTCCGGCGTACCAAAATCACCCGCGTCCATTCCGCGATCATTGATAAGAATTCCAGGCTGAAGTTTCCGGATCAACGCGTTGATTGAGGGATCCCGCCATTTTTGAGGATTGGCATCCCACCAGAACGCATGGATTTTTCCGTAGCGGGTGCAAAGTTCTGTGACCTGTTCACGCAAATAGGAGAGGTAGTTTGAACGACTCGGACGGTCACCCGGCAAGGGGCAGGGATATTCCCATCTCCCTCCGCGGTGCGGATAGGCCGGGTGGTGCTCGTCAACGATGGAGTAATAGATGCAGAGAGCCACGCCGCGTTGTGAGCAGGCCTCCGCAAGCTCGGCCACCACATCGCGTCCCAATGGGGCGTTGGTGGATTTGAAATCCGTGGCACCAGTATCCCAAAGACAAAAGCCATCCGCGTGCTTGGCAGTAAGACAAACATAAGTGGCTCCCAACTCCTGCGCCACGTCGAGCCAGTGATGCGCGCAGAACTTTCGGGCTGTGAAACGAGCGGCCAGTTCAGCATAGTCAGGACGCTTCCATTTGCGCCGCCATTGATCCTGCTCGTGCCAGGCCGTGATGCTGTATAAGCCCCAATGCAAAAAGAGCCCGAGCCGGTGCCGACGAAGTCGTGGGTCCCTGGCGTTTAGCCGTGATTGATGCTTGTCAGCGCTCATCTCAATAAGCGCAACGATTGAATCCCGAAGCTCAAGCAGCAACCCACATGGAATGTTCCGCGTTACAGCACGCTGTATCATGTAACGCGGTGCAGAGCGATTTTCTTCTTCTTTAATTCGAACAAAGACACGGTGAATCCAAGTTTCCCAAATTAAGATGCCCCTGACTTCACCTTCTATTCCAATTAACGCAATTGCTTTTGCAGGCGCACCGGTCGTTCCTGCAGAACTCCCTCCCAGACCGCCTGTTCCCCTGAATGACAACATCCGCAAGGTGATTGCCGAGGACAACCGGCTTGATGAATGCCGGTCCATGGCGCTGGAGTGCCTAAAGGGAGGCCTCAATGCGGGAAGCCATTTTCACGAGGTTTGGATCCGGGACCTGAACACCTTTCTCGTTCCTGCACTCGAAGTCGTATCTTCAGAGGAAGTGCGGACCGCGTTGCTGGATTTCCTGCACTTCCAAGGAGCGGACGGCAATTTGCCGGATGGCGTGGTGACCGAAAAGAAACACGATCCGTATTACAAAAGATTTCGACGCGCCGACACGCTTCCAGGCCTGATGGCCATGAAAAACAGTGTCAGTTCGGACCACGAGACATCGTTTACCCAAGCGGTGGCCCGCTATGTTTTGACCACCGGGGATCGTTCGATTCTCACAACTGTCATCAATGGCCGCACCTGTCTGGAGCGAATTCTTGCCGCACTCGATTTTCTCTGGACTCATCGGTGGGCCTCCGGATATGGGCTCATTTACAATGCCGCCACGATCGACTGGCACGATGTGCAACCGGAGGATTCCCACGGCTTGGAGATGGGTGAGACCACCCACCGGGCGGTCGGAGTTTACTCCAATGCCCTTGCTTTATTGGCTATCGACGATTTGCTGCGCTTGGACTGTCTGGATGACTCCCAATCGAGGCATTGGGTGGATCGTCGCAAGGCACTGGCTGACGCCATACGTGAGGTGTTGTGGGATGACGAGAGAATGAAATTTTTCCCACACCGGTATTTGGAAGAGGGCTCGCCATTTCCACCGGAACTGGATGAAGATGCAATTTTTTTTCCGCTGGGAACCGCTTTGGCCGTCAAGTCCGGTCTGTTGGACGAAGATGAAATAGCGCATTCTTGGGGGGCAACACTGGAAGCCGTCCGCCGAGCGGGTGCGGCGTCGATAGGATTCAGCCCGTGGCCCCCTTACCCAGCGGGTTGTTATGCAGCTAAAGGCATTCAACCATGGGGCTACGCAAACGGTGGCGATTGGACGTGGTGGGGAGCGCAAACCGCCAATGCCTATGCCCACGCAGGATATGTCAAGGAGTCCTACATCGCCCTACTTCCCATGATTGAGCGTGTGTTACGGGATCGGGAGTTTTTTGAATGGTATAATTTTCACAACCAACCGGCCGGCAAAATTGCCCAAGTGCATGCGCCCCTCCCTGGTCAGGGCTGGGGTGCCCTTGCATTGGGCGCGGCCCAATTTCGAGGGGCGGCCGGTGTGCTTGTGATCGCAATTGACAGCGTCCGGTTTTTGGCCAGGCAAGGCATTTCATAAGGTTTTTCGCTTTCCAGTTTCATCAGTCACTGTAACGCGGAACATTTGATTGCACTTTTCTATAGGGAACTTGGGGAGCATGGTAATTGTCATGCTTGTGCGTCCCCCCATACTCTCCGAGCGACTGCGTCTCTCCCCATCGCGTCAAACACGGTGTTGCCGAAAGTTTCAGGCATTCACTCTTGTGGAGATGCTGGTGGTTGTTGCCATCGTCGGCCTGCTGGCGGCCTTGCTTTTTCCTATGTTCGAAAGGTTGAGAGGCGGAAGCTTGAAAACCCAGAGCACCAACAACCTGAGACAACTGGCTATTGCCACCCGATTGTATGCGGGTGACAACAATAACTTGCCGCCCTATGGTCAAGCGGCGGGCAACGTGGTTTGGCAGATGGCGATTGCCTCTTACCTGAACTATTTGCCGCCGGGGGCACCAGCTGGTTCATCGCCCACCACGCCAAATCTCTGGCAGTCACTGCACAAGAAACGTCCCGAGGGCGTCTGGCGAAACCCGGCCGCATCGGCGGAAATCCGATCCGGAAATTACTCCGACTATGGAATCAACTACCGTTTGAGCGGCCATTATGAAACGCATGGACGCTACTCGTTCCTCAATGTTTCCAATCCGTCCGAGGTTTTCCTCTATGCGGAGGTAGGAAATTGTGACCGTGGGATCCGGGATGGCTGGGCTGCCATTCTCCCCTTCCATGACAATGATTCCACTGCCTTGGCTGTTTATGTGGATGGGCGCGTTGGCTCACTCACTTCCAAGGAAGTGGAGGAGGCCATTTCGCAAAAGGGGCAGAATGATTACCCATGGGGTTGGGAGGGGCGGGCGAACCAGACTTCACAGAAAAACTAATCAAATCCTATGCGCAAATTATCAATTATCATACTGCTCACAATCTCCAGTGTTCAAGCAGATCTCATATTGCATGAGCCGTTCCTAATGCCGGAGGGAATCCTCGGAAACGAGAATGGATGGCAGCGTGATTTTAATAACGATGCCCCTTCTCTAGCGGCGCTGAGGTCCGGGAATCTTCATGGAATTTCGCCGTTTCCGGCCGAGGGGCTCGTGCTGCATCCCACCAATTCGAACCAAAGCGCATTCAAAAGATTACCCGAGCCGATGAACGGACAGCCAATCTTCTTTAGCTTTAACCTAAAATCTTACAGCACTTCGGGCTCATCCCAGTTTCGCTTCCGAGCTGCGGATGGCACAGTTGTCGATGTGGGGGTGGTCGAAGGAAGTTTTCGAGTTTCGGTAAATAAGGCCATCGATATTGGCGAGGCGTTGGAGGAGCGGAAGGACTACTTCATTGTTGGCCGCTTCGAGACTTCATCGAATGGTCGTGTTGTCAAAATTGCCGCAACTGCCTTTGGTGAAAAAGGCAGTATTCCGAACCAGGATCCTGATGAGTGGGATGTTACCGCGGAAGCAACGCTTGGGACGGAGAAAATTTGGGATGGTATCAATATCGTGGTTGGGAGTTCGAGCGCCGCATTTGATGACATTCGAATCGGCACCACGTGGGATTCTGTCGGCATGCCTTGATTTTTTTATTTGTTTATTGTGCGACAGCCCCTTCTCAGCCTGCTAATAGCGCTCGCAATCCCGAATTCTCCAATCATAGAGGCGGCCGCAGCGGATAACTTTCTCCTACCTGTGAAGGATCGCTGGGAGTACCCGCAAATGGTCACCTTCCGTCCGGGAGATGGCGTGCAGGCTAATGTCAACCCTCCCCGTTTGTCTTGGCCATACCTTAAGGAAATCGTGCCCGCCAAAGCAGAAAACCAGCCTCTCAATGTCTTTCGCTTACAAATCGCACGCACTTCGGATTTTGTGAATCCTGAAGTCGATGTACCAAATTTGGATATTAACTTCTACAACGCCCTTGCCCCACTGGAGCCTGGTGAATGGCACTGGCGGGTGGGTTACGGCAAAGCGCCTGAGTGGTCTGAGGCACGTCGCTTTATCATCAACAAAGACACACCCCAATGGGATCGACGTGTCATTAAGAGGGCCGCCGAAAAGGTTGGCGAACTCCAGCGGCCCAGAATGTTGCACGGACGAAGCGATTGGGGTGCTTACCGCCAAGAGATCGAGGCAAATCCAGTCACCGCTGCATGGCTGAAGGCTGCCATCCGACTCGGTGACCGTGCCCTTAGCGACGAACGACTGCTGGGAGAGTTTCCAGAGAGCGATGCACGCCCCAAAGGCCTCGGCAACGTAGAACTGCGAAATCTTGGTAATCGGATCAGCAACAAGCTCCAGGCCGCCACACTCGTAACCTACCTCTGGAAACTCACCGGCGATCCGAAATACGCAGTTGGCAAAGAATATCTTCTCAGAGCGGCGGCGTGGCCTCGTGGCGGCCTGTCCTCCCCGGAGAGCCATGGTGGACTGACCAAGATGCCCACACAGATCACCGATTTTTTTGCCGTGTCTTACGATCTGCTCTACAACGACCTGAGCAAGGAACAAAAGCAGACTCTGCTCAATGCCGTTGACTGGCGGCTGCGCGCTTATTTCCGCGAACAGGGAGCATGGTGGCGCGGTGACGAACTATCACTTACCAGCCTCGCATTCACGGGCGGCAGCCATCCCTACCAAAATACCATGTGGCTGATTCCGGCCATCCTCCACACCGCAGGCGATTTGGAAATCAGCGATGAACTATTGCCGTTTGTGCTGAATTACCTCACAGGCGTGACCTCATCTCACGGGCCGGATGAAGGCTGGACCGAGGGCCAGGGCTACGCCATCGAAAAAGGCGGCACGATGTTACTCGCTCAACTTCACACAGAACTCTACCTGCCGGAATTGCAGGTCGGTCGCAACCCGATGCTGGCGCGTCTTGGCGAGTGGGTGAAACATTTGTTGCCTATTGGGATTGATCGCGTGCCCTTCGGCGATGAGTGGGGCTCCGTGGAGCAGATGCGTGCTGCGCATCAGGAGAATGCCCGTCTCATCACCTGGCTCACCGGAGATGCGGATGCTGCTGCATTTTATGATTCGTTGAAAGGTGAGTTGGGGAATGACCTTAACTCCGGTTTGTATTCCCGCCCTTGGGCAATGATTGAAGGCGCTCTCCGCTTCGAAAACAAAGCCGATTTGAGCGAGCTTGAACCGGCCCGCGATGCCTTGTTTTTGGATGGTGGATGGGTCATGACCAACTCCCGTCCGCTTCGCACACGGAATGATTATCGTGAAAGCATGGGCATGATTTTTCAAGCACGCCCCACCGGCGGCTTCAGCCACAGCTATGCCTCCGATGGCAGCTTTGTGTGGTATAAAAACGGACGCACATTGAGCAGCGGTGGCGGCACCTCGCATTACGGTGACGCGCTGGCACGTGAGTCTTGGAGTCATAACACAGTGGCCATTAACGGCATTGGCCAGCGCATCACGAATCCGATGCGCCCCCACAACGAGTCTGCTGCGAGAATCGTAGCCTATCATTCCGAAGATGACCATGTGTGGTGGGCGGCCGATCTCACCGATGCCTACCCGGATGTGCCGGGGCTTGAGCAGGCCCTGAGATATGTCGTCTTCGTGGATCGCGAGTGGTTTGCTATCTTTGACGACCTGCGAATGCGCAACGGGGAGAAAGCACAATTTTCATGGCTGTATCACGTTCATGATGATGTGCCGCTTGAGATCAATGGTGGCGGCGAAATGCGCTACGAAGTTAGTGGTGTGAAGGCACTTCTTAATTTCGGAAAACGGGAACCCCACCTTGAGATCATCAACCAGCAAGGTCGCGATGGCTGGATCAATCCGATCACTGGCGAAGACAAATTCCCGGAAACTCAAGAATTTTTTGAGCGACGCAAATTCAGTGCCGCTCAGAAACGTCAACCTCCCCATCATAACCTCTGGCTGACCACTCCAGACGCACAAGAGGCGGCAACATTCTTGGTGGGGATGGCTGCTGCTGGAGAAAATGAAGAGATGCCAAAACTCAGCCAGGATGCCTCGGGCCGCAAGATCACCGCCAGTTTTGAAGATGGGCGCACGAGGTCCGTGTCGTTCTCAAATACAACCGAGGCAGACATTATGATACCCGTCGATACCATCGCAGCGCACGCCGCACAAGCCCGCAAACCAGTTCAGCAACCAAAAGTAACCGTGGAACCTGTCGCAACAGCCCCCATGAAGGCAGGAGCATTGCATCGACCAAAGACAGATGAGGATTATTTGGAGATCCCAATGCCTAAGGATGGTTGGCCCGAAAGAGGAAGTCTTTCATTTGTTTTTACGTTGCCCGATATTGAGAGCACCCTCGTCGCAGCTCCGGAAGATATGGCAGGCAATGCCGGGGGCACCATGTTTCAACTTCCGTTCATGGAAGGACGCTTCTGGTATTCACGGAAGGATGGCCAAAACCAATCCGCCGGGATAAATCTTAGCTTGCAAACCACTGGTGAGCCCAAGCTGAATCAACTTGCATTGAGCCGGCTCGAAGGACGGAAACTTTACCATTTGGTCTTAAACTGGGACATCCCCGGCGATAAAATCACGGCATATTTGCAGGGGAACGAGCAGAGCGATCTCGGGCATTGGAAAGCGCAGGATGGTCCGCTCACTGGCCCCGGCACGGGGCCCATTCGATTGGGCGGAATCATCAAGCATGAAGGCAAAGTCATTACACCCATCTCGGTTGGGGATGCCATGGTCTTCGAGGAACCCCTCACTGCCGAGCAAGTGGTTCAGCTGGCTTCTCAATATTACTTGCAGCCTTTGGCTGGTGAGGGCCGTACCGTTTATGAAAAATCCATCGACCTCGATGGTTACGACCTGAAGTTACTTTATGAAGCCGATTTCAACCAGCCGCTCGACCTGACGCGCGAGGAAGAGCTGCTCGACGGAGACAAACGCGTCCAGCTCCCACAAACGGAATGGGTGTTGGAAGGCCCCGGTGCAAAGGCTGAGACGGCTGATGGAGCACTGGAATTGCAAACCGATCCTTCAGCAGATGCTGCCGGCCACTTGGTTCTCTGGAACACTCGCGAGGTCCCATCCGATTTTCTTCTCGAATATACCTTCACTCCGAAGAACGATCACAGCGGTCTGGGTATTGCCTTTTTTGGTGCACACAACCCCGCCGGTGAAACGATTTTCGACCTCAATCTCCCACCCCGCCGCGCGGAGTTTCGTCCCTACATCATGGGTGAAATACACAGCTACCACATTTCGCCCTGGGCAGCAGATGATCAAAATCTGCGCCGCACCGCCAACATGCGCAAAAACAG
>JBGTLQ010000160.1:0-22070 GCA_041744075.1 Terrimicrobiaceae bacterium
GCGTAACAGCGTCACCGATACCGACATCGAGATGAAACTTCGTGAAAAGTCGTCCCGCAAGGGAGACGCTCACAGGATACCGCGCCCCCCCTTGTGGGGCAGCCTTCATACCCATCTGCGACTCCGCGACAACGAACTTAAAAAAATCATCCAAATCTTGTGCCGCGCACTCCTGTAACGACGACAAAGTTTTTCCGCCCAGTTGTGCTCCCGCCCCGGAGGGCAACGAAATATCAAGGACCTTCGTCGTTCGGGCAGTCCGCAAACGCAGTTCCATCGCGTAACCGCCCTTTAGCAGCCAGGGCGCATTGCGATCTCTGAAAAAGCGAGCCAAGAGGCGGTCGAATGAAATCTGCCGCCGAAGGCGCTGCAAGTCGGTGCTTTCGGCTGTCGAAATAGCCTTGAGCCGTGTTTCGAGTGCCACGCGGAAGGCTGCCGCGGTTGCATATCTGCGGGGGCCGTCCTTCATGCGGTTTGGAGGTTTTTGCTGCTAGGAAAAAGAAACAGGGGCAGATTTTCGCGGGATAGCTTGATGTCCTTTTCAGTGATGAGTCCTCGGGTTCTTGCCTCGGAGAATGCCTCTGTAAGCATTTCCGAAGATACGTCTCGGCTGACCTCCACGATAGCACGGATTGGGCGGGTAATTCGATAGCCCTCGCGTTCCTCGATTTCGCTCGGGGAAAGATCGGCAAAATGTAGCTCCAGAATGGCCGGGATTTCTGCCATGCGCCGGAATTTCGTCGGCACCGTCATATGAAGTTTGGACGGCATCAGATCGGTGAGATCGTATAGACTCAGAGCCGTTTGATGCGAATAGACTCCTTGGGGTGTATCGTCGCGATTCCGCGACCATAGGGACCAGAGAATGAGATCCGGACGTTCGGGCGTGGGATATTGAGCCAGACGATAGATGCCACGATGTTCCCGTTGCCAGTTTCCCGCCCGAACATGATAAGCATGATGTGTTCGGTCAAATCCCGCCTCTTCCGCTTGTTTCGCGGTAAAATAGCCCCCCTGACTTTCCGCGATGGCGAAAAGGCTTGCTTGGGATTCCTTGGATGAGCGCTTCACGAGGATTTAACCTACCACAGACGGCGGGGCGGTCAACATAAACAGCGCAATTATTGCGCTATTCATGTTTTTTGGGCCGTCTCACTTTTGCTGGGGTGAGGGCAAACCATTCCTTGGCTTCTGCCTCCGTCACAAGCTCCCGATAGTGCTCAAACAACATTTTCGGGCTGTTTCCGGCCTCCAGGGCGACTTGCGGAGCGCTTTTCGTTTCCGCCATTCGGTAAGAGCAGAACGAGTGTCGCAGCCCATTGTGGACGAGTTCCACGCGAGCCTTTCCGTTCTCATCGTTGAGTGTGGATTTCGCCGCGTGAAATAGTCGCGTAAAATGAACCTCGTTGCGAATGTCGGGAAGTACCGGTCCAGTTTTCTTCACGTGGGGCTTCAGCCATGCCGCCAGAGCCGGGCAAATCGGCACCAACCGTCTTGTGGCGGTCTTGGACTTTTGGCGGCCCACTTCGATGAAACCTTTTTCAAACCACACATCCAACCACTCCAGCCGTAAAATCTCGATGCTTCGCAATCCGGCAAAGCCGCCCAAGGCCACGAAAGGCAGAAATCTTTCATCCACAAAGCGGAGGAGAGTCGCGAACTGCTGCGGGCTGTAAATGCCAATAATACCACCCTTTTTGTCGTCGTAGCGCGTGACAAATTCCGCTTCAGTTTGCTGCCCACGGGGGAGAAAGTTTTTGTCGCGGGCGTAGGAAAACAGCGTAATCACAGCCATTCGATAATTGTTCTTCGTGCGCAATCCTGCGTCCTCCATGCCGTCGATCCACCCATCCAGATCGGTGGCCCGAATGTCCCGAAGCTGACCGGTGAAGGCTTTGGCCGCCCGTTTCAGCTTGGCCGTCAAATCTTCCACGTAGCGTTTCGACTTCTTACCTTCGATAGCGGCAAGATATCTCGTGACCAAATCCGGCAGCGTGATCGACTGAAACGAGCCATGCTTGGATTCTTGATCAATGTGTTTGGCGTAAAATTGCGCCGCGTGGAGGATGGGGATATCTCCCAAAATTTTTTGGGCCTCCGCGAAATGGCGGGCCACTTCCGTGATGCTGAGCCTGAAAGGACTGATGATCTCCACGGCGTCGGTAATCGCCGCCGTCTGCTTGAGCGAGAAGGTCGTGACATGCACCTTGCCGGCCGAAAGCTCATCAATGAGCATCTTCGCCCGCCGCCTGGCATCCTCGATGCTGGCGACCCGTTCCATCTTCCGCCGCCCTTCCTTGTAGTAGGCCAGCAGATAACTTTCTTCCCCGCGTCGCAACGCGAGATAGATTGGAACCTTGATGCCTTTACCTTCGATGATTTCGAGCGGGCCGCGCTCGCTTTTGCTGTCCTTGGGGATGATTGTTGCCATTGGATAACCTTGATTGTTACCCAAATGTTACCCAAAGCCTTAAAAGAGTCAATTACAGAGTAAAATCAACGTATTCGAACCCTGTATCGCGCACCAGTTTTTTAAGCCCCCAGCTCAAGCCATCCCGACTCGATGCGGCAAGGCACGCAGGACATTCGCAGCGCCAGGCTGTTTGATGAAGAAATCTTGTTGGCTGGGACAGCGGAAACTTTCGCCGACCTGACACAGGAATAAGAGACATAAGGTGGTCGGCACGTATAGCCAGGGATCTTCGATCCGACTTGTAATTTTCACTCAACAAGTGGGCGGGCAAGGCTTGCCCGCCCAAGTCTTGGCAAAGGAGAAGACTGCCCAACCCCTACCAGCCAAAGGCGCCTCGCGTGAAGCCAGATCGAAGGTTCCAAACCTTTCTCGTTTCAGAGAACACTCGAAAATACTACAATTCGAGCAGTGTTCTCAAGGAGGTCACGGAGTCCAATCCTGAAGACCAATGCTGTATATTCGTCATAAGTGACGTTTTATGTTTACATTTCGCCTTTATTCGCCACTATTGACGAATAATGAAATTCACAAATATCCTCACTGATTCTGCGGTCTTGGCCGAGTTGGGCAGGAGGCTTGCCGAAACGCGGTTGGACCGCAATCTCCAGCAGGTCGAGCTTGCCAAGTTGGCCGGAATTTCTACGCGTACCTTGGAGCGGATGGAGGCGGGGCACTCTGTCCAGATGTCTAATTTTATCAGGCTTTGTCGGGCACTGGAGCTTGTTCAATATTTTGAAAATCTCGTCCCCGAAATCCCGGGAAGTCCGATTGAGCAATTAAAACTTCAGGGACGCAAACGTCGTCGAGCGGCATCGGCCAAATCACCACAACCTCCTGCACAGAAATGGACGTGGGGGACTGAGAAATGACTATCGCGAAAGTTCGGTTATGGGGGAGAGACATTGGGGCCGTCTCTCTGGAAGAGGGAGCCCAAAACGCGGCCTTTCAGTATGATCCCAAATTTGTTCGCAGCAGCATTCAGATAGCGCCACTCACGATGCCTCTGGATCAGAGGGTTTATGTCTTTCCCGATCTTTCGCATCGAACCTTTCACGACCTGCCAGGAATGCTTGCGGACAGTCTGCCTGACAAATTTGGCAATGCGTTGATTGATGCCTGGCTCGCCACACAAGGACGAACGCCGGTCAGCTTTAATGCTGTCGAAAGGCTTTGCTACACGGGTTCTCGAGGGATGGGAGCGTTGGAGTTTCAGCCCACGCGCGGCCCCAAACTTTCTTCGGGAAAAAAGGTTAACATCGATGCTCTGGTCCAGTTGGCCACCGAAGTGCTTGGTCATCGCGGCGATCTCCAGGCTTCCTTTGCCGACGGCGACAAGGAGGATGCGTTGAAGGACATTCTGCGAGTGGGCACCTCCGCAGGTGGAGCAAGAGCCAAGGCGATTGTGGCATGGAATCGTCAGACCAACGAGATCCGTTCAGGCCAAATTGCTGCAGGGCCCGGTTTTGAATACTGGCTGCTAAAATTCGATGGGGTTGCAGGGAACAAGGACAAGGAATTGGATGACCCCAAAGGCTACGGCAAGATTGAATATGCCTATTTCCTGATGGCGCGCGATGCGGGAATCACCATGAGCGAGTGTTGCCTGTTCGAGGAAAACGGTCGCCATCACTTCATGACCATGCGTTTTGATCGTTTGGAAGGGGGAGAAAAATTACACATGCAATCACTCTGCGCGATGGCTCACTACGATTTTAACGCCCCAGGCGAATACTCTTACGAGCAAGCGCTGGTGGTCATGCGAGAACTGCGCCTGCCGGCTGAGGACATTGAGCAGCAGTTTCGACGCATGGCCTTTAATATTGTTGGTCGCAATCAGGATGACCACGTGAAGAATATTGCCTTTCTCATGAACAAGGAGGGACGCTGGGCGCTTTCGCCAGCGTTCGATCTGACCTACAGCTACAATCCGTCCGGTGCTTGGACGGCGCGTCACCAGATGACTCTCAATGGCAAACAGGATAATTTCACGATGGTCGATTTTCGGGAATGTGCAAAAAGCGCGATGATGAAACGCGGACGGGCTGAGAAAATTGTCAACGAAGTCCGGGAGGCCGTTGCGAAGTGGCCATCCTATGCCGAAGAGGCTCAAGTCTCTGAAGCATGGAGTGAGAAAATTCACCGCAATCTTCGACTGTCCTTTCCCGAGAAATAGTCCGCCGCGTCTCCACATTTAACCCAGATGGCTGGAATTCGCGACACCTTGGTCGAACTCCCGAGCGGAGAGCGGCTCTAATTGTCTTTGCTCAGCACCTGAAAGGCTTCTACTTTGCGACAGCACTGTATGGAACCCCGTAACAATCGAAGATACCCCTGCTTGGTGATTCTGCTGATGGTGTTGACGTGTGTCCAGGCAGAAGCGTTTTCCACGGTCGTTATCGATGCGGGTCATGGCGGCCATGACCGTGGGGGCATTGCCACAAACATCATCCCGGAAAAAGGAGTGGCGCTGGACACCTCCCGCCGGGTGCAGGGATATCTGAAAGCAGCCGGTCTTCGCGTCGTGATGACTCGTTCGAGTGATGTGTTTGTGACTTTGGATCAGCGGGTGGCGATCTCAAACGCACAGAAGAATGCCATCTTTGTAAGCATCCATTACAATGCGGCCACCCGGCGCGGGGCCAATGGCATTGAGACTTTTGCCAACACCTCCGGGTTGCGGCTTGCCCGATTGATTCAGCGAAACGCCATGAAAACCACCTTCGGCGAAAATCGGGGAGTGAAACAACGAGGCTTTTATGTGCTGCGCAAAAATCGAAAACCCTCCGTGCTGGTTGAGTGTGGGTTTCTGACCAACCCCTCAGATGCGAAACTCGCAGAACGCGCCAGTTACCGCGACAAGTTGGCCCGCCAAATCGCCAATGCGATTATCGAGTATCGAAAATCGCTCTGAAAGAGGCGTCAAAGGCTTTTTGACATATTAACTATTTTGTTTATTTTAAACAAAATGGCTAATAAATATTCTAGCTCAACCACCTCGATGAAAGTGAACGAGCTGCCGCCTGTCACGGCTACGGCGCTCAAGAACTCCACAGCAGATGTTCTCGACCAAGTCACTGCTCAAGGGGCGGTGGCCATCACAAGACATGACAAACCGCGAGCGGTGCTTATTTCGGTCGAGGAATATGAACGCATGCTGGGTGCAGAGAGCAATTGGCTCGCTGACCTGCAGGACGAATACCGCTGTCTGCTCGACAAAATGCAGGAGCCTGCACAGAAGGCTGCAGCCGAGCGGGCATTTCATGCAACGCCGGAGGAGCTAGGAAAAGCCGCTGTCGCGGCGGCTCTCGGGACCAGGCTCAACAAATGAGTGAAAATTTTCCGACGCAGCCGAATATTTATGTTCTCGCAGGGGTAAACGGGGCGGGAAAATCAAGCATTGGTGAAGGAATCTTTAATGCAGAGGGATCCATTGTCTTCAACCCGGACATCATCGCTCAGAAAATCCGCACCCTGCATCCCGACATTGCCTTGTCGCTCGCTAACGCCCAGGCATGGCAGATTGGCAAGTCGATGCTGGAGCAGGCCATCGCGGAACGTAAGGATTATCGCTTCGAAACCACGATCGGCGGTAATACCATCACAAGGTTGTTGCGGAATGCCGCGGATAACGGACATCGTCTCAACATCTGGTTTTGTGGGCTCGAAAGCCCGGAACTCCACCTTCGCCGGGTCCGCTCACGGGTTTCGAAAGGCGGACATGACATTCCCGAAGAAAAAATCCGCGAACGTTGGAACGGCAGCCGGGAGAACCTCATCCGATTACTGCCTGTCATTCACCACCTCCGAGTTTATGACAACTCGCTCGAAGCTGATCCTGCCAAAGGCCAACCTCCCCAACCAAGACTTCTGCTCGAAATGAAGCAATGCAAAATCATAGCACCAGCCAACCTTTCCGGTGCTCCCGACTGGGCAAAACCGATTCTCGCCGCCGCCATGAGGCTGCACCTTGCAAGGACGTGATAGGCCTCATCGATGCCACCACTTCGACCCCCGTTTGAGTCGGGCGTAAACAAGGTTGGGTTGCTGGGATTGTCCTGACGGGTTCTCGACAAGAAGCCGAATCGCGAGGGCTGAGAGTATATTAAAGACCAACAGTGCGAGGAAATAAACGCTATGACGTTTGATGTTGAAAATGCCTGCTTCGATATCGATTGAGCCGATTGCATCCAGCGTGAGGCCCCAAACAACGGGCGAGGCCCCAAGCCCGAGGCTGGTGATCACGGTGAAAAGGGCGAAAAAATGATTTCTCCCCATCTCCGGCATGGTCGCCATGACGATCCGCACGTTCGCCAGATTGAAGCTGGCAGAGGCGGCACCTGTCAGAAGGTTTAAACAAGCGACTAAAACAAAGGAGGGCGGCAACACGCTGGCCGAAAGAAGAAACCATCCAAGAATAATGACAAAAAACAGGGAGGTGGCAGCCACCAAAAGGGGCTTGCTGCCTGTACGGTCAATGAACCTTCCGCAGAAAGGAAGCGCCATCAAAGCTCCAACAAAGGAAAACCCTGAGAGAACAAGCACTGTGGACACATCAAACCCAATCGTCTCCTTCAGATACTCCACCGTAAAGACCCCCAGGCTTCCCACAACAGCCATGTAGAGCAGATTAAAAACGATGATCCTCAAAAACGGGGGATAACTCACCATGGCCCGCCATGGCACCGGAGTGGAACTGCGTTTCACCGACTCTTGAGACGACACCTCCGGGATGCGCTTGATGAACACAAGGCTCATCACTCCTCCCAGAGCGCTGACAAAAAAGACCAGCGAATATTCCCAGGGGTCCACTTGACCGGCCATGACCACCGCCGACACCGCCAGCGAAATGAGGCAGCCCGCATACATGAACAGCTGGTCCAAAGAAAGAAACCGTCCCCGGCGGGATTCTGGGATCAACTCTGCAATCCATGGCATCCAAGCAGCTGAGGAAATTCCGCGTAGGAGATTAAAAATAAAAAGCGTGGCGAGCAAAACAGCCATCTTGGATTGGGAGTCCAGGAAGGAGAGCATCGGAATGGCGGCGATCACAAAAATCAACACCGTGCGCATCCCCCACCCCATCAGCACAAACTCCCGATACCCAAAACGATCCAAAAACCTGGCAGCCGGAAGCTGAAAGATCGTCATCAGCGGCGTGAACGAAGCCACAATCCCAATGACCGTCGAGGAAGCTCCCAAGGATTTTGTGTAGAGAATGATGGGGGCTCCCATCATGATCTGAAACGAGACCGCGTTAAAAAAATTGAACCAGTGCGCGTTGAACGATCCCGGTGGAAGCGTGGGGTTCACGAGTCACGTCCGCCAAAACTTTTTTTGGCGAGGAGATGTCGGTCAGTCTGCATCAATATTTCTCAAACGGAATGGGAATGCATCCATCGTAGAGAGCCTTTCCAATGATGACTCCATCGATGCAGCCAAGCGCTGCCAAGCGAGCAAGGTCCCCCGTGTTTGAAACCCCACCGCTTGCGATGAGATCGCAATCCAGCAATTCCGCCAATTCAATCAGAGCCGGGTAGTTTGGACCGGTCAACATTCCATCCGTGGCAATGTCGGTGGCGATGATCGTTCGGGCTCCGGCTTCTTGGGCCGCGAGAGCAAACTCGGTGGCGAGCCGCGGAGTTGTCTCTTTCCAACCTTTGATGGCAACCTTGCCATCGCGGGAGTCAATACCCACCGCAATCCGATCCCCCCCAAATTCGCAACACATCTCGCGAACGTATTCCAAAGATTCACAGGCCGCCGTCCCAAGCACCGCGCGGCTGACCCCTGCCGAAAACGCAGCACTCACATTGGTAAAATCGCGCATGCCGCCCCCAAGCTCACAGGGGATATTTACTGCCTCGCAGATGGCCTTCACATGATCCAGATTCGCAGGCTTTCCAGAAAACGCAGCATCCAGATCGACGATGTGCAGCCAATCCGCTCCCGCTTCCTCCCATTTGATGGCCCATGCCACGGGGTCATCGGAATAAATCGTCTTCTCGGAGGCCTCACCACGGCGAAGCCTGACAACCTTTCCATCCATCAGATCAATCGCGGGGAGTAAGTTCATACGTCATTCAAAGCACGAAGAAACCCCCGTAGCAATTCCAGACCTGCTTTCTGACTTTTTTCCGGGTGGAATTGGGTTGCGTGGGTCTTTCCGCAACTGATGGACGCCGCGAAGCCCCCACCATAATCACACCAGGCACTAACAAGGTCAGAGTCCTCGGGTGCGGGATAATACGAGTGAACAAAATAATAGGAGGACGAAGGGTCCGCGTACAAAGGCCCCCTTGTTCGTTCGAGCGTATTCCATCCCATGTGAGGGACCTTGAGCTGGGAATGAGGAAACCGAACCACTTGTCCCTTAAAAAAGCCGAGCCCCTCCGCCCCCGGGGACTCTTCGCTGGATTGGAAAAGCAATTGATAACCAAGGCAAATCCCAAGGTAGGGTTTGTCACTTTTCAGCCATTCCAGAATGGGTTCCTTGAGCCCACTTTCTGAGAGATTGCGAGCACAATCGCCAAACGATCCGACACCAGGAACAACCACCGCATCCGCGTCTGCGAGATCAGCATCCGAGGTGGCCAACCTGACCACGGCTCCACACGCCTCAAAGGCTTTGGCAACACTTCGGAGGTTTCCGCTGCCATAATCGACCAAGGCTAATGTGGGTTGAGTTTTCAGGACCTCATCATCCACCAAGCGCCAAGCCCAAAGCAAGCCGGTTGAGCAGGATTTTCAGGGAAGGGACGGACTGGTATCCGGAACAAACACATTGAGCGCTGATTTCCGACACTCCACCTTCAGCGGCCAATCCTCGATGGGAGAACCATCAAGATGGGTCGATAGACGCTTCGGACCACGAATCTCAAGGCTGCCAACCCGAAAGGCAATGGTCTTCGGGGAATACGCCCGCCGACCAAAACTGATGGAGAAAAAGTGCCACCACAACTCCAGCTTGCTAAAGCGTTTGAACACACTCAGCGTGATCAATCCATCGTCAAGTCTAGCATGGGGAGCCACAACAAAATTCATTCCATAATATGGCCCGTTGGAGGCGGTCACCATCAGAGCCGAAATGTGAAGGTTTTCTCCGCGAAATTTTTGAAGATAGCGGGTCTTGGGCTGACCCGGGGAAATCGCATCGCCAACGGGTCGATCAAAGATCAGCTCAAATTGCTGCTTGGGGTAAGTCCATGCCCGTCGCATAAACGTGAGCCATCGCAGGAACTGCCCTTCTTTGATCTCTGCGCCCAAAGGAAAAAGCGCGGCATCCAACCCAGCACCGACACATTCCAAAAACGGTTTGCCATTCGCAAAACCCACATCAATGGCTTTGACACGACCCTTGCAGATAATCTTCGCTGCTTCGAGGGGATCAATGGGGATCCCAAGACTCATGGCAAAATTATTATAAGTACCGGCAGGGATCACGCCCAACGGCACGTCCTTGCCAATCATCGCTTTCGCGACAGCCTCCACCGTGCCATCTCCCCCAACAACAACAATCCACGGAGCCCCACGGTCAACCGCTTGCGAGGCCACGTCACCGGCATCCTCGCCTTCAGTGAGCTCATGGCTATTTATGTCACCCCCCGCCGATCTCAGTGCCTCCAAAAGCGTCTCCATCTTCACGCCCTCGCTGCTCCCTGCCCCGGGATTAAAAATAAGAAACGCCGAGCGCTCATTTGCCTGTTCAGATTGCTGAGCCTTTTGAGTTAGGGTGTCATTCATAGGTCGCGCGGAAAATCAGGCATGGCTCATTCGGAACCTGTAGCCTCAAAAGCAGCCTGCCGCCAAAGAAATGTCATCTGCAGTATATAATCACTGGGGTCGCTGGCATGGTTGTCTCACCAACACCTCCACCCCAAACCTTGAAGGCTCGACATCACGAGGGCGTCATTGTAATAAGGCCAGCATGCTTGATTCCATCACGACTCTCCTCGGCGACAAAGCGGACTCCCTACTTCGTCACGAATCCAAGACCATCCCACGGGACCTGCTCCATTTGCCGGGACCAGACTTTGTGGACCGGGTGTTTGCTGTCTCTGATCGCAACCAGCGGGTTCTCAACAATCTGAATTGGATCTACAACACGGGCCGTTTGGCGGGCACCGGCTATGTCTCGATCCTCCCGGTGGACCAAGGCGTCGAGCATTCGGCTGGTGCCAGCTTTGCAAAAAACCCCATCTATTTTGATCCTGAGAACATCGTCCGTTTGGCGATTGAAGGCGGCTGCAACTCGGTGGCGTCCACGTTTGGTGTCCTTGGCTCGGTGGCCCGAAAATACGCGCACAAAATTCCGTTTCTCGTCAAAATCAACCACAACGAACTGCTGACCTACCCCAACCAATTCAAAGAAATTTTGTTTGGCAAGGTGAAGGTGGCTCATGACATGGGTGCGGCCGCTGTCGGGGCAACCATCTATTTTGGCAGCGATGATGCCGCACGGGAAATCACAGAAATCGCCGAAGCCTTTGCCTATGCGCATGAGCTAGGCTTGGCCACGGTGTTGTGGTGTTATCTCCGCAACCCCGCCTTCAAAAAGGACAAGGATTACCATGTCTCGGCTGACCTCACCGGGCAGGCCAATCACTTGGGCTGCACGATCCAGGCCGACATCATCAAACAGAAACTCCCAGAAAATAACGGAGGCTACAAAGCGCTCAACACCGGTGATTCGAGCTACGGCAAGTTGGATGAAAGAATTTATACAAAGCTCACCACAGATCACCCCATCGATCTTTGTCGCTATCAGGTTGCGAATTGCTACCTAGGCCGGGCCGGTCTCATCAACTCGGGAGGGGCCAGCGGGTCCCACGACTTTGCTGACGCGGCCTACACCGCCGTCGTGAACAAACGCGCCGGAGGCACAGGACTGATTTCAGGACGCAAAGCGTTTCAGCGTCCCATGGAAGAAGGCATCAAACTGCTCAACACGATTCAGGACGTTTATCTCTGCAAGGAGATCACCGTCGCTTGATCGCGTAGGTTATCTGAGGATCAGGATTGTCGCCAGTCCCAGAAACGCGCCCATGCTGGCCACATCCGTGAAGGTTGTCAGAAAAATGCTGGAGGCCGTCGCAGGATCCGCCCCAAGCTTCTTCAGCACGAGCGGAATCAGCGCCCCACAAGCGCCGCTGATAATGCAGGCCCCGATCATGGCCAGAAATACCACAAACCCAAGCATGGCTGCGTCAGGGTTATTCTGGAATTTGGCGTAGAAATACATGCCCAATCCCGCGGTGATTCCCACCAGCGCTCCGTTGATCAAACCAAGAAAGCTCTCTTTGAGAATGAGGAGTTTTTCTTTCCCGGATTTGATCTCACCAAGCGTCATTCCCCGAAGAGTCACTGCCAGAGCCTGACACCCCGTGTTTCCCGATTGTCCCGCCAACACCGGGAGAAACACGGCCAGCACCACAATTTGTTCGATGGTGTTCTCAAAAATGCCAACCACAAATGCCGCAACAAACGCCGTGAGGAGATTGAGTTGAAGCCAGGGATGACGGAACTTCAGACTTTTTGTCCATGGGGTGGACGTGCGCTCTTCCTTCTCGACACCGACCATGCTTCCCGCTTGGGCACTCAGTTCAATCGTCTGAGCTTCAAACATCTCCTGCCCTCGCAGCAGACCAACAAGCTTGCCGGCATCATCGCAGACCGGGTAAACGGGAAAATGACGGTTCAGCACCATCTTCATCGCATCAACCAAGTCGGAATCCGCTTTGAGTGAAAAAGGGCGACCCAACATGATGTCCTTCAATTTGGCATCCTTCTCAGAAAAAAGCAGATCCCGCATCGTGATCACACCCACGAGTTTTTCGTCAGGGTCCGTCACAAAGCCATACGTGATAAACGCTTGATTCACCAAAGGACGCAAAGTCTCAATGGTCTCACCAACCGTGTCCTCAGGCTCAAAAACCCCAATCGGTGCCTCCATCAACCGCCCCACGCTCCCCTCAGGATATTGGTCCTGCTCCGCCCACTGACGCCGATTTTCCGGCGTTGCGGCCGCGAGAAGACTCTGACGGGAAAGATCCGGCAAAGCCCCCAAAATCTCCCTGGCCTGCGAAGGCGTGATTAACCGCAAAAGCGCCAAAGCCTCAGGATGCGGAAGCCCTTCGATCAGCTTTGCGGCGTCCTGCGATTTGAGAGACAGCACTTCAGAAACCAAATCCCTCGTTCGAGATTCCTGAGTTGTTGGATCATTGTCGGATTCACTCATGACGCAGACACATAAGCAACCAAGCCCCCATGGTCTAGCCTATTCGGCCTTGGCTAGGGCTGTGACCGCTTGTGAGCTCTGATTCACGGTGGAACGAGTAACTTCCACCGATGCGTGGTGACTTGTGAGTGAAACCAACCGTTGTCATCCTGACGGCCATTCAAGGTTGCCACAGCCCCAAGTTCTGGATCGGCCTGAACCCAGCGATCATCGCCTGCGTAGGCAATAACGTGAACGCCGCTTTTTGTCACCGCGAGGTCTCCCGGCATCAGGCCGCGATAATCCATCTCGCGAATAGTCCCGCTCGTTGCAACTGGGACCGTATATTCGCGATAGCCTTCGCCCAGGGCCCGAGCGCTGGCATCGAACCACCATTGCTCAGCGTAAAGCCGAAAGGCACGTCCATTGAGGTGTTTGCCCCCGTAGTCCAGCAACGCATCCCGTAATGCCCTTCGCGGCAATCCCGAACAATCAATCCCGCGGCCACTCTCCCCTCCCCAATGATATTTGGTGCCTTCGAAATCCAACATCCTTTTGACGTAGTCCTGCCGCAGTTCTTCGGCGTCAATCGTTGTTCCCGGCAGAATAAATGGAATGGCGGCAAGCAACGGAAGAATCAAGGCAACAACCCTCAACGGTTTTCGATTCCAAACAAGAATCGTGATCCCAATCCACGCTCCAATAACGCATCCCAACAACACCATGTTCAGAATCTTGCTGCTCACCGGATTGCTTGAGATCACAACAATCCCGCCCAAGGCCCCAAGTGTGAAGATCAGAGTAAGACGTCTGAACATGGGATTATCTACTATTGTGATCCAAAGAGCCTATGCCTCCATTGCCCTTTCGAAACTTCATAGTTTTTTTCAAGCTTACCAAGAAAACGTTTTGCTGGATTGGGTGTGCTCCACCTTTTGAAGCCATTATTTCCATATTGTTTCCAACTATAATTCCTGCAGAGATCTTCCGCTTCTTTATAGGACACGACAAAGAACCTTGTTTGTGTCGGGTCGTGCACATGCCAAACATAAGCAAACTTAAAATTTTGGAAGTTCTGATATTTTGAGTCGATGCTGAAAGCTTGCTTTGACGCAGCTTTCATTTGTAGAAGACACGCCTGCGTTGACGAGTTTCCATCGCGGTCCAAATATGCGATCATGTCGATGCCTCTATCTCTCAATGGAAGCGCAACCTCAATGCCGTCACGAAGCAATTGTAGCTGAAGAGCTGCACGTCCGATTAGCTCAACAAGTTGGGAGTCCATGATATAGACTAGACCGCGTTATTGAGTGGCCGTCTATAAAAATGCAAAAAGCATGAAAAAGGCCGAATTAAGTCTGGGAAACCTGTGCTTCTCTCACACTGATCCCGGTGTGTTGATACGCTGACAGCAGCAATTAGCAACCCGTCTTAACCGCCCGCATTCTCAGCGATAGCACGCGGAGTTCCGCGTATCCCCCGCAGAAGACCCACCGCTCCGAAGAATTTTTCGCGAGTTTCTTTGTTGTCCTCATGAGGGCTATAAACAAACGAGTCGTATGCTTGTGCGAATGCGGCGAGCACATCTCGATCAGCGGCGTTCGGCAGGACCTTCTCAAGGCGGGTCATCCATGCGAGTGGGGTTTCTCCAAGTTGGCGGGGAAGGCCATAGCGCAAAGCGATCTTGTTGATTTTTGCGAGGGCGGCCTCGGCGGGGGGCTTGGATTTTCTTCCTCGAAGCACAAACCACACGGCGAACAGAAGAAGCAAAATTGCGAGCGGGGTGGCCACACCGGGGAGGGCAAGGATGCGCTGGATGAAGTCACCGGCTGCCAGGAATTTGCTGGCGATGTAGGTGGATACAAGTCGATGCCATGGCCACTGGGAGGGGTCGCGTTCTTGGGCGATTTGCAACGTGAGGGTGGGAGCCACGTAGGAGGTCGGGTCAAATCGCAGCCATTGCCCCATTTCTCCATCCCAGGCTTCCACCCAAGCATGGGCATGGAAATCACGAATTGTCATGGTTCGCAGCCAGGGATTCCATTGCCCACCCCGATAGCCACTCACGATGCGCGCTGGCACTCCCGACAAGCGCAAAAGATTTGCTGTGGCCGCGGCGTAGTGTTCGCAAAAGCCGCGGCGGTGATTCAGCAGAAGCTCGCCAACCCCACGGACACGGCCAGGGCGGGTGGTATAAATAAAGCCGCCAGTCTGGAAAAATTCGCCAAGGGCATCCAAACGGTCAGGCACACCGGCATCTTGGAAAAGCCGCTCGCTAAGCGTTTTGAGTCGGGTATTTTCAGAAACCTCCGCCGGGACGGCCAGATCCCCACCCGCCGCGTTGACCAGAGGGAGATCTTTGGCAGGCGTCAGGGAGGACTGAACCCGAACCAGCGCATTGTCCAATGAGCCCGCCTCATCCAACACGGTCTGAACCAGACCTCCCGCCTCATCGGTCACCGGCAAGTCCAGAGGGGCTATCGGGCTTTTGGGTCGGATGCTCAGTTCATACTCCAACGATGGAGGAGAGGGATTGCGCGTCCATGTCGCTTTGCGTGAGAGATCCCGACTCCATCGCAGACCATCATTCTGGCTCAAGGATTCTGCTCTCCAGTAGAGGTCCTTGGCTTTTGGGATCGGACCATTTTCGGGAAATTGGGCCACAAACGCTACCCGTCGGCTTTGCTGCAATCCGGCAAAGTCGGAGGGGTTCAAACCCGTCGAAAAACCGGTTAATGCCGCATTTGTTCGTGAGGAGACTGACGGAAAAAACCAGAACGCACCAGTGACGATGATGGCCACCGGAATGACCAACCGCAGGGAGTGCAGGAGAAATCCTCCACTGGAGCCAGCGGGCGCATGCGCCTGCTGCGTCAGCAACATCAGAACCCCCACATCACAGATGAGGACATAAACAGGAATATTTTCCGTCGAACCCAAGGTCAGCGCAGAAAGCACAAGCAAGGAACAAAGCACAACCCACATCCCGCGAGCGGCGGTTAATGGAACCAGTAGCAAAACAGCACCCACCCAAGCCGCGACAGATCCCGCTGTTCCGACCACACTGGATCCTCCGAGCAGCATCGGAAGGAATACGCCACCCAGTCCAATCCACACAACCCAGACAGGTGCCAAATGATGCCCCAGCCTAAGCACTAAGCCAATGGTGAGGATGGCCAGAATCAGGGCACTCAATCCACCTGTCGAAGGAAGCAGGAGTTGATGAACAGCAATCCACACTCCCAAAAAAGTGCCAGCCACGCGTTGCGGTTTTGCTTCCATTCAGCCCTCCCCCCCAAATGTGGCAAGGGCCATGCGGCAGCCTCTCAGGTTTCGTTCGCTGAAGGTGGCCACCCCCATGCGCACGACCCAAGGTTGTCGGGCACGGACACATTCCGTGACCCAATAACTCATCTGTTCAAGGCGGTCCTCAGGGTTTTCCAAGAAGGCGGTTTGCTGCCAATGGAGAGATGTCCGCTTTGAACCGGCACCGTCAAAGGTTCGAACAACGGCCCTGCCCGTGCGTGCAAACACCCGCCAATCCATCCGCGAGAGCGGGTCACCGGGAGCATACGTGCGATGACCTTCCACGTCTTCATGCCCGGCCTCCCCCCTCCCCTCCAAGGAGCCAGCACTCTCCGGCAGCGGCCTCCAGGTTTTTCCGCTGGGATACACATAATACTTCCCGAATCCCTGAAACACCTTCCACGCAAAACACAGACCCACTGGAAGCCGACTGGAAACCCAGATCGCAGGCACGTCAAAAACTCCGCGCTTGGTGGTGGGAAGGGGAACCACCACTGATCGTGATGCCCCTCCCGGAAGCACGGGAATCTGCTGAGCAGCTTTTAATCGCCAACCATTCCGATACCTGATCAACAACCCGAGCCGCTCGGCGTCTGAGGAGTTCTTAATTGTCAGATGCAAGCAGGCAGCATCGCCCGCAGCCGTGGGCTCAATCCGAGAGTCAATGATCTCTACGCCCCGCATATTATCATTGGTCAAAATCAGGGCCACAATCCCGGTCACCACAAGTGACATCACAAGCACCTGCACTGGCCCCCCAAACCCATGAGCAAAATACCCCACCCCAAAAATCAACAACAACGTGAACGAAAAAATCAAGCCCGCCCACGTGGGAACAATATAAATCCGCTCACGCGTTTTCATGTCAGCCGCATCAGCCCACCGTTGTTGATTCCAACAGGGATCGCCCCATGACAAGCACCTCGCCGGCAACCCCGGCCCCTGACGCAAATTGGGCCAACCGATGGGTCACCACCGGCAGAAAAACTTCCTGCACATCATCAGGCAACACATGGGTGCGTCCACGCAAAAATGCCAGGGCCCGAGCGGCCCGCTGCAACCCCAAAGCTGCCCGTGGCGAAAGCATCCACCCGCGCGTGTGCGCTGCTTCGAAAAGGTTTAGCAGATAATCGGACACCGCTTCGGAGACATGCAGTTTGGCGGATTCCTGATTCCAGGTTTTGAGGTCATGGGGCGTTGCCAACTTCTTGAGAGATTCAAAGTCGAAGCTCCCGCCTTGGTCGCGTTCCAGCAATTTCCGCTGCGTGGATCGGGAAGGCATGCCGAGTTCGATCCGCATCAGAAACCTATCCACTTGGGATTCCGGCAAAGCGGCCGTTCCGGCCTGATCCCGAGGATTTTGGGTGGCCACAAAAAAGAAGGGGTCTGGAAGCGCGTGGGTATGACCCTCAATGGTGACTTCATGTTCATCCATGGCTTGCAACACCGCGCTCTGAGTCCGTGGTGACGCGCGGTTTAACTCATCTCCCAACACCAACTGCGCAAAAATCGGCCCCCTGTGAAACGAAAATGCCTGCCGCCCCGCATCAAAGATCTGGCTGCCCAAAATGTCCGATGGCAACAGATCGTTTGTGAACTGAACCCTCTTGAAATCCAAACCCAACAGATGCGCCACAACTTTGACCATCGTCGTTTTTCCAACCCCGGGTGCATCCTCAATAAGGAGGTTCCCCCCAGCAATCAAACAACACAACGCCAACTCCATCTCACGGTCCCGGTCAATCAGCGCACGCCCAGCCTCAACCCGAAACTCATCCCAAAATTGTTGCATTGCCCCACAATACACCGGATTTAGAAATGACAACTTGCGTCTTTCCCTTTAAGTTCCGTCGCAATGAAAAATCTAGGATTCGCAGTCTTTCTGGTGGGTTGTGTTTCGATGACGGCGTGTTCCACGAGCTCATCCGACTCGTCGGCTGTTCCTCAAGGTCCCACTTGGCGGGTTTCGCCTGCTTCAGCTGGACCGCTTCGCTTGGGAATGACCGTGGCCCAGGCCAGGGAGGCCCTCGACGAGGGGTATCAGCTCGTTGAACCCCCGAATCTTCGCCTTCGCTCGCAAACCGTGACTTCCACAGAGCCAGAAATCGGTGGCCCGGCCCTCCATATTTCGAATGACCAATATGCGGTACGCGATCCTTCGGGGAATAAGATTCTGGAGTTCCTAATGTCCAACCCTGCAAACCCAGAACACCCGGGGAACCGCATTGTGATGATATCTGCGCTCAGCCCTTGGTTTTCGACAGTGGAAGGCGTGCGGCCAGGAAACCGCATCGTCGATGTGGCGCATATTTATGGACCAGCCTCGTTTTTGGATAGTGACAACGAAGGTTTTGGCCGGGAGTGGGTTGTTTTCCGCAACGGACCAGGAGGAATCCGATTCCAAGCCGCTCAAGCCGGTGGCGGGCAACGTCTGGCAGGGATCTATGGATCATCCAATCTAACGACCTCCTCTTATGTTCCCGGCTCGGAAATCCGGGCCCTTGTGATTGGACGGCGATAAACTGACAAAATATTGCTTGAATTTTTTCCACATTCCGCCAGATTCAGCGGTTCCCGTCATTTCCTCGGCGGAATTTGCCACTGCACAGCAGGCAGTTTGCAGCACGGGGAGCACAGCGGACCAACTACGAAACGACCATGCCACTTAAAACCTTCCGTCCTCTGACGCCAGCCGCGCGATTTAAGGCGCTTCCCGATTTTTCGGAAATCACCAAAGACAAACCCGAAAAGCATCTCACCGAGACACTTAACAAATCCGGTGGACGCAATAACAACGGCCGCATCACCAGCCGTCACCGCGGAGGTGGACACAAGCGCAAGTTTCGTATCATCGATTTTCGCAGGAAAAACCGCGACATCGCCGCTGAGGTCATCGCAATCGAATATGATCCCAATCGCTCATCACGGATTGCTCTCCTTCAATACCCTGATGGCGAAAAAACCTACATCCTCGCTCCCAATGGCCTCGCCGTTGGAGCCAAAGTTTCTGCCGGTGAAAAAGCCGAGCCAGCGGTCGGTAACGCCATGCCTTTGCGTGTGATTCCCCTGGGAACCCAGATTCACAACGTGGAATTGACTCCCGGTCGTGGTGCTCAATTGATCCGCAGCGCAGGCACATCCGCCACCCTCGCCAACCGCGAGGCAGGTTATGCGCTCGTCAAACTTCCTTCGGGCGAGATCCGTCAGATCCACGAAGAATGCTACGCCACGATTGGCCAAGTCGGAAATGTTGACCATTTGAACGTCTCGAGCGGCAAAGCCGGACGTTCCCGTTGGTTGGGTGTCCGTCCTACCGTTCGCGGCATGGTCATGAACCCCGTCGATCACCCCATGGGTGGTGGTCAGGGCAAGAGTAAGGGCGGTGGCGGTCGTCACCACCCGGTCAGCCCATGGGGCCAGCTCGCCAAAGGTTTCAAAACCCGCCGCAAACACAAGTCTTCCGACAATTTCATCGTCCAAAGACGCAAAGCAAAATCGAAAAAATCCTAATTTATGGCTCGTTCGCTCAAAAAAGGCCCATTCGTTGAATGGAAACTTCTAGATAAAATCGACCGGATGAATGATTCCGGCATCAAAAAACCCATCAAAACCTGGTCCCGTCGCAGCACGGTGACCCCTGACTTTGTGGGTCACACTTTTAACGTCCACAACGGCAAAACCTTTATCCCTGTCTTCGTGACTGAAAACATGGTGGGACACAAACTTGGGGAATTCTCGCCCACGCGAATCTTCAAAAAACACGGCTCCCACACTGCAAAAGTCACGAAGTAAGGACGCCCAGTATTATGAAATTTGCGGCCCTATGGATTGCCGCAACCGCCTTTTTGGGAACGACCGCGTTTTCACAAGGCGACAGATCTTTGACAGACTTGGATACGACATCCCCTCTTGCCGAGGGGATCACCATCCCATTGCCCATTCTTGAACCGATCCCGATGAAACGGGAACGGAATGATCAGTCGCAGGAACAAATCCTCCTGCTCCGATCAACGATCAAGTCCCTCACTGACAGCCTGGCTCTCTCGAATAGCGAAGCCGAGGTCTTTAAGCGTCAGGCCAACGAACTTTCCCTTCGGCTCGAAGCGCTGGGAGTTCCCGGACTTGGCGGCGATCCCGGCAAACTCGAACAGCGACTTGTGTCAGCTGTCCGAGACCTCCGCATCGCCCAAGAACAACTCGAAGCCCACAGAAACCAACTCATTCAGCTCTCGGAAACCGTGCAGATCCTGATTGCTAATTCGGAAGCTACCGATCCTCAAATCCGAATGAACTTGGAGACCCAAATTCGAAAGACCAACGAAGTCCTCGGAGCGGCCTCGGCCTCCAGCCCGGATGCCGTCGAAGCCACGCTCACTGACGCGATGGTCATTGACACCAAAGCGGAGCTTTCCTTGGTGATCTCAAATGTGGGAGCTCGTCACGGCGTCAGAGTTGGCATGCCCTTTCAGGTCTGGCGCGACAACAAACGCGTGGGCGAAGTCCGGGTGGTGGATGTGCGTGAGCGCATTTGCGGAGCAATTATCCAAAGTCTTGAGAACGAAAAGAACCCAATCAAATCCGGTGACCGCCTAAGGGTGGACACCAAACAATAACCAAAACCAAACACACCATGCAGGTCACATCCACCTATCGCTTCGCGCGAATCAGCGCGTTCAAAGCCCGCGAAGTCACGCGGGAAATCCAAGGCCTTCCCGCCACCGACGCCTTGGACCTCCTCAAATTTGTGCCAAAAAAGGCAGCTGAGCTCGTGCGCAAAACACTGGCAAGCGCCGTCGCCAATGCAGAAAACAACAACAACCTTGCTGTGAATACCCTCACCGTCAAAGAAGCCGTTGTTGGCGAAGGCCCAACCGCCAAACGTTTTGTTCCCAAGGCCCGCGGAAGCGCCGGCCCGATCCGCAAGCGCACCAGCCATATTCGCATTGTTCTCACGGATGAGGTCGAAATCAAACGCCGCGACAAAACGGCAAAAAAAACACCCAAGGCCAAAAAATCCACAGGCCGCGCTTCAAAACCAGCCGCTCCCGCGGTTGAAGAAGTGACCGAGCCCACCGAAAAAGCCTGACGCTTTCTCGAGCCCATTCAAAATCAAACAACCCGGAGGCGGTCAACGCCTCCGGGTTGTTTTTTTATGTGAGCAGAAACCGTGGTGGATCGTGACCTCCGGGCGCGATGGCTGTAGTTCCCGCGAAGCGGCACTTTTCAAAAGGCGGCTTCGCATCGAGTGCATACCCATCGCGCCAGGGATAGCCCGATCCACCTTTGATTCTCACATCGTCCTATGGAAAGTTCGGAAGTGGCTGACCGCCAAACTCAGAGACCATCCGGGCCAATGCTCCGGTGAAGCCTGCATTGTAATCCATGGCGACCTCGTTGGTCACATAGTTGGTGCGGTCATCGGAGTATGCCGTGTCATTTGGCTCGGATGGTCCTCCCACCAAGGCTCCATAGAGGATGTGACGGTTATTAGCCGGGTTGTTGATATTGTTTGCGGTTGAGCCGTGGGCTGCGCGGTGGTGCGGATTGCGGGGAGGATTGTTGCCAAATCCGACCACATAGCTGCGTTGTCCGGGATTCGATCCAAGCATGTAATTGATTTGGGATTTCGCAAAGTCACGATACCGCGTGCCGACGTCCCCCACTCTGTCCGCATAAACAAAGGCCAAGAAGGCTGTGTTTGCGGAATACCGCAGGGATCCCCAGCGATCCAGCCAGGCCAAACCACCAGGGGTGTATTGGATTTTACGACCGCCAGATCCCACAGTCCAAAAATCGAGCCAGTTGCGTGTGGCAGTTTTATAGACTTCCTTGCCAGTGAGCTGGGCGAGCAGCACGGCAGCTCCATTGATTTTGCCATCCCATGAGTGCGTCCATCGTTGACTGGCCCCGGCGAAGTGCTGGTTGTAAAGCGACTCGGCTTTGATCAGATAGTGGTTCTCCCCTGTGGCCCGATAGAGCCAAGCTGCGGCCCACACCAACTCGTCGTAGTACCCAGAATAGGAATTGTAGTAGTTGCGCGAATCCGGAATGGAATTCACATAGGTGCCCCGGTGCTGA
>JBGTLQ010000161.1:0-11127 GCA_041744075.1 Terrimicrobiaceae bacterium
TTGTCGATCTCGTTGTTCGCGACTTCTTCGGACGTTCTCAGCTTAGTCAGTTCATGGATCAGACAAACCCGCTTTCGGAGCTGACCCACAAACGCCGTCTTTCGGCCCTTGGACCAGGAGGTCTGAGCCGTGATCGTGCGGGCTTCGAGGTTCGCGACGTTCATCCTTCTCACTACGGACGTATTTGTCCGATTGAGACTCCTGAAGGTCCAAACATCGGTCTGATCAGCTCACTCAGCACATTTGCCCGAGTTAACGAGTTCGGCTTCATCGAGACCCCTTATCGTAAGGTTATCAATGGTCGAGTGACTGAGGATATCGAATACTTGAGCGGTGATCGCGACGAGATTTTCTACATTGCCCAGGCCAACGCACCCGTTGACAGCAACAACAAGTTCACGGAAGAGAAGGTTTCTGCCCGCTATCGTGGCGACTTCGTGGAAGTGGAGCCCGAAAAACTCCAATACATGGATGTCTCACCGAAGCAGTTGGTTTCTGTCGCAGCTGGCTTGATTCCGTTCTTGGAACATGATGATGCCAACCGTGCGCTCATGGGATCGAACATGCAACGCCAAGGGGTGCCTCTGCTGATCTCTGATGCACCAATTATTGGCACCGGTCTTGAAGGCCGCGTAGCTCGTGATTCCAAGGCCGTCATTGTCTCCGAATCCGCAGGCAAAGTGGCCTCGGTCACTGGCAGCCATATCATTATTACTAAGGATGGCGAACTTCCCGAAGGTAAGAAAAAAATCAAAACTGACACAGAGGCGGGAGTCCATGTTTATGAACTTCGTAAGTTCATGCGTTCGAACGCAAGCACATGCATCAACCAAAAGCCAATCGTCAAAAAAGGCCAGGCTATCAAGCTTGGTGATGTGATCGCTGATGGTCCCTGCACCGACAATGGTGAAGTGGCACTTGGCCGCAATGTGCTTGTGGCCTTCATGCCATGGAACGGTTACAACTTCGAAGATGCGATCATGATCTCCGAACGTGTGGTCAAAGAGGATATTTATACCTCGATCCACATTGATGAATTTGAGATCGGAGCACGTGACACCAAACTCGGTCCCGAAGAAATCACACGTGATATTCCAAATGTTAGCGAAGAAGCCCTGGGAAATCTTGGAACCGATGGTGTTATCCGCATCGGTGCCGAAGTCAAACCCGGCGATATCCTCGTTGGCAAAATCACACCAAAAAGCGAAACCGAATTGGCTCCTGAAGAACGCCTCCTGCGCGCCATCTTCGGCGAAAAAGCGGCTGACGTGAAAGACACCTCCCTCACCGTCCCCTCGGGCACTTATGGGATCGTTATGGATGTGAAAGTCTCCTCGAAAAAGGAAGTCGCCCGCGCCAAAATGACGCCCACCGAATCCAAGCGCCAGCAGAAGATGATTTTGGAGGACAACAAGAAGCGCAAGGACGAGTTGCACGAACAACTCACCGCTTCGCTTTCCAACATTCTTCTCAACGAAAAAATTCCCTTGGATGTTGTGAACGCGCAGACCGGCGAAATCATCATCCCCGCGAATCGCAAGATCACCAAACAATTGCTTCGCAAACTCGCCAGCGTCTATGACCATGTCGAGATCGATCCGAGCCCGATTCGCAACAAAATCCGCGAAATCATCGGACAATTCGAGCACCGCTTTGTGGATCTCGAAAACGAGAAAGAACAAAACCTCGGACGTGTCGAAAGCGGAGACGACGTGGATCCTGGCATCATCAAACAGGTCAAAGTCTATGTCGCCAGCAAGCGTAAGCTTTCGGTCGGTGACAAGATGGCCGGCCGACACGGAAACAAAGGTGTTGTCGCCAAAATTGTTCCCGAGGAAGACATGCCATTCATGGCCGACGGAACCCCTGTGGACATCGTCTTGAACCCTCTTGGGGTGCCAAGCCGAATGAATGTGGGACAGGTTCTCGAAACCCATTTGGGGATCGCTGCCAAAGCCCTTGGATTCAAAGTCGCCACTCCCGTGTTTGACGGTATCCCTGAAGAAAAAATCATCGAATTCCTTCGCGAGGCCGGCAAAAAAGAAAATTACACATGGGTCACCGAAACCGGTAAATCGACTGTTTATGACGGAAGAACCGGTGAGGCGTTTGACCAACAGGTGGTTGTCGGCATCATTTACATGCTGAAACTTGGTCACCTTGTGGCGGACAAAATCCATGCCCGCGCGGTTGGTCCTTACAGCTTGGTCACGCAGCAACCCCTGGGCGGCAAAGCCCAATACGGCGGCCAGCGCTTTGGGGAAATGGAAGTCTGGGCCCTCGAAGCTTATGGTGCCGCCTACACGCTTCAGGAACTGCTCACCGTCAAATCCGATGACGTGCAGGGACGCACCCGCATTTACGAGTCCATCGTCAAAGGCGACAACTCGCTCGAAGCCGGGATTCCAGAATCCTTCAATGTCCTTATCAAGGAAATGAAAGGCCTCGGTTTGGACGTCCGGGTTGGTGGCAAAGAACCCACCTTCACCGACATCGCAGCCGCCTGATCCCAATCGACCACAACACTAAGTAACTAAGAGCACTCAATTATCATGAAACAGGTCAATATCGCAGAAACCTTCGGCGACCAGCGCGAACCCGGGTTCGACGAAGTCGCAATCACCGTCGCCTCTCCGGATTCCATCCGCAGCTGGAGCAAGGGTGAAGTCAAAAATCCCGAGACGATCAATTACCGCACGTTCAAGCCCGAAAAAGGCGGTTTGTTCTGCGAACGTATTTTCGGGCCAACCCGTGACTGGGAATGTTCCTGCGGAAAATACAAGCGCATCAAATTCAAAGGCGTGATCTGCGACCGCTGCGGTGTCGAAGTCACACTCTCCCGCGTCCGCCGTGAGCGCATGGGCCATATTGATCTTGCCGTTCCTGTTTCTCACATCTGGTTCTATAAGTGCATGCCGTCCCGCATTGGCCTCATGCTGGATATGACCAGCCGCCAACTCGAACGCGTCATCTATTACGAAGATTCCATCGTTATCGATCCAGGTAACACCCCTCTCGAACGCTGCCAGCTTCTCACGGAAGCCGAACTGCGTGAAGCGGAAGAACAATTCGGTGACTCGTTTGTTGCCGGCATGGGTGCCGAAGCCATTCACAAGCTCATGGAGTCTCTCGACCTTAAAAAGTTGAATGACGACATTGAAGAGCAAATGGTCAACACCCGCAGCAAGCAGCTCCGCAAGAAGCTCGCCAAGCGGCTCAAGCTGGTCCAAGGATTTACTACCTCGCACACTCGTCCAGAGTGGATGATCCTGAACGTGCTTCCCGTCATTCCTCCGGACCTTCGTCCGTTGGTGCCCCTTGAAGGCGGCCGTTTTGCCACGTCAGATCTCAATGATCTGTATCGTCGTGTCATCAACCGCAACAACCGTCTCAAAACGCTCCTGCAGCTCAAAACGCCAGAGGTTATCATCCGCAATGAAAAGCGGATGCTCCAAGAAGCTGTTGATGCCCTGTTTGACAATGGACGTCATGGCCGCGCCGTCGCCGGTGCAGCCAACCGTCCTTTGAAGTCCCTCTCCGACATGCTCAAAGGCAAAGGCGGTCGCTTCCGTCAGAACCTTCTCGGCAAACGCGTGGATTACTCTGGGCGATCGGTCATCGTGATCGGTCCGGAATTGAAGCTCAACCAATGCGGGCTGCCGAAAAAGATGGCTCTCGTTTTGTTTGAACCATTCATCATCCGCCGCCTCAAAGAGCAGGGCCATGTGCACACCGTGCGCAGCGCCAAAAAGCTCATTGAGAAACAAACACCAGAAGTCTGGGACATCCTTGACGAAGTGACAAAAGGTCATCCGGTTCTCTTGAACCGTGCCCCTACCCTGCACCGTTTGTCGATCCAGGCTTTCGAGCCTCAACTCATCGAAGGCGAAGCGATTCGTATCCACCCATTGGTTTGTACCGCTTACAATGCGGACTTTGACGGCGATCAGATGGCCGTTCACGTCCCTCTTTCCGTGGAAGCCCAGATGGAAGCTCGTCTTCTCATGTTGGCAACAAACAACATCTTCTCGCCATCCAGCGGAAAGCCAGTGACCACGCCTTCGCAGGATATTCCGCTCGGCTGTTACTACCTGACTCAGAATCCCCGCGGCGAAGATGCCCGCAAAGATCTGCGTATGCCACTCTTCGCAGAGGCTTCCGAAGTTGAACTCGCGATCTCTGAAAAGGCCGTACGCACGCACACACGCATCCGCTTCAAAAACCCGGATTTTGGGCGCGATACCGTCTATGGAAATAAGGAAGTCAAAATCCTTGAAACCACAGCAGGCCGCGTGATCTTCAATCAGATCTGGCCCGAAGAACTTGGCTTTTACAACAAAGTCTGCGGTAAGAAACAACTCTCGGATGTCATCTGGCGTTGTTACCGCGCGGTTGGCCAGGCCAAGACGGTGGAAACCCTCGATCTCCTCAAGGAACTTGGTTTCCGTTCTGCAACCCGCGCTGGTATCTCCATTGGTATTTCCGATATGACGATTCCCGAGGAGAAGCAGGCCCAAATCGCCAAGGCTTACAAAGAAATCGCCGAGGTGGAGAAACAATACCGCCGAGGAATTATCACGGACGGAGAACGCAAAAACAAAGTGCAGGATATCTGGACCCACACGGGCGAGGAACTTGCCAATGCGTTGTTCCGCACGCTTGAACACAATGATGGCAAACGCGAGATGAACACCGTCTTTATGATGGTCGATTCTGGTGCCCGTGGAAACCGGACCCAGATCAAACAGCTTGCCGGCATGCGTGGTTTGATGGCCAAGCCCTCTGGTGAAATCATCGAACGCCCGATCATCTCAAACTTCCGCGAAGGCCTCTCGGTGTTGGAATATTTCATCTCAACGCACGGAGCTCGCAAGGGTCTTGCCGACACCGCTCTCAAAACTGCGGATTCCGGTTACCTCACCCGCAAACTCGTGGACGCCGCTCAGGATGTCATCATCACTGAACACGATTGCGGAACGGTCAACGGCATCGTCGTGCGCCCGATCTATCAAGGCGACGAGGAAGTTGTCAGCTTGCCAACTCGTATCATCGGACGCACCAGCTGCGAAACGATCAAGGATCCTGTCACTGGCAAACCGCTTCTCAAAGCTGGTCAACTCATCGACGAAGAGACAGCCGCTGCCCTCGAAACCGTTGGCATCGAACAGCTCAAAATCCGGTCCGCCCTCACCTGCGAAACCAAACGTGGAATCTGCGGATGTTGTTACGGTCGCAGTCTGTCGAATGGTCTTCCCATCAATCTTGGCGAAGCGGTAGGAATCATCGCTGCCCAATCGATCGGCGAACCCGGCACCCAGCTCACCATGCGTACCTTCCACGTGGGTGGCACAGCGAGTCAGACCTTCAAACAACCCAGCGTCAAAGCCAAGAACGAAGGAACCCTTCGCTTCAACGAGCTCAAGGTCGTGCAAGCCACCGATGGCACGTTTGTTGTTCTCAACAAAAATGGAACCGCAAGCATCCACGGCAAGGACGGACGTGAATTGGAAAGCTACAATATTGTCATCGGTTCCGTGATCTCTGCGGCTGATGAATCGGTTGTTAAAAAAGGCCAGGAGTTCATCCAATGGGATCCTTACAACGTGCCGATTATCACCGAGAAATCAGGAAAAATCGAATTCCGTGATATGATTCCAGGTGTCACCATTCGCCGTGAGGTGGATGCTGCCACCGGTGTTATGGGCACTGTCGTGATCGAACACAAAGAAGATCTGCATCCTCAGATTCTCTTAGTGGGCGAAAGCAAAGAAATCCTTGCCCAATACTCGATCCCATCAGGAGCGCATATTGAAGTCAAAGAAGGCCAGAAAATCACCGCCGGCACCCGCTTGGCGAGGACTCCGCGTAAGATCGCAAAAACCAAGGACATCACCGGCGGTCTTCCGCGTGTGGCCGAGCTCTTTGAAGCCCGCCGTCCCAAAGATGCAGCCGAAATCGCAAAGATCGATGGTGTGGTGGACATCGGAGGAACCGTCCGCGGCAAACGCCGCCTCGTGGTCACCGATCCGAACACGGGTGCGGAAGAGGAACACCTCATCCCGCTCTCCAAGCACATCATTGCTTTCAAGGGAGACTCGGTCAAAAAAGGCCAGCAACTCACGGAAGGCCCAGTTGTTCCTCACGAAATTCTTGAAGTCTGCGGACCGCATGAATTGCAGGAACATCTCCTGAACGAAGTGCAGGACGTCTATCGCGCCCAAGGTGTGGAGATCAATGACAAACACATTGAAATCATTGTGCGTCAGATGCTCCGCAAGGTGAAAATCTCCGATCCCGGTGATACCTCCCTCCTTTGGGGTGACCAAGTGGACCGCTTGCAATTTGAGACCGTCAACCAAGAAATTGTTGCCAAAGGTGGTAAACCCGCCGAAGCCACTCCCGTGCTCCTTGGTATCACCAAGGCGTCTCTGGAGACCGACAGTTTCATCTCAGCAGCATCCTTCCAGGACACCACCCGCATTCTCACCGAAGCCGCCACGCTGGGCCGTGTGGACCGCCTGCGCGGATTCAAAGAAAATGTCATCATGGGTCACCTCATCCCAGCGGGCACAGGATTCCCGATCAACCGCGATATCAATATCGTGCCAGTCGGCGATGCCCTCCCGCTCCCTGAACCCGAAGAAACCTCAACCGAAACCCAACAAGTCGCGGGTTGAACCGCGCCTACTCATTATCCCAGTTTCTCATGCTCTCTGGATTATTTTTCAACACGAGTGTTGCGCTAATTTTCCATTCCCATTAGAAACCAAGGGTTTATCGCTATGTCCTCTGCCTTAACCGAAATCATGACCGAACTGCTCGAAGCTGGTGTCCACTACGGACACCAAACCAAACGATGGAATCCTAAAATGAAGGATTACATTCTCGAAGAGAAAAACTCGATATACATTATCAACTTGGCCATGACCGTGGACCAGTTGGCAGCGTCCTCGGATTTCCTCGGGAACATCGTCAAGGGCGGTGGCAAGGTCCTCTTCGTGGGAACCAAAAAACAGGCTCAGGGAGCCATCAAAGAAGCAGCCACCGCCACAGGCCAGCACTTTGTCAGCCATCGTTGGCTGGGAGGCACGCTCACCAACCTTGCCACCATCCGCAAGAGCGTCGCAAGGCTCCGTGATTTTGAAGCCCGGGAAAAGACAGCAGACTTTGCCAAGCTGAACAAACAGGAAGCATCGGCTCTAAGGCGCGAAGCAGTGAAGCTCCGTCAGAATCTCGAAGGTGTGCTCGACATGGATCGCTTGCCCGACGCGATTGTGATCATTGACACCAACCGCGAGGAAATCGCCGTGGCCGAGGCGACCCGTCTCAAAATTCCCGTTGTTGCCATCGTGGATACCAACTGCGACCCTGATCGCATCACCTACCCCATCGCCGGGAATGATGACGCCATCCGATCCATTCGCGTGGTGCTTCAGAAACTCGTTGACGGTATTGTGCGTGCACAAGGAGCAGGCGCCAAAGGTGCAGCACCGACAGAGTTGGACGCTGTCGCAGAATAGACTTTCTTACTGAGTCTTTGGTCTTTGCCGATAAGAGACGGCCAGACCAACGCCGCCAAAGCACAGGACTGTCACCCTTTCGCTAATTTTTCCTAATTCCAATTCACCGAACTAACTAACCAACCCACTCTTTCCCAAATGTCTGCAACCACACCCGCTCAAGTCAAAGAACTCCGCGAAAAAACCAACGCCGGAATGATGGACTGTAAAAAAGCCCTTGATGAAACCGGGGGTGACCTCACCAAAGCCGAAGAGCTTTTGAGGAAAAAAGGTATCGCGTCAGCCGGAAAAAAGGCTTCCCGCGCTGCCAAAGAAGGCACTGTGGCTTCCTACATCCACCTTCAAGGAAAAGTTGGGGTTCTGGTCGAGATCAACTGCGAGACCGATTTTGTTGCCAAAAACGATAACTTCCGCGACCTTGTGAAAGATATCACCCTTCACATCGCGGCATCACACCCACTCTACGTCTCACGCGATCAGGTACCCGAGCAGCTGATTGCCGCAGAACGTGAGATCTTTGCCGCTCAGGTTGTTGGCAAGCCCGCCAATATTGTTGATAAAATCGTTGATGGAAAGATTGATAAATTTTACAGCACGATTTGCCTGCTCGAACAGGCCTTCATCAAAAACCCTGACCTTAGCGTCAAGGATCTCGTCAGTTCCAAAATTACGGAGCTTGGCGAAAATATCGTGATCCGCCGCTTCACCCGCTACCAAGTGGGTGAGGACTTCGGTTCGGAATCATAAGATCCCGTTCAGAGCCGCATTAATTTATTGCGCCTAATGCGCAGAAGTCAGAATTCTTTCATTGCCAGCAGACCTGATGGACTAAATGAGGTTTTGCCACCGGGAAAGCTATGAACGAAAAATCTGAGATTGATGCTGGCTTTGCCAAAATGGGACTTGAAAGCAGCACCCGTCATGTCTTTTTGTGCGTTGGACCTGACTGCTGTCAGACGTCGGAAGGTCTGGCAACTTGGGAGGTTCTCAAAAGCCAGCTAAAAGCCCTTGGTATTCCAGCGATGCGAACAAAGGCAGCGTGTCTTCGAATTTGCTCAAGTGGGCCATGGATGGTTGTTTATCCGGATGGAATCTGGTATGGAAAAGTGACGCCACAACGATGCGAGAGAATCATTCGTGAACACCTTCTGCACAATGTCCCGATTGAGGACTGGATTGAGCGGAAGCACCCCATCACACTCAGTGTGAAAAAATAGCAGGTCGCGATACAAGTCAAATGACGTAGCGGAAAACGGAACGTTTTTCGATGCCCTCATCCCCGCAAAAACTTTGTATTTGCACGCTTCACGCGCTGTCTCTGACCAAAAAACGTTCTTGAAAACAATTTGGATGCTTTTTTCTTCCAATTATTATTTTTGTTCTGTAAAAAGCCCGCGTGATGAAAGCCCAAACATCTCTCCTCGCCCTCTTCTTCACGTTCTTCCTCGTCGGGAAAAGCCCGGCACAGAGTACCTTTTGGACCGCTGGATCGGATGCCTGGCTGGTGCCCGGCAACTGGGACAATGGTGTTCCCACCAACGCATCGGATGCCTTAGTTGTTAATGGTGGGACTGCGAGGCTATTTGTGGGTGATGTAGGCGAGGCTGAGAATTTGTTCATTGCAATAGGAATCACAACTGGGGCAGTAACGCTACAAGGAGCCGGGGCGGAGCTGACGATTGACTCCCAAATACTGATCGGATCTGGTGATTCAGCCACGGGATTTCTCAGTATTTCAAGCAATGCTCTGGTTAGCACAGCAACAATCACCGCAGGGAGGAATGGGGGTTCCGGGGAGGTCAGGCTCATTGACGGGGGCACGTTGTCGGTCGATGGCGGGACGGGTAACCTCATTCTCGGCCAACTCGCTGATTCAATCGGCGAACTCAACATCGGAGACACGGGCGGCGGTTCAACGGCTGGTGTCTTGCAAGCCGCAGGCGTTACCCTCGGCACGGGCGGAGGCCAAGGCATATTAAATTTCTACCAAACCGACGAAATCACCTTCGCGCCGATCATTTCCGGCGTTGGTAACACGCAAGTGATACAGCAAGGTACCGGCAAAACGATACTGATTGGAGCCAACACATACGAGGGCACAACGAGGGTTCTCACAGGAACGCTTAACATTCAAAACGCATCAGCCTTGGGGTCAATCGTGGGCTCAACTGCGGTTTCAGCAGGCGCAACACTTGAGATTGAAGGCGGTATTACAGTAGGTGAGGAATTTCTCACAATTAATGGGGACGGCATCGGGGGCAACGGGGCTCTTCGAAATATTTCTGGAAACAATGAGTGGGGCGGATTGGTTCAACTGGATTCGGACGCTCGCATCCAGTCCGATGCCGGTGATTTGAACATCCTCGGAGGAATCATAAATAATAATGGAAATGAAAACCTCACCGTGGGTGGCGCGGGAGACATCCAACTCGGACGGGTGGACCTCAGCTCCGGCGGCATCACCAAGGAAGGAACCGGAACGCTGATGATCAGGCAGACACTCGGACTTGGGACAAACACATACACTGGACAGACCAATATTTATGAGGGCACGCTCAGCGGAGTAAACAACCTGGCATTGAGCAGCACCAGTCGGCATTTTGTGGATATCAACGGCGTTTTGGATGTCAATCTCAGCCAGTCGATTGGATCGTTGACGGGGTCTGGCAGCGTTCTTATTAACGGCGGATTTTTATTTGTTGGGGACGATGACACCGATTTTGCGTTTGACGGAATTATTGCCGGCGTCGATGGGCGGCTCTGGAAAATTGGCACGGGGGAAATGACGCTTACCAACAGCAATACTTACACCGGAGGAACGGTCATTCGTGATGGCACTCTGACCTTGGGCATTGATAATGCGATTGCTCCGGGAACAGATCTTTTCGTTGGTTTTGAGAATGGCCTTGGAAATGCCCTTTTTAACATGGACGGATTTAATCAAACAGTAGACACCCTCAGCCTATTCGCTAACTTCAATCCCAACTCCGTACGCGTCGATATCGGACCGGCTGGCGTTCTGACAGTCCAGAATGAGATCAATTTCTTAAATATCTTTTCCCCAATGCCCCCGCCCATCTTCGGGTTTGGTGCTCTCATAGCAAATGGGACACTTGATCTTGATGGCGGCATCGTGGACATAACCGTCAACGGAAATGAAAACGATGTGGATCTTGAAATCAGTTCCACCATTACAAACGGTGGAATTAATTTCTCAGGTCCCAATGATGGCGTTCTCCTTCTTAGTGGCACCAATACCTACACCGGGGGCACCACCATCAACTCCGGAATCCTTCGAACAGGCTCCCTGCTTGCACTCGGTGATGGCCCAGGCGAGGTAAATTTGCTTGGTGGCGTGTTGGCTCCCATAGCTCAGTTGGCACTCCCCTCCAACCTTAATTGGCAGGACGGCCGGTTGGCTTACACGCTCGGGGGCTTTAATGACACTGCGATCTTCACAAGTGGAAATTTTGTTGATTTGGGGGGCACAGAGTTCCTCATCACAACCGAATTAAATGTGGCCCTCAACACTCCTTACTTATTAATGAACTATGCAGCAACGGACTATCTCGATCCCTCCGTCTTCCAAGCTCTGTCCGCCAATCCC
>JBGTLQ010000162.1:0-8537 GCA_041744075.1 Terrimicrobiaceae bacterium
CTGAGCAACCCGGATTGATCGAAAGATGAAATTTTCAGAACGAGAAATTCGCACCAACACAGGCCACACTGCGGTTGTATTCGCGCTCAGGAGCATCTGGAGCAATGTCGATCGTGTATTGATAGCCTGCGCTCAGGGACATGAAGCGGTTTACCATGAAATTCAGGCCAAGCGAGAAGTCCACAATGTTTTCAGTGAAGGAGGGGATCACATCCTGTTGATCATAATAGTTGATCAGCCAGTTTGTGGAGAAGTTAGCGGATAGGCGGCGGGTGAATGCGTGGCTGACCACGAGGCCTGTGCGGAAGGTCTGCCTCTGTGTGACGTTGTTGATGCCGGAAGCTTCCGTGCCATACCGCATCAACCAGCCGATGGTTGAGGCGGGGCCGAATTGATAAGTGAGGTTGCTTTCCATGTAGGGACCGAGATACGTGGACTGGCCATCGACCGGGTTGTCGTTGAATCGCAATTCGGCACCAACCCTGGCATTCCATGTGAGGCGGGGGTTGAAGACTTGATCCACGCCAATGAGGAAGAAGTTGCCCAGGGAGTCTAAATCCGCATTAAAATATGTTACAGGGTTGAGCCGGTATTCTACAATGCCGGTGGTTTTGGGAAGAATCAGCCAGCGTCCAGATTGGGAGATGGTTTGTTCGATCCGGCCTTGGTTGTCGTTGAGATTATCTTCGACATAATAAAAGACACCGAAACGATAGCTGGTGACCGTCGAGAATTTTTCCGACCATTGATATTCGGCTGCAAGGTAGGTGTTCGAGTAGAGGTAATCGCCATCGACCCGGTTGGTGGCACCGATGATGGTGAGATCCGGTTGCGAAAGATAAGCCGTGCTGGTGTCAATGGTGAGCGTCAAGCGTGGAGTGGCTTGGTAAGTGGCACCGAGGCTGAAGATACCGTTCCAATCGATTGGGTCATCGCCGCGATTATAGTAGTACGTGAGGCCACCGCCGAGACTACTGCGAAGCTGAAGGCGGGGACTTCCGAAATCATAGGAAATGCCCGCACCAAAGTTTGTGTAAAAGCTGCTCTGGGGATTGTTTCTTGTGGTGAAAACGTTGCTGTCCCAACCTTGACGCACGGAAAATGTGAAGCGAAAGGGTTTGCGGGAGAAAATGCCGAAATCAATGCCATCCGTGTCCTCTTCAATCACTTGGTCTCCCAAGTTGGTGCTAAAATCTGACGGTGGCGGGGCTCCCCAAAATTGGAAACCACGGGGTTGAGCATTGGCCTCAAGCGCAAAAATTCCAAGGAGAACAGCGACGGAGAGCGATGCGGTATGAGCTTGGCGGGTCGTAGGTTTGGCTAGCATGCGTTTCTAAGTATCTGTCTGGGCAGTGGGTTGCAAGAACTGGATTCAAAAAAGTTTTGATTCTCTTCGGACAAAAGCGCTCACTTTTGCTGCTGATCCTTGATCTTTTTTTGTAACGCACGGAGAAAATCCCATGAAGTTTCTGAGTTGGGAAGTGCGCTCGAAATGACGTAAAAGCGAAGTGCTTCGGCGTCTTCTCCTCGTGCTTGAAGCACTTGCCCGAGCACTTGGTAGCCACCGTAAGAAAGGGGATGTCGTGCGATGGAGTCGGAAGCGGCATTTTCTGATGCCTCCATGGCCCCCAAACGGCCCAAAGCTCTGGCCAGTCCAAGCTGATGGTAAACATCCAATGTCCGGAGCTGGGCCGCCGCCTCAAAATCAGAGCGTGCCGCCTCGGTGTCTCTCAGTTTGAGAGTCAAGTCCCGCTGGGCAAGGGAGCGATCAAGATGGGCTCGGGCTCGAAGAAGTCGGATGTCGTAGTTCTGGGGCTCCAAGCTCAAAAACGCGGTGGCACGATCAATGGCAGAGTCATAGCGCCCCGAGTAAAAATCGTTTTCAACGGCAAGGTGCTGCCGCTGGGCGGATGAAGAAAGGGCCACGAACCCAAGCAGCCAAAGAGAGGCCGCCACGCTGACCACACAGCACAGCCTGAAAAAAAGGTTTGGCAGGGGGTGCCGAGACTCCTCGTGAAACCCAGGATTGGCCAACATTCCGGCGCAGGCGGCCGCGAGGAGGGCATTCGCCGGAATTTGCATGTTAAAATCAAACAACGAATGGGCGGCACAGGCCACCAAGGCTGAAAGGGCTGCAATGTGAACAGCGACGCCATTGCTGGAAGCGCCAATGCTGACGGACATGTGCCTTGTCAGGTGATGAGACAAGCCCTGCACTCCGCTGGAAAAGTGAACAAGAACAAGCAGGATGAGTAAAACAAAAGCAGGAAACCCGAACTCCGCCAAGATTTGCAACCAGTCATTATGAGCAAAAATATCATCCGCCTGAGTCGGAGTCTCGCGGTACGTACGCGCGGCTTCCTTAAAGCTCCCGGCACCAGCGCCCAGGATTGGAGAGGTTTCAAAGAGCCGCCGGGCGGATTGGAAGATTTCTGGACGGTAGGTGTCCTCCGTGAGCAGCGCCAACCGAGCCTGGACGGTGGAGCTTTCCGAAAACACAAACCACGCCGATCCGCAGGCAATCATAGCGCCTGCCATCAGGGTGAGTAGAGCTGCGATCCGCCGCCCCCCGGCACCGTAGGCCAGCGCAAAACCGCTTAGAAGCAGGAACACACTCAGACCTGCAGCCAGCCCAACAAAACCTCCCCGGCTCAGAGTGGGTAGGCACCCTGCAAAACAAACCGCCGCCACATAAAGAGCCAAGATCCTCGCCCAGGCTGACCAACGTGCCCAGCAGGCGGCAGACAAGGCGGCGAGTCCCGCCACATTTAGAAACCATGCCAAGTGGTTCCCATTGATAAAAAAGCCATGGGCCCGTGAGCCGAGCCGATCGTCATAATAATATCGAAGAACCTCGGAGGCCCATGGAAATGGCATCGTCGGAAGCTTGTTGATAAATTGATACCCGCCCAAGGTCGCTTGGATTAGCGCGGCCAGAAACAGGACACAAAAAAAGATCAGTCGAGATTTGGCCGATGTGGCGATCGTGGCAAAAACGAGGTAGGCGGTCAGGCAGGCCAGAACGAGTTGAAAAAGGGACTGCGTTTCCAAGGTGGGGGCTGCGGAGGAAATGCGCCATAAGAGCCAGCCCGCGAATCCCATCGTTAACCCGACAGCCAGAGCCCGAGGGGCAGATCGAACACGCTGAAAAAGCACCCATCCGGCAAAAAGACCAGCAACCCCCACAGCCACCAAGCCGGGTATGGCAAACACCTGACGGAACAGTCCGCCATAAAACAACTGAGCAGCCAGAATTCCCAGAGCACAGAGGGCTGCCGCTGCGTGTTTCATGGTGCGGGCCTGCTTGCCAGGTCAGCCACCGAGACCGAATGCCTCGTGGGCAAGATTGGCTGCCAACTCAATTTTGTCTTCATCGATGATCACAGCAATTTTTATCTCGGAGGTGGAAATCATTTGAATGTTCACACCGCCATTGCCGAGGGCTTCAAAAAGACGGGCCGCCACCCCTGAATGAGACCGCATGCCAATGCCAACCACGCTGAGCTTTGCAATGCCTTCCCTCTTGGTGATCGTGCCTGCTCCCACCTCGGCCACCACGCGATCCAGCACGGCACCCAGCTTTTCCAGTTCGTCACGATTCAGCGTGAAAGAAATATCGGTTGAGCCGCTGACCGAGACATTCTGCACAATCACGTCCACCACGACGTGAGCGTCGGCAAGGGCCGTGAATATGCGAGAGGCCGCGCCCGGTTTGTCGGGCACATTGGCGATGGTGACTTTGGCCTGGTTGCGTTCCACCGACACGCCACGAACGACGACGGTTTCGAGTCCGAGTGTTTCTTCTTTCACGAGGGTTCCACGATTGTTGTTAAAGCTGCTGCGAACCTCAAACGGCACGCCAAATTTTTTTGCGAATTCGACCGAGCGCGACTGCATGACCTTGGACCCGGAACTCGCCATTTCCAAAAGTTCATCATACGCAATCTGATCGATCTTTTGGGCGTTGGCAACAATCCGTGGGTCACAAGTGTATATCCCATCCACATCCGTGTAGATCTCACAATTCTGAGCGCGAAGGGCTGCGGCGATGGCGATGGCGGTGAGGTCCGACCCGCCACGGCCCAGCGTGGTGATCTGACCGGACACCGTCTGGCCCTGAAACCCCGCCACAATACAAATATATCCTTCCCGCAGATGCGCTCGGATTTGACGCGGTGAGATGTTCGCGATTTTGGCTTTGGTGTGAATGCCATCGGTTCGGATGCCGGCTTGGGCTCCGGTGAGGGAGATCGCCCGCCCGCCCATGGCATTGATGGCCATGGCGACCAGCGCGATGGTGGTCTGTTCCCCGGTCGAGAGCAGCACGTCCATCTCACGGTCGGAAGGGCTGGGAGAGACCTGCTTGGCCAACTTGATTAGGCCGTCTGTGACCCCCGACATGGCAGAAACGACCGTAACCACATCATTGCCCTCCTGTTGGGTGGCCAGAATTCGTTTGGCGGCGCTAAGTATTTTTTCGGGCGTGCCGACCGAGGTGCCTCCAAATTTTTGAACGATGAGGGGCATGTTCAGGCGTGGTCCAAAAGTTTGCGGATCGCCTCGCTGGTGGCCTCCGATGCCAAGGGGTTCACGGAACCGCCACGTTCCACAGCCTCGGGATCTTTCAGACCATGACCGGTCACCGTGAGCACGATTTTTCCACCTTTGGGAATCGAAGGAAGCGGGCAATCGGCACAGCGATTGGGACCGAGGCAACGCAAAAGCCCTGCCACGGAAGCGGCGCTGGCAGGCTCCACAAAGATGCCTTCATGGGATGACAACCACCTTTGAGCGGAGAGAATTTCTTCATCGGTCACAATATCAATGGAACCATGGCTTTCCGAAATCGCGTCACGGGCTCCCTGCCAACTCGCAGGGTTTCCAATGCGGATAGCCGTCGCAAGGGTATCCGGCTGCTCAACAATGCGGCCATGATAGATCGGTGCGGACCCCGCCGCCTGAAATCCTGACATGCGCGGCAACTTGGTGGAACGTCCCAATTCTTGGAACTGACAATACCCCTTCCAGTAGGCAGTGATATTTCCGGCATTGCCAACGGGCAGGATGTGGAGATCGGGAGCGTCGCCCAATTCGTCAATGATCTCAAACGAAGCGGTTTTTTGTCCCTCGATCCGATAGGGGTTGATGGAATTCACGATGGCCATGCCTTCCATGCCTCCGAGTTCCCGAACCAGCCGCAGGGCATCATCAAAGTTCCCGCGAATGGCAATGACCTTGGCCCCATACGCAAAGGCTTGCACGAGTTTGCCGGAGGCAATTTTGCCGGCTGGAAGGAGAACAGCACAGTCAACCGAGGCGCGTGCCGCATAAGCAGCGGCAGCCGCTGAGGTGTTTCCTGTGGAAGCACAAAGCACGGTGTGCGCTCCCTCTTCGACGGCCTTGGACAGGGCCATGGTCATACCACGGTCCTTGAAGGAGCCAGTCGGATTAAGACCTTCGTATTTCAAATAAACCTCCGCCTCCGCCTTTTCGCTGAGCTTGGGCGAATAGATGAGGGGGGTTGAGCCTTCGTTCAACGAAATCACCGGCGTCTTCTCACCAACTGGCAAAAATTCGCGGTAGCGGCTGATCACACCGCGGTCATGAAGCGGGAATAAGCTCATGAAAAAGTCTCCACATGCAGAAGCACCGGATTGGCTTTCACGCTTTCCAGCGAGGAGATCGTCTCCAACGCCGAACGCATGGCCGCATCCTGGGCATCATGGATCATCAGAATCAGCGGAACCGGCCCGTCCTCATGAGCCCCCGGTTGGATCACGGAAAGAATGCCAATGCCAGCCTTGCCAAGGGCTCCGGCAATGGCAGCCAGAACACCGGGTCGATCTTCCACGGCCAATCGCAAATAAAATTTGGATACGGTCCGCCCTTGCGGCAAGCACTTGCCATATAGTTCATGACTCCGAAAACCAAAACAGCGGGGCGTGTTTCCCAAAGCGCAAGCCGCCTCGACCAAATCCCCGAGCACCGAGCTGGCTGTGGGGTCCTGACCCGCTCCCCGGCCATAAAACAACGTGTCTCCCACCACATCGCCACGAACCGCGATGGCATTAAAAACCCCGCTCACCGAGGCCAGCACATGGGTCTTGGGGATCAGGGTCGGCGCAACCCTGACCTCAATGAGCCCTTCATCGGCAGACTGAATCGTTGCGAGAAGTTTGATGCAGTAGCCGAGTTCGTCAGCAAACCGCACGTCTTCTTGGGTCAACGAATCAATGCCCGCAACAAGCACTTCATCAGGCGAAATCCAGAACCCATAAGCCAAGGACGCGAGGATGATGGCCTTATGGGCCGCGTCCCACCCATTGATATCCAAGGTTGGGTCCGCCTCGGCGTAACCAAGAGCCCGGGCCTCTTCAAGGGCCTCGGGGTAATCCAAACCAGCTTCAGACATACGTGTCAGAATGTAATTGCTGGTCCCGTTCAGAATGCCATGGATCTTTTCGAAACGATTCCCGACAAAGGCTTCTTTGACAGATTTGATGATGGGGATGCCACCCGCCACGGCGGCCTCGTAATAGATGGGGATTCCTCGATCCGAGGCACAGGAAAACAATTCCTTGCCATGCTCGGCAAGAAGAGCCTTGTTGCCGGTGATCACAATTTTGCCTTTGGCAATGGCTTCCCGCACAAAGGCCAGAGGAATATCAATGCCCCCCATCAGCTCCACCACAATCTGGATCTCAGGATCATCCAGTAGTTCTTGGAGATTTCCAGTCAGCACACCTTCCGGGACCGAAATCCCCCGGTCTTTCGTCAAATCCCGAACCGCAATTTTCCGAACATCAAAAACCACGCCAGCCCGCCGATCAATGACATCAGCATTGCCGAGCAGATGTTTGTACACACCCGCCCCCACTGTGCCGAATCCGGCCAATCCGATACCAACTTTGCGACTCATGAAAAGCCGGTGATTCTGAGAGAGTCCTGTGCCGTTGACCAGATTTTTCTGGTGGCTCACGGATCGTGCTCTTCGAGGTCTGATGTCCTGAGAAGTCGCTCTGCTCTCATCACGTAAACGATGAAGACCATGTCGCCCTCAATTCGATAGAAAACGCGGAGCGGTCCTACCACAAGATGTCGATATCTTGAATCGGGGAGATCATGAGGAACGGGACACATCTCGGGAAAATTCTGTAGAAGCTCCACCTTCCTGAACACTTTCCTGACCAATCGCTTGGCTGCGGGAAGATTGTCGAGGGCGATGTAGTCGGCGATCTGCCGCAAGTCTTCCAGAGCAGGCCCGGACCAAATCAGTCGAGCCATCTTGACATTTGGATTCTTGCTTCTTCGTGAGACACGACCCGTCCTTCAAAAATCGCTTTTTCTCCTTTCGCAATCCCCTCAAGGAGTTCAATTCTCGCTTCCATTAAATCATAACTTGCCACATCGACGAGATAGGCAGCCGGCAGTCCATGCTGGGTGATCAATAGCGGCTCACCCGCTGTCGCGACCTCGGAGATCAATTCTGTGGCCTTCCTCTTCAAGGTAGTGACAAGTTCTGTTCGCATCAAAGTGATACTAAAGTATCACTATAGCGCCTTCAAGAGTTTTCATCCAAGTTGAGAATGAGCGTTTACACAGTGGTCATCCCCCGGCCATTCGGGGCATCCCTTTTTCCCGTTTGGCATTATTCTTCTCCATCCAAGTAATCGAGAGCCTCCGAACGCACGATTTGGTCTCTTGCATCTCGAATGTGCCATTTGTCGCTATCGGGATAGTAGCATGACTCCCCGGTGGGATTATTGGCCACGATGAATTTTCTGCTGAGCAGAACTGTCGGAAAACCTTTACGGCCCGACAAGACCAAAAAATATTAGTCAGAAATGGGAATGGGGGGAACCTGCCATCCGCGATTTAACGCCTTTGCGGTTTGATTGCCGATTGTTGAACCTAAGCTGGTGGGTTAAAAGATCACTTCTGTGAAAGTGACCTTGCCACAAATGCGTCTGATTGCCACGGGGGCGCTGGTATTTTGTGCAGTGATGATGACGGTTTGCCGATTGCTTGAGCCCATTCAGCCCTGGCTGGTGTGGCCTCGGTCGTTTTTTGAGGCGGCGACGGTGGGGGCCATGGCAGATTGGTTTGCGGTGGTGGCGCTATTTCGTCATCCGATGGGCCTTCCCATTCCCCATACGGCCATCCTGCCAAAGAACAAAGGGCGGGTGGCCGAGTCCCTCGCAAGATTCATGGAATCAAGCTTTCTGACGGAAGAGAGGCTGGCACCAAAATTTCGGGAAATCGACTATGCGGGGTATGCCTCGCGGTGGCTGGCAGAACATGCTGGCATGCTGGCAGAGAGGGCCTCCCGTTTTGTTCCCAACATTTTGAGCGGGATTTCTGATGACGAAATGTCATCCCTTCTTGGTGATCGAGCGAGAGAGTTAATTCGCAATGCGGATGTGGGCCCGATGGTTGGTGAGGGTTTGGAAGTGGTTGTTCAGAATGGGAGAGACCGTGAGATTTTTGTTTCCGTGCTGAAGGCCTCCCGTCAACTGATCGAAGATCATCGGAGCACC
>JBGTLQ010000163.1:0-13134 GCA_041744075.1 Terrimicrobiaceae bacterium
AACTTCAAAATCACTGGCCTCGCCTCCACGGCTGACCTCCGAGTCGGACAGGCCGTTTCGGGCACCGGTATTGGGGCAGGCGCGGTGATCACAACCATTCTTTCTGGAACATCTATCATGGTGTCTCAAGCTTCATCTGCCGCCGCCACGGTTGCCGATCTCAGCTTCAGCACGGGGAGCGCCTTGGGCACGGGCCCTGTCTCTGTGGGCGTGAATGGCACTTTGGGTGGGGAAGGAACGATCATGAGCTTGATCACGGTGGATGGAGCTCTCATGGGCGGAGACGGATCAGCAGCAACAGGCACGACACTTTTTGCTGCAGGAGGTGTGTCTTTTGCCGATGGCTCCGTCATCAAACTCACTCTCGGAGCCGGAAACACCCATACCTCCATCGATTTCACCGGCGGTGCCGTGACCTTTGACTTGGACCAAGCGTTTGTGCTCACCAACATTCAAGAAGGCTCGTATGACAACATCCTCCTCGGGGTTGGGGGCATCGATCCTGGTGTGAACAACTGGACCTATGTGGATGGACTCTACGAGGCAGTGTTTTCCTACGATGGAGCCAATGTGGATTTGAACGTCACGCTGGTTCCCGAACCGTCAACCGCTTTGCTTATCGCAGCAGGCGGTCTGGTCACACTCGTCTTTCGCCGCCGTCTGAAGTAAGAGCCTCAAGGGCAAGGCCATTTTAGACTTATCGGGCGCCTAGGCAACAAGACACCCGATTTCTTCCTGCGAGGGGGTGTGATTAGAAGTCAGTGAGCCAGGGGGAACGGTCGTCCCGACCGTTTGAAATCTGATTCGTCCGACACAAAATTAACCCCCACGGGCGCCCCGCCCATGCCCCCTGGCCAGAAATTCCTTGCAAAAGATCTATCATGTGATGTGGTTAATGATTGCCGTTTAATTCCTCCAAGACGTGAAACCCCATCCATGAAACCAAGGCTTTTTATTTGTCTCCTCCTCTGGCTACCGGGTCTGGCGTTTTCTTACACGCTATCCGAATTAGGCACGGCGGATGATACTGGCAAAACCATTCAAGTTATTCCCTTGGAAGCCACGGTGAATGAAGATCCTGCCGAGATCCGAATCAAGAGTTATGCGCCCGGCACCTTCACGATTTTTCGGAAAGGCGTCGATGACACGACATGGGGTAGTAGTGTGGCGACGGGTGTGAGTTTGGCGGCCGAGGGGGTTTGGACAGACACCGATGTGACCGTGGGGGCGCTGTATGAATATAAATTTGTGAACACGGCGGGAACGGCCTTCCGGTCAATTCTCCCAACCGGCTACATTTTGGCAGGTATTCGTGTTGACCAGACGTTGCCCAAGGGGCGGATGGCCGTGGTCGTGGCCTCGGACGTGCCGGCGAATCTTCCGCAGGAATACGCACAGTATAAGGCCGACCTTGAGGCTGATGGATGGACGGTTCATGAGATTCAAGTTCCGCGAGCCGTGGATTACAGCGGTTTGGGCCATGGGTCCATTGTTTCGGTTCAAGTCGAAAACGGAGGAAGTGGTTACGCGAATGGCACTGTTGTGGACCTCACAAACCCGGCTGGCAAACGAGCGAAAGGCCGTCTCACCACGAGCGGGGGAGTCATCACCTCGATCAGTATCCCCACGGGCGGCGGTGGCACAGGCTTTGCCGTCGGAGATGTCTTAAGTGCTTCGGGAGGGGGAACCTTTGGGAGTGGAGCTTACCTGATTGGACGAATCGATCAGACCCAATTGGGCTTGGTCGACGCTTGGACAGAGGAGTACGGTTCGGGTTATATTAACAATGACACGGCCACGATGACAGGAGACGTTAGTGGCAAGACGGCTCAGGTGCGACTGGGAGTGCTTGGGGGTATCATCTTCGGTGTGACCGTCCTCTCCAGCGAGTCGGGTTTTGTTAACGGGGAAACGTTAACACTTTCCGGGGCGAGCGCAGGCTCAGGGGCGGGGCCATTTGAGTCTGACTTTGGTGGGCCCCTTCAGTCCATCGAGGTTCAAGCTGGAGGCTCCAATTATGTGGATGGCTCAACGGCCACCATACCCACTCGCTTCGGTTCGCAGTCCGCTGAGGTGACGCTTGTTGCCAATGCGGGCGTCCTCACAGCTGTGAATGTGACCTCCGGAGGTTCCGGCTTTTATGATTTCCAAGCGGTTAATTTGAGCAATCTCACGCCCAATACCTCGGGTTCGGGTTTGTCGGTGCTCAGCGTGGACAACTCGGGGGCGGCCCGAGCGGTGGTCATCACAGCAGGCGGCTCTGGTTACTTGGACAATGAGGAGATCCTGATCACCGGAGCCACCAGCGGAGCCACGGCCAAAGGAACCATCATTGCTCCCGAAGGATCGATCAGCAGTATCGGCTGCGTTTTGCCAAATACGTTTATCCCTGGTGAAACACTCACCCTCACTGCTAGCGGGGGCGGGGGAGGAGCCTCGGCCATCGCAGGAGCTTCCACGGTCGTCCACCTGCCGATTCGGAGCGCCGTCCAAGCCATTGCCGTCGCATATCCCAGTCAGCTTAAAACGGTCGTGACCGTGGGCAGGGTTCCAGTCGCCCGATCCGGTCTGGACGATTGGTATGGTGCTGATGGTCATGGCAATCAGGCCCCCTACGCCACCGATGCTTTTTATGCCGACCTGGATGGCGAACTGGCCACCCACTGGACGGACACAGCAAGCAACAACGGCCCCTGGTATAATGTGCCGGCTGACAATCAGTTTAATCCCCAGCGGATTTCGCAGGTTGGCAATGGCCGCGTGGAACTGGGCTTTGGGCGCATCGATATGTCCGTTGAGATTAAGATGGAGTGGGAGGCCCTCAGGAATTATTTCAAGAAACTGCACCGCTACAAAACGGCCAGCCCCGATTTTCGTCCGGGGCGGCGGGTCGCAGACCGGTTTAGTTACCCGAACGTGCGGGATACGTCCATTCAGTCCATGCCATCCGTGGTTGGCATGGAAAACATCGACGTGCTTTCAAAAGATACCCCCCCTTCCGTGAACAAAGATGAGGACAGTGATTCGGCATACTCGGCCATTCACGGCCCCTACCTTTTCTATTTCAAGGGGGGAGGACCTCCCGGCATAGGGGATGGGGGCCGGGCTGTTTTCTGGACCGGCATGCAAAGTCATTACGGGTACTGGCACAAATCAGGACTCATGGCCAAGCAGTTGGCTCAGGATAGTTTCGCGTTGAGCTGGACATGGGACATCTGGGGGCTTCGTTATATTTATCATCGGATGGGAATGGGGTTGGACGCCGCAGACATGATGAAGCAAAGCATCAACAACCAAGGCTGGAGCGCATCAGGCACTTACTCCTATAAATTTACCAACAGATCCAATGGGGATTTTCATGGCTCCCTTTACATGAATCATATTGGGGATCCGGCGCTGAGACTCTTTATGATAGCGCCTCCCTCCAAACTAAGTGTCGTGAATTCAGGATCCCAGGCCGCGCTCTCATGGACGGCATCCCCTGAAGAAGGGATTATCGGATATCATATTTATCGGAAGCCCGTGGGCAATGGGCCCTACACGCGTTTAACATTCACCCCGCAACCCGCAACGACCTATCTCGATTCCTCCGTGTCTGCTGGGAATCATGCTTACATGGTCCGTGCTGTTCGTCTGGAAACGACCGGGAGTGGCACGTTTCTAAACCCCAGCTTGGGCATTGTGCAAAGTCTTGATTATGATAATCCCCCCGAACCATTAATCATCCTAGATGGCCAACTATCAGAAGGACACTGGAACACCCCTTACTCCGAAACCTTGCTCGCCGAAGGCGGGGTGCCCCAGTTCGCATGGAGTGTGGCATCAGGGAGTCTGCCGCCCGGACTATTCCTTTCAGAAGAGGGCGTCATTTCTGGCTCCCCAACCGCGCAGGGACTCTACTCGTTTACCGTCCAAGCCATTGATCAAGCGGGTGTCACGGCTCAGCAGCAATTTGAAATCTCCGCAGGCTCCAACGAAGTGATCACTTTAACTCCCGAGGCCACCTCCCACACCAACAAGGCCTTTCCCACCAACAGCTATGGGTCTGAGGAAGTCAATCTCATCTCCGGTCATCCCGCTTACAAGTACGAGACCTTTCAGCGCTACAATCTCTCAGGTCTCAATCTGAACAACGGATTTGTCAAAGCGACTGTTCAATTTTTTGTGGCCCCGGAAACAGCAGCCAACACCTACTCCTTGGTTCAAGGGCAATTGCTGAGGGATGTGGATGACGGTTGGGTGGAAGCCGGCAGGGAGGTGTCCTTTGAGACGGAGTTTGCCAACAATGGTGCCAACAAGATCCGGTTGACGAGCTATGGACATGGTTTTCAAACGGGAAGCCTGGTGGCCATTGAAGGCTTCAGCCACCCGGCCGCGAATGGCCTGTTTACAATCACCAGAATCGATGATGACACCTTTGACATTCCGGTGACCTATAATGCTTCCTATGTGGTCGATCCTGCTGACGCTTCGGCATCAGCTGTTAGCCTGAACTATAACAACCGCCCGACGACCTTTCATCCGACCATGCCCGTTGTTGCGGCCTCCAGTGCGCCCATGGCAAACACGTTGTTGGAAGTGGATGTGACTGACTATGTGGCGGAAACGCTGGCCAATGATCCTACAAAACGTTTGAGTTTGCGGCTGTTCACAACGGCTCAACAAACGGTGGCTGTGGGCTCACGACGTGCCTACGGTGTTGGAAGACCCCGTCTTGTGATCCAAACGACTGATGCTCCCGCTATCACCTTTGTCTCTCCGACCATCACTCCGGCATCTCTCCACTTGGGGTCTGCCCTCAGCATCCAGGCCGCTGTGACGCCGATTGTCGGGCGAGAAGACTCACTGACTTTGACCTGGAGCCAGATCAGCGGCCCCGGCACAGCCGAGATTGGCACGCCCAACATGGCTGGCACCACCGCAGTCTTCCCAGTTGCCGGCGAGTACACCTTGAGGCTAAACGCAAACGATGGGGTTCTCACCTCCTTCAAAGATCTGCGTGTTCGGGTTTTGGATGTGCCTGCAAACACCTCGCCTGCTGTTGGCGATCACAACGGATTGCTGGTTCGTCTGCCTTTCGATGAAAACACGGGCGCGACCGCTGTCGATGTTGCTCCCGTGGCAGGCGATCCGGGGTCCCTCACCTCCATTGGGAACCCGGTAACCCTTCCCACATGGCAGCCAGGACAAGGGCGAGTGGGGGGGGGCCTCCGATTCGATGGCACTGGCCAGCGCGTGGAAATTCCAGATTCCACCAGTCGCCCCCTTGATGGCCTTCAGAAGCTGACGCTCTCGGCCTGGGTCAAAATCGTTGCACAGGCATCGGTGAGCACGGCCATCATCGCAAAGCGAACAACCGCCAGTGCGAGTTCGAATTCCTACACTCTGTCCATCACGAGCTCCCGCCGATTGGGAGTCACAATGAATGGGTCCAACGTAGTCAGTGCCAACAATAATAACACACAACTGGCCATTGGTGAGTGGTATCATGTGGCGATGGTGTTTGATGGAACCCTCTCAACTCACAACGTAAAACTCTACCTCAATGGCGTGCCGGAGCTTTTTGGTCACCTCCCGGCGGTGACCACCATCAGTCGCCATGCCACCTCGCCTCTGCGGGTCGGTGACCACTCCAGCGTTCCGGTCGCAAACGGCGGCTCCTTTAATGGCCTGATTGATGAGGTCCGTGTTTATGACCGTGCTCTGAGCCAGCAGGAGGTCGCCAACCTCTTTGTTGCCGCTCCCGCGAACCTGGGGCCACAAATTCTGCTGGGAGAATCCGTGGAAGGGAATGTTGGGGAACAAATCTCGCTTGGAGCCTCGGTAATTGACGATGGATTGCCCGGTCCGCTGAGTCTCCAATGGACGCTGGCCACTGGACCCGGAAGCGTGAGCTTTGCGGATCCTTCAGAAGCCGCCACCACAGTGACCGCCAGCACGGCAGGCGACCACACGCTGCGCTTGTTGGCCAGCGATGGAGCCATCACAACATGGAAAGACCTTCTCGCTGTGGTTACAGGAGCCTCGCTCAATGCCGGATATCTGGCGTGGTTGGACGCCAACAACCTGCCGACCGATGGCAGCGGACTGGGAGCCCCCCATGCCAGCGCCAGGGGCGACGGCATTGCGAACGCCATCAAATATGCGCTGGGATTGGATGCGGATGCCGCCGGATACGCCGGACGATTGAGCACGGAGGTGTTGGACGTGGAAGGCGAAGAATATCTGAGCCTGACCTATGTCAGCCCTGACCCCGCCCTCCCAGGGGTAGGCTACGCGGTGAAGGTGGGCGGAGATCTTGCGGCATGGTCCGAGGATGTGAGCGTGGTTAGCGATACCGTCGAGGCCGGTTTGCGAACGATCACTGTTCGAGACACCCAACCCATCAGCCCCGCCCACCCCAAACGCTTCATCCGGCTGGAAGTAAACCTGGAATAACCTTTCGCGCCCACGCCTGCCTTTGAGTTTGTAAACTCTGACACAAATTCGCTTGTAAAGACATCATGGTGCCGTATCATTCCTTTGATGTCGGCAATCACCCCAGATTCTCCCCAACGCTTCACCCCATGATCAAAATGCTCCTTTCCAGCACTTCAGCATCCTTTTCTGGATCCATGGGATCAAAGCTTTGCTGTTTTATTTTTTGCCTCGCTTTCCTGAGCCCCTTTCCGAGTCTTTTACAGGCCCAACCTTACGTGTATCCCGGCTCTGGGGTTTGGAATCCCCCGTCTGCGAACGGTTCCGATTATGTGGGAACCGGCTATGCCATTCCCATGGATGCAATTGTTTCCGAGACGCCTGCGGAGATCTCCGTTCGGATCTTTCATCATCCTGTGAATGATTTGGGGAAAACCTTTTACCTTTTTCGAAAGGACCCGTTTGTGGTTGTTGGGGGATGGTCGCTTGTGGGTTCGGTTGTGGCCGGTGAGAGTCCCACGAGCATTGCCGACACGAATGTGACTGTGGGTCAGCTTTATGAATACGGGCTCGGGATTGAGGTTGGTGGGAACCCACCGGCCCAGCCAAGTCAGAGCATTCGCGGAAACCTCCTGGCTGGGATCAAGGTTGATCGGACTCTTCCACAAGGTCGAATGGCAGTTGTTGTGGCAGAAGATATCCTTGAGCGGTTGCCGTCAGAGTATGCGCAGTACAAGTCAGATTTAGAAGCGGATGGCTGGGTTGTTCATGAAATCGTTGTGCCTCGGGCTTCAAGCTACGCCTCGAACAGCACGGCATTGGGGGCAATTACGTCAGTTGGCGTGGGCGGCGGTGGCACGGGCTACACCAACTCGCAGACTGTGATTCTCTCCAATGGCACGAGGTCCGCCGCTGGAACATTGGTGGTGAGTTCTGGAGCGATCACCTCGGTGACGGTGACGCATTCCGCAGGGGGATTTGCAGTGGGGGAGTCACTCACAATGACCGAAAACACCACCGGCTCCGGGGTCGTGCTGACGGTGGGTTCCATTTCCTCGACGATGTCTCCTCATGTGGCGATCCGGAATGAATTAATCGACATTTCCAATGAGTTTCCTGCTGAATTGAAAAACGTGGTGTTGTTGGGCAAAGTGCCTGTCCCACGGTCTGGGGCGGCGGGGTCTTATCCTGATGGGCATATTCCCACCAAAGCCGCATGGGGGGCTGATGCCTATTACGCCGATTTGGACGGGGTTTGGCCGGATTCTGCCTCGAATGTGAGCCTTGCAAAAAGCCAGTCGACTCTTGCGAATTTTGTGAAAGACGGAAAACTCAACTTTCCGGGCGACGACAAATTTGATCCGATGTCCATGAGCGGAATCACTGGCCCAAACAAGTTCCTTGAGTTGGGATTTGGCCGGGTGGATCTCTCAAACTCGGTGCCCGGCGAATACGAGGGACTTCGCATGTATTTCAACAAACTGCACCGGTATAAAACGGCAGCACCCGATTTTCAAGCTGGGCGAAAAGGCGTCTTTCGCTTCCAGGGCCAGCCGGGCGGATACACGCAAATGGTTCCCGTCGCCTTCTTCCGGAGTATTCCGGGTGTTCTTGGGATGGAAAATGTGACTCTGATTCGAAACAGCGATCGGGCCGGCGTTCCCGAAGGAGCTGATGATGGGGAGAACGATTCTCAGATCGACCTCGATTCCCAGTATTCCGCCATGCACGGCCCATTCCTGTTTTTCTTCAAAAGCTCAAAGACGCCGAGTTCCAGTGTGGGTGGCAAGGCGGTGTTTTGGACGGGGCTTCAGAGTCATTATGGGTTCTGGTTTCTTGAAAACACCGGGAGTACCTATGCCATGCAGCGGCGTCTCGCCGAGGACAATTTTGCGCTGAGTTGGACGTGGACGGTTGGCACCGAATACCTCTACCACCGGATGAGCATGGGGTTTGATATTGGGGATATGATGAAGGTCAGCATGAGTGGACGGACGGGGGCCTCTATCGGGGGTCAGCAGCCGTCATATGGAGGATATGCCGATCCCGCCCTTTACATGAATCACATGGGGTGTCCGAGTTTGCGTCTCTTTATGTTTGAGCCTCCTTCGGACTTGAGCGTTGTTCCCGACGAAGGTCAGCCCGCCTTATCATGGACAGCTTCGCCCGCTGAGGGCGTGAGTGGCTACCATGTGTATCGTTCCGACACAGAGGGCGGGCCCTACACGCGCATCACCACCGAGCCCGTGGCAGAAACAAGCTACACGGATTCCTCCGTTTCCAGCGCCTTCTGGCATTACATGGTCCGCGCTGTTCGCCTGGAAACCTCCGGAGGCGGGACGTTTTGGAATGCCAGCCTCGGCGTGACCCAAAGTCTGGACCTTGATAATGATCCCGCCCTACCCGAAATCACCACCGAGGGGCTCCCGGATGCGAATTGGGATTTGCCATATTCCTTCCAACTTTCCGCATCGGGAGGAACTCCACTTTTTTCATGGGCCATGGCAGGAGGAAGCCTTCCTCCCGGATTGAACCTTTCTCCCGACGGGTTGATCTCGGGGAATGCCATGGCTGCGGGTGATTTCCAGTTCACTGTCCGTGCCACCGATCACTTTGGGCAGCAGGTCGAAAAATTACTCTCCCTCACCGTACAGTCAGAAAACCTGCAGACGCTTTACGCCGAAGCCAATCAGTGGGCGAATTCCCTGAACTCCACCAAAGGAAGCGGCAATGACACTGGCATGAAAATTTCCGGCCCCGCCTACCGATGGCAGTCGTTGCTGCGGTTTGGGCTGGAAAATCTCCAACCACACAACACCGTGCTTCGTGCCAAGTTGGTGCTTTCCATCTCTGAAAAAACGCCACCGGCAAACTATATGCTCGTCAAAGCCGCTTTGGCGGAACTGGGGGCAGACTGGGCGGAATCCACTCTCACGATGGCCACCTTCCCGCCGGATGAACCCGGGATTGAGCCAGCAAGTATGTCCACGTTGGCCCGCCCGTATGAATACGTGGAGTTTGATGTCACCGATCACGTCTTGCGTGCTTTGGAAAACAATCCCTCACAAAAAATCACCTTCCGATTTTTCTCCACCACCCAGGCCGGGTTTGGAAACGAGGTGCATTTTGTCACCCGGAACGCCTCTGGAAATGCGAGACCTCGCCTGATCATCGAGACCAGTGATGCGCCCGACATTGATGTGCAAACTCCGACAATCTCCCCAGCCGTGATTCAGGTCGGAAGTTCACTCCAAATTGACACCGAGGTCACGCCTCTGCCAGGCAATGGTCCTGTGGCCTTGCAATGGACAAAAGCCTCAGGTCCGGGTTCTGTCGTTTTTGGATCTGCCACCTCGGATTCAACCAGTGCCACGTTTTCCAATGCTGGCGATTATGTGCTGCGCCTCGCGGCTTCTGATGGGATCTTGACGGCACATCGTGACGTGAAAGTTCGTGTGCTCGATGTGCCCGGAATGACGGCCCCCGCGATTGGTCCCACAGAGGGCTTGGTGCTTCGACTTCCCTTCGATGAAACCTCGGGAACATCCGTTTCTGATGTTGGTCCCGCTCCAGCAACGGTGGGCTCTCTCACAACCATTGGGGCGCCACCAACCTTGCCCACATGGGATCCTGCCGCAGGGAGAATTGGCGGAGCCCTCAATCTGGCCGGATCCGGTCAGCGGGCTGAAATCCCGGATTCTGCCGGTAAACCTCTGGATGGCATGACGCAAATGACCCTCTCCGTGTGGCTGAAAATGACAGATCACAGCGGACTCGCCACACCAATCGTTGTCAAACGGACAAGCGGCACGGCATCCACCACTTCGTATTCGCTGACCTTGAGCACCGCGCGCCGATTGACAGCAGCCATCGGCACACGGTCCATCACGGCTTCCGGCATCAATCAACTGGCCGTTGGGGAGTGGTATCATGTCGTCATGGTGTTTGATGGCAGTGATCCCACTCAGAACCTCAAAGTTTACCTCAATGGCATGCCGGAAATTTTTGGTCATGCCATTGACACCACGACGATTGCCCGGCGCGACACAACCCCGCTCCGCATCGGCGATTACACCACGGTGCCCGTTGCAAACACGAGTTCCTTTCAAGGCCTGATTGACGAAGTGCGTCTCTACAATCGCGCTCTGAACCAGGAGGAAATCACCGATCTTTATCGTGCGGCCCCCGCCAATGTCGGACCACAAATTCTTTTGGGCTCGGACGTGAGTGGGGAGACGGGTCAACCCATCGCCCTCGGGGCCTCGGTGGTCGATGACGGATTGCCCGGCCCGCTTCAACTGCAATGGTCCATGGCCAGTGGTCCCGGAAGCGTGAGCTTTGCGGATGCGACGGAGGCGTCAACAACCGCCACCGCCGATGCGGCTGGCGAATACGCGCTCCGTCTTTTTGCCAGCGATGGAGCCATCACCACATGGAAGGATCTGCTCGCCGTCGTGACCGGGGCCTCTCTCAATGCAGGCTACCTGGCCTGGTTGGAGGCCAACAATCTCCCAACTGACGGCAGCGGACTGGGAGCCCCCCATGCCAGCGCCAAGGGTGACGGCATTGCGAACGCTATCAAATATGCGCTGGGATTGGACGCGGATGCCGACGGATACGCCGGACGCTTGAGCACGGAGGTGTTGGACGTGGAGGGCGAGGATTATCTGAGCCTGACCTATGTGATCCCTGACCCCGCCCTCCCAGGCGTGGGCTACGCGGTGAAGGTGGGCGGAGATCTTACGGCATGGGCCGAAGACGTTACCGAGGTCAGCAATACGGTCGAAGGCGGTCTGCGAACAATCACCGTTCGAGACAGCCAGCCGATCGGCCCAACCCACCCCAAACGATTCATCCGGCTGGAGGTCAACTTGGAATAGCTCCGCCGCCGTCCGCTGCATGATCCCAACAGGGAAAAAATAGGGCCGAGAAAAGTGCAGGAGGCTCAGAGCGAGATAAATAAGCCTGAAAAGGAAAATGAGTCAACAGAGCCGAAGCGAAGCGGAGACCGCCTGCCACAGGCAGCCCGAAGGGCACGGGAAGCACGGCAACGAAACAAAGGTAACGAAGAATCAAGGAGATATAAAAAGTCGCTGCTCACCATGGAGGTGGCCCAGAATTGAGTATGATTTCGACCTAAACCTGTGAGCCTTCGTTCTCTTCGTTTCCTTCTGTAAAAATCCATTCCCGTTTTTAGGATAAGCTTGGAAAGTGAAATAGAAACCACGGATTAAACGGATAAAACGGATGTTCAGAGAGTTCCACAAATCAGGCATCACCATGGGAAATGGGGGGATCACGAAGGACAATGTTGGCAGCTCAGCATTACTTCTAATTGATGTTGTGACCTTGTCGGATAATCAGGAATGGAACATCGCCGCAGGATCTTTGCGAATCACCTCCGAGCTCAACACAGGGGGAAATTCTTTGGAGATTAAAGGCGCTGGCACTCTGGATCTGCGGGGATCCATCACCTATGGTTCTGAGATCACGATATCCATTGATCGGGTATCAACCACGCAGGTCTCAACCGACGTCACACTTGAAGGAGCCAACTCCTTCACATCGCTTAATATTGGGCGCGGACGGGTGAGCGGTGCCACTCTTGGAAACTTTGGTGAAGTCAGCAACTTTGGCAGTGGTGGGACCAATACCGCCATCGGGTTGGGCGCCTCATCAGGTGCTCCGGGAATCTTGAATTATACTGGCGTTTCTGCGACGTCAGAACGCACGTTCAATCGGGTGGGTGGCACTGCTGACCTTGTGAATGCTGTCATTGAGGTTTCAACGGTGGGTGAGACTCTGACTCTGACCGGTGCCTTGACATCCACGACATCCGCCAACAACGGCGGATGGGAGTTCCGCGGTGCCGGGGATCTGACGATCGAAGGCGTGATCTCAAACCAAGGGGTTGATACTGGTAAAACCTTCGTGAACAAGGTGGATGCGGGAACCCTCACACTCAAGGCAGACAACACCTACGAAGGCACAACAAACGTCAACGCCGGCACCCTTCTTGTGAACAATGCCTCCGGCTCAGGGCTGGGTTCGGGTAATACGGTTGTCGATGGAGGGACCCTTGGAGGCACCGGTTCATTCACGGGGGCCGTGACCGTGAACAGCGGCGGCACTCTTGCCCCCGGAGCCTCGATTGAGACATTGGGATCCGGGACGGTGAATCTCAACACGGGATCGACCTTTGCGTATGAGGTGAATTCTGGAGTGGCTTCTTCCGTGGGAGCCGATCTGCAGCCCGTCGCCGGAGATTTGAATCTGAGCGGAGCGGTCACCCTCACCTTGGCCGACCTGACGCCTGTCGCCTGTCGCCTTTGGGATTGGCACCACCTTCTCTCTTATCAATTACACCGGAGATTGGAACGATGGATTGTTCACCTATGACAGCACTGAGATCGCCAACGGTGGCACCTTTGACGACGGCCTGAACATTTGGCAGCTTGACTACAACGCCACCACCGGCGGTGAAAACTTCTCCGGCGAATACCACCTCGTGGGCAGCTTCGTGAACATCACCGCCGTCGTCCCCGAGCCAACAACAGCCCTGCTCCTCGCCGCCGGAGGCCTGATCACAATGGTCTTCCGCCGCCGCCGGGCCTAAGAATGCGCAGCAAAATCTTACCGGGCGTCTTGGCAACAAGACGCCCGTAATTGTTTGATTGTGCGCACAGTGATTGGGCCACCGCCTTGCCACGCCCAACA
>JBGTLQ010000164.1:0-10506 GCA_041744075.1 Terrimicrobiaceae bacterium
AACGCGCGCTTCGGCAGGTAGTGTCCTAATTTGAAGCTTGGTCAGGCACGGGGTTTTCTAGAATGGTTCCCTCAATCACCCTTGCGACAAAAAATTCATGCCCGTTTCGAGTGTGTTTCTCAACAATCGCATCAGCCTCCAGCACATCCCCATGATTCCAATGCGAATGAGCGGCGATGATTTCGAATTATTTCAAGGGGCTTTGAGCAATTTAAATCAAAGATTGTTAAAGCTGACCGCTATCCAGTTGGTGCAATCTGGAAAAATAATGACTTCGACAAGCCAGTGACAATCATGGGAGAAATGGGGGAACGAGACGGAGTGCGCTACTTTCAATCCCAAGACGGAACGGGAATCCCTGAGAATGAATTGACGTTCGCGTAAAAAAAAGACCGGGGGTTCATCACCAGTGGTTTTACCCACAGGGAGAGGAATAGCCCCCGGACAGTATTTACACTATCATGCAATTCCTCCCATACCGTCAATGAGTTTTTTTAAGAAGATAGAGCGGACAATCTCGGTGCCGAGGTTCGATTCGTACCGGCAGCAAGGGGGCGATGATTGCGAGGCGCTATCAAAATATCTGTGGAACATTGCTCTGTGCGAGTCACTTTATCCGGTTCTGCATCTTGTTGAGGTCAGCTACAGAAATGCCGTCCATTCAGCAATTTGCGCGTCTCCGGTTGGGCCAAATTGGCTGATCAATGAAAGCGGCGCACTCTATTCGGGCGAACTAAAAAAAATCAAAGAAGCGAAGGAAGCACTGGCCAAGCGCCAAAAAATGCAGACCGAGGCATATCTTGTAGCTGAACTCAGTTTTGGATTTTGGAACAGCTTATTGGATTCGCGATATGAGCTTCTTTGGCGCAAGATAATCAAAGATGTATTCCCGAATACTCCGCGCTCAACGCGAACCCGGGGAGATTTATCAGCAGTAATGAGCGGAATTCGAAATTTAAGAAATTCCGCGCTTCATCATCATTCGATTTGGCATTGGGCTGATTTGAAGAACAAGCACGCCTCAATCTATGATGTTTTGGGGTGGATCTGCGACTCATCTACAGCAGCCGCCAGGGAGATCGATCGGTTTCCGTCCGTGTATGCGGCAGGAGCAAAGGGATATGCCGCTGCCTCGAAGGCAATTTCAAATTAGGACACTACCCTTCAGGTCCGGTGCGGAACAGGGAGATGTCGCAGCGCAGCAACCGCCGCCGCACGATTTTTTACTCCCAGCTTCACAAAGATATGCTCGAAATGAGTTTTCACGGTCGCCGGGCCAACTCCCAAGATTTCCGCGATGCTGGCATTTGTTCGGCCTGTTGCCGCCCAACGCAGGATCTCACTTTCGCGTGGGGTCAGCTTAACGTCTTTCCACGCTGCGGCATGCCCTTCGTTGGCCCGAAATTGCGCAAGTGTCTGAGCATGATGAAAAGCGCGTTGAATATGTGGACCGAGACGCGACAGAAGTTCCATTTCGTGATCTTGAAAATCGTTGTGAATCCGCGCTACGGAAAGCCCCAGACGCTGACCAAGCGGCGTATCCATTAGCAGAGTGACCTCATAATTTAAGCCAAGAGGACGGAGGATATCCTGATAATAGCGCGTGTTTTCAAGCTCCGCTCGCGTCGCAAAATGGTCCGTGAGGCGAATCGCCTCGGTTGGGGCTGGTGCAGCGGGATAACGAAAACTCGGATGGTCCAAGAAGCTGTCTTGAGGATATTGCTGATGCTTCACCTTTTCGGTCCGACCAGCCACGGCGATGGTGATAAAGGGATCACCGGGCAGTAAGGCATTCATGCACAGGCCCACACACTGGCTTCGCGTGATTTCTAGAATCAACGAGATAACCATCTCAGAAAAGTGCTCGGGGTCTGTCACAGAATAAATCCGATGCAGGGCGGCATCAAACAGCTCAAGGCTAAGCGAACTGTCGGGAAGGGGGGTGGTCACAACGTTTATTCATGTTTGGAGTATTTTTGCATTTTCTCCGCCAATCGGCGGATAGCCGTCATGCAACAAATTATATATTTCGTTGCAAGACTCAAAAAATCAAGTAGTCCACACCAATGCAAAACAAGAATTCCCTCACCCAGCAGCAAAAGATTATTGGCTCGTTGCAGCCAACAATTTCTTCGCCTCAAAACTGGAACTACGAGATTCCTGAAGCCCTTTACGACGCCTACATGCATCCCATTCATGACGTGGGTGGCCAACCGGACGTCCCTGTTTATTACGAGGAAAGGGAAGAGGAGCAGTGGGAACTTGATACCTACGTCACCTGCGAAGTTTTGGGATGGAAAGGCATCTGGAACTCCGAAGAACGTCGGCGCCGGGCGGACAATGACCTAGGATACACCCTGTATCTCGGCCTGCCTTACTATGGTCGATGGATTTGGTCGGCGGCGAGGATGCTCGTTGACAAAAAACACATCTCGCTGGCCGAGCTCCAAGCAAAAATCGCAGAGGTGAAAGCTCGTTCCAAAACCAAACAATAACAATGACAGCAAAACTGCAGCAGCCCACAAAAGCCCGTTTCAAAATTGGTGATCGCGTCCGCGTGGTGGACATGCCTTACCTTTTTTACAGCCGCACGCAGATGTATGTGCGGGGTGTGGAGGGCACGATCGCCGCATACACCTATGAAGACCTGATCCCGGAAGATGAGGCCTTCAATTTGGATGGCGAGGTCGAGCAATATTACATCGTTCGCTTTCGTCAGCAGGACATCTGGCCTGAATACCCTTTTGCCAATGACACCTTACAAACGGAGTCGCCCGAGAGGTGGCTTGAACCCGTCACCACCCACAAAAAAGAGAAATCCTCATGAGCGCCTCCCACCATCACGATCACCCTCACGAACACAAAGCGGCTCCGACCGTTGACGAAATCACGGATTTTGAAGTCCTCGAGATTGCCGTTCGTGAACTTGCCATCGAACACGGCCTCTTCACCGCTGAAGAACATCGGAGGTTCACCGAATGGGCCGAGTCGATTGGCCCCGCAGGAGGCTCACGCTTGGTGGCCAAAGCATGGACGGACCCGGAATTCAAAGCGCTTGTCTTGGAAAATGCCACCGAGGCCTGCAAACAAATTGGCGTCGATTGGTCGGAGCCTACCGGCTTCGGCACGCCCAGCGATTATACTCATTTGATTGTGCTGGAAGACACACCCACCCTGCACCATGTGATTGTTTGCACCCTCTGTTCGTGTTATCCTCGACCATTGCTTGGCATGTCGCCTGAGTGGTATCGCACCACAAATTATCGCCGCCGGATCGTTCGCTGGCCGCGTCAGGTTCTTGCCGAGTTTGGGTTGATCCTCCCCGAGGAAGTTGAAATTCGTGTCGAGGACTCCAATCAAAAATGCCGCTTCATGGTTCTCCCGGTTCGCCCGGAGGGCACTGGAGGCTGGTCGGAAGAACAACTGGCAGAAATCGTCACGCGCGATTGTATGATCGGGGTGGCCCTGCCGAAACCAGACCGGAAAGTTGATACCCATCCTGTCCGCAAAGCCCTGCGTCCGGTCGGAAGCACCTCTCAGGAGTCTTCAAAATGAGCAGCGAAGATTGCACCAACCGGATTCCCATTCTTGAAGGGATCCGAAATCAGGGAAAGACATGGGAGGTTCTTGCGCCACGCTACGGAGTGACCAATGAAAATCCACCGTGGAAAACGAGCCTTGTTGCGATGTGCAGTTGCCTCGGAACCAGCGAGGCCCTCCCCGCCTTGGATATCCGCGAGTCAGAAGATGAATTGGCCGACAGCGTCTATTGCAGTGTCCCAGCTCCGGAACGTCAGCTCCTCGCCCTAGCCCACACCATGCTCGACCGTGGACTGGTCACCGAAACCGAACTCGCTGACCGAATGACCCAAATCCGATCCCGTCTCGAGGCCGTCTAGTCCCCAAACCTCAAAACCAATCACACTGGGTGGCACCGGCCTCCACCTTCTCGGGCTGAACCTCCCTGGATCCGAACAATTGATCTCCTTGTCCGTGATTGCCGTTGGAGCCCTCATCGCTCTCCGCAACACACCCAGCAGCGGAGTCGTTGTGGGCCTCTGCGCAGTCGCTGGGATTCTCCACGGTTACGCCTACGGCGAATCCATCTTCGGTGCCGAACCCACACCCCTGACCGCCTACCTCTTTGGCTTCACCGTCGTGCAACTCTTTGTGGCCGGTATCGCCTACCTCATCGCCAAAAAATTCCGTGAGAAAGCCAGCGAACAAGCCCTTGCCCGCCGGATACCTCATCGCCGGTGCTAGCCTTGCCCTCTTTGCCACGCAGATCGCCGCTCTGCCCTTCTAGATTTATCGTGTAGAAATCCGGAGTGGCAGCGCACAGGATAGGACTGCTCCCCAGACTTGGTGCTTGTGAAAGGGGCGTCTTCGTAGGATAGATTCGCAGCTTCGTATGAAAAATCTGTTTTCCATGGTGTGTTCCCGACTGGGACTTTTGGTGCTGCTTGCCTTGGTTGGCGGGTGCACGGTTCCCGAGCATGGCAACTCGTTTGAGGATGCGGCATATGCCACGGTTTATTTGGGGCCGGACGGGCGGATCATGCAGGATCCGCGCGCGGCAAAGCTCAAGAAAAAAGGCAAAAAAGCTTCAGCCAACCGGATTCCAACGCGTCTGCCCGAAGAGGGATATTGGCGGGGGGATGGGGTCAGTGGTTCCCCCTCGATCCGAATCGACTTGGGTGCGCAGAAGGCCTATTTTTACAAGGGGGGTGAGTTGGTGGGCATGAGCCCGATTTCCAGTGGCCGGGAAGGTTACTCGACCCCGGCTGGCCGATTTGGCGTGATCCAGAAAAATGCGGATCATGTGTCCAATCTTTACGGGAATTACGTCGATGATGCCGGCAGCGTGGTGGTCGCCAATGTCGGCGTGAATCGTGATCGCCGTCCACCGGGAACCCGATTCCAAGGCGCACCCATGCCATACTTCTTGCGGATTGTGGGAGCGGTGGGCATGCACGGGGGATATCTACCCGGCTATCCGGCCTCGCATGGCTGCATCCGACTCCCGATGGACATGGCCCAAGTTTTTTACGAGAACGCCCCGTATGGGACGCCGGTAACTGTCACTTACTGATCCAACTCTTGATGAGGTCTTTCAAGTGGAGGACGCCATCCACGCCCACCGTGGCAAGCAGATAAATGATGTAGCCATAAAACGCGATGGCGACGATCCCAAGGAGGAACGCCAGTAGCGCAAAGAGGCCATCATCTTCGGTGAGTCCAACTCCGATAAGAAAAATAATCATCGCGGGAAAGGTGTTCGTGAGCGGGATGGGAAGGATCATCAGGCAGGCCATGATGAGGGTCAGCCACCCAAGTGCGGAACGTCCCGCTGGTTTACCAATCCAGGCAAATCGGGGATGGATAAACCACTCGATTTTGTGAAGAAACCCATTAGCCGCACCAAACAATTTTTTGGCTGTCGAGAACCCGAGCTTGCGGCTCATGGCAAACTTGGGGAGGGATGGGCGATCGCGGAGGAGGATCATTTGAACGCTGAGAATGGCGAGCAAAATTCCGAACGGCGTGCTATAACCCGGGGCTGGCACAGGAAGGGCACTTGGCAGGGAAAGGATCGCCAGCAACAACCCAAAGGCCTTATCACCAACCCCGCGAAAAACGCCCTCCAGCGTGAGGCTTTCGCCATTGGCCTGCTCCAAGAGCGTGTCCAGATTTTGTGAGAGCGATTTGCGGGATTCGGAATTCATGCGCACTGGGATATCTCATATCCCCCCTCCGCCGCCAAGAGAAAGCGGAGGCTTCGGGGGTGAATCGCCTTGCTGAGCAGAGAAAAATGGGCGGGCAAGGGACTGCCGGCCCTACCCCGGACAGTATTGACCGGCATCCAGCTCTGGAAGAGCATCCTTGTAGGAACAAAAACGCGGCTGCCAGCCGGTGGTTTTGAGTTTGGTGTTGGAGACACGTTTGTTGGTGTTCCCGCGTTTTCGAATTGTGGGGGTTTCCGACGGACGCGGGAGGGGACCGTTTCGGTGGGTGGCAATCCAGGAATAGACGTCGCGCTGACGGGTTGGGGTGTCATCGCTGACATTATAAATTCCTGAGAGATTGTTGGCTCCGGCATGGAGGATCGCGCGTGCAGCGTCATCGCGATGGATCTGATTGATCCAACGGGAACCATCGCCATCCAACGTGGCGGTTCCATCGCGGTATTTCCGCAGGAGCACAGAACGACCAGGGCCATAAAGACCTGCGAGTCGAAGAACACAGCCGCGGTAGGCAAGAGCAACGGATTCGGCTTCGAGCAGGACTTTGCCGGTTTCGACGGTTGGTTCGGCTGGGCTTGTTTCGTCAACGAGTGATCCGTCGGTTTGCCCATACACCGATGTGCTTCCAGTAAAAATGATATGACGGGGGGTTGCTGCGGCGAGGAGTTCACGCATCCCCTGCACGTACACGCGTTGATACGCTTCCACTCCACCGCCGCGGCCTGAGCTTGCGCAGTGCACAAGCAGGTCGGGCGAGGTCCATGGTTCTGGAAAGCGAAGCTTTTCGGTGATGTCCATAGCGAGGACCTGAAAGGGTTTCTCTTTCAAACGATCCGCCGATTCTTGGCTGGCGCAGAGGCCGAGGACTTCCCAGCCATGGCTTGAAAAAAGATCGGCTGCGGCCTCCCCTAGGAAGCCGCAGCCGGCGAAGATGACTTTCAGGTTGCTCAGGGCAGACTGAAATTAAAGCGGACCTTCATTTTTGCGCGTTTGGCGTTGTTCTTGGCCTTGCGGCGGGAGCGCTGCACGGGCGTCTCAAAAGCCCGCAATCTGCGGACCTCATCGAGGATTCCTTCTGTGTCGAGCTTGGATTTCAAGCGCTTGAGGGCGCGATCAATTGGCTCACCTTTTCTTACGAGGACTTCCGGCATCTAAATTCACCTACTTTCTTTAATTAAAATTGGATTGGCAGGTTAGCCGGGAAGGAGGGATCGGTCAAGCATGTTGTAATATATTGTTAATCAGCATGTTAAAAAATGCGACGCAGAAAAGGACAGGCTGGCGCAGTCGCGAAGCGCCCTTTGCATGGTAGGGATGGCGGTCCCTCACCGTCCGTCGCATGAAGCGGAAAAAGTGGGCGGTCAAGGGACTGACTCGCCCTACCCAAGGCAGGCCAAGCTGGCGCAGGCACGAAGGACCTCGTTGTTGGTAGAGCCGACAACAAGGGGACAGCCTGCCGAAGGCAGCCGCAGAGCGGTGAGCGAAGCGAAGCAAATGGCTGTCCCTCGCCGTCCGTCGCGTGTGGGAGCTGCTGCATCAGTGCCTGCTTGCAGGTCATGACGATGTCCTTCAACGTAGCGAAGCATGAATCTCTCTTTCGACCAACAGGCCAACAAAAAAGCGTTTCAGATCAACATGGATTCGAAGATCTATGGAACCTTTGCGGAAATCGGGGCGGGTCAGGAAGTGGCGCGGCGATTTTTTTCTGTCGGTGGCGCGGCCGGAACGGTGGCCAAAACCATGTCGGCCTATGATATGACATTCAGCGATGCGATTTATGGATCATCAGCGCGGTATGTGAGTCGCGCCCGGTTGGCGACGATGCTGGATCATGAATACGGGTTGCTCGTGGAGCGGCTTGGAGCCAAGGAAGGCTCCGCCCGCACATTTTTTGTGTTTGCCGACACGGTGGCGGCTCGGAGTTTCCGCCGTCATGACGAATCTCATGGGTGGATGGGAATCCGGTTTCAGCAAAATCCGGAGGGACCGGTGAGCGAGATCATCGTTCATGTGCGGATGTTTGATTCCGAGAATCTCCTCCAACAGGAGGCGCTGGGAGTTGTGGGCGTGAATCTCATCCATGGGGCTTATTTTCTTTCCGACCGGCCGGAGGATTTGATCACGTCATTGACCGATGACCTCAAACCGGGGCGCATTGGCATCGACATGATCCGGTTTTCCGGGCCGGCGTTTGCGGATGTGGATAACCGTCTGATGGCGCTGCATTTGGTGAATGTCGGGCTCACTGATGCCGCGCTCTTTCGGGCGAACGGGGAGGTTATCAACGCAGCGGACACCTTTTATAAAAAACCGATTGTGGTGGAGCGGGGGAGTTTTCGTCCGGTGACGCTACTGACAAACGACATGTTGGATGTGGCCTTGGGGCTGTTCCTTGAGCAAGAATCTGTCGAGGACGAGCAGCCGGAGATTTTGATGGAGATCACCATGAAGAATCTTCTCTCCAGCGGGAGCCTCGACATGCAGGACTTCCTTGATCGCGTGGACATGTTGGGGGCGTTAGGGAGGACGGTATTGATTTCGCAGCATGCGGAGTTTTTTCGATTAGCGAACTATCTGCGGCTTTACAGTGATCGCCCGATTGGCCTTCCGCTGGGGGTGCCAGCCTTGGCGGAGATCTTCCAACCCGACTACTATTCCGACCTCGAAGGCGGGATCCTGGAATCGCTGGGGCGACTCTTTAAGCAGAATGTGCGCCTTTATGTTTATCCTCTTCTCAAACCGGATGGGAGCATCGTCACCGCTGAAAATTTTGAAGTTCCTCACACCATCCGTCATCTCTACGCCCACCTCCTCGAAAACGGATTTATCCGCTCCATGCAAAACACGCGTCCCGAATTTCTCTCCATCCGATCAAAAGATGTCCTCGCAAAAATTCACGCCGGCGACGTGACATGGAAGCAGATGGTGCCAGCAGAGGTGGCGGAAATTATCACAAATCGTGGGCTGTTTGTGCGGGAGTCGGTAGAGACAACGTCTCCTATTCAAATCGCGACGTTAGCTTAAGCCTTAGATACACTGGCGAACCCGCAAAAAGGGGCTTTCTTGACCCTTATCTCTCTGCCTGCCAACGTCATACCATGAAAAGCAGACGCCTTAAGCAAAACGCGCATCGCCAACAGACCGCAGGGCATAGAGCGATTGCGCCTCGGCGAGGAGTTCGAATGCACACCACGCAAAAACAAAAATTTTTTGCGATAACTGGGATTGCTTCACTAAGCCTCTTGGCACTTGGGATCATTCTGTTTTCAGAGGAAATATTCAACAATCTAAAAAGTTTGGAAAATCTGGAGGGGGAGGCAAATCATTCCTCTGAGATGACTTTCGCTGAATCGAAACCGGCAGGATTGCCCGATCTTGCTGCGCTGCCATCCCCCGAACGAGGTTCCAGGAGCGTCGTCAATGGTGACAGAAGCAAAGCGGGAACCGTTCTTTTACAAGGTTTTGAGCCCAATGGTTCAATTGGTGAGTGGGAAATCAAGAATTGGGAAATGGCCTCAGTTGATCCTACGGAAGGAAAAAACACCTTCCTGGCCTCCGCTCAGTATTGGCAGTCGGCACCCTTTGTGGTACCACTGCTGCATTTCTTCCGTATTGAAGTTGAAACGAAGGGACCCGGGACTGTGTGGGTTGGTGGCATGGGTTTCAACCCTTCCGCAAGCTGGGGGAGATATCCGCATATTTTGGCCACTTCGGGAGAATTGGTCGCTGATGATTGGACTTCATGGAATAGCGTTTCGGATAACGAATGGGAAAAGCGGGTTTTTTTTACGCGTGCACTGGGTCACTCCACTAGCAGTGCAGTGCGGCTCATGGGGGACGGGGTCCTGTTTCGGAACCTGCTGGTAACAACGGCATCGAACGACGAGGTTTGTGAATGGGCAGATGCCATCTATACTCAGGAGATGGTGGAACTTGGGTGGGTTCCTTCCGCTAGCATCACTGATACCTGTCCCTTCGCGAGAGAAAGGCTAAGGGCGGGGCAGATACTGAGGGTGGCACTTGTAGGCGACAGCATCATGAACGATTTGGCCAACTCAACATGTGATGCCCTGCTCCGCCGGCGCTTTCCAAAGAGTTCCATTGAAATCATCAATGCCGTCGGTGGTGGGACCGGGGCTGACGATTGGCTGAATGATGCGGAGACCACATGGCCGAGGCATGATCTTGACTTGAATGCAGCCGTCATTCGAACCTTGCCTGACTTGGTGATAATCGGTGGTATCAGCAATGGCAAATCCTGGCGATCTGACATTGCCCAGCTTGTTTCACGGATTCGTGACGAGTCATATAGTCTGCGGGGATCTAGTCCGGACTTTTTGCTTGTTAGCGGGGCGTTTGGATCTGGCAAGGATTCTCTCGATTACGAGTTGGGCCTAAGCGATCTGGCAAGCGAAATGGGGTGTGGGTTTCTTCCGCTTCGTTCGATCACGGAAAGTTATTTCGAAAGTGCAGCAAAAAGCCATTACCCCAAGAGCCACTTTTATCGCGATGACATCCATGCAAATCACCGGGGGAAACAGTTGTTGGGGCGGATTTTGCTGACGTTCTTTTCCGAGGGGGAACGAGATTCTCACTGATGAACAGTGAGCTGGAATTATAGTCGAGGGTCAGCTTGCAAGCTGCGATTCTTCGAAAACTTTCTTCCTGAAAGGCGTCGTTCGGCTCAGGCCCAGGTGACTTTTCCTTTGGGTTCGCGGATGACGATATTTTTCAGGAATTCGACGCCCTTGGCGAGGCCTTC
>JBGTLQ010000165.1:0-9519 GCA_041744075.1 Terrimicrobiaceae bacterium
TCACTCATCTCAAGTTTTTTCTTTGGCATCCCAAGTTTGAAGCACTTTTCCTCACACTTGTACACTGAGAACGAGTCTCAACAACACAATCCTCTCCTCCTCCACTATCACGTTCTCCGCATCCAGTTTTAATCACACCCCGTTTTGCGTGGCCTTCCAAAAATTAATCGCAAAAAAATATCTGCAAACCGTCCTCATAAGGGCGTATCATCAATAACCACACATGCGCTCACTATTTCAATTGCTGGACACCCATGACGCGGAAGTCCGCGGCAGAGAAAATCCGGATCTTCCTGATCATGTGGATCATTTGCTGGATCAATTTGTGCAGGGACGTCTGAATGAACAGCAGCGCTTGGAGGTTTTTGGACTCTTGAAAGACGAGCCCGCTTGGACTGAGGCGCTGGCGTATAAAATCAAAAACCGCAATCAGCCAAAAGAAGACTGAAGCCTCCTCCGTGGTGAGAGGGCAGACTTAGCGTGTGCCTTGGGTTGCCAACTCTCGAAGCGCGGCCTTCGCCTCCTGAGGGTCGAGCTTTGGATACACAGAGAGCAATCTGGCCAGCAAGCCTGTGAGGTGGGCGGCAGCAAAGCTGCTGCCGCTCATGACGCGATGACCTCCCTCCTTCCACGCGACCCGGCAGTCAGACCCCGGAACCGCAAATTCAATCATCCCGCCTTGAAGAGGATGGATCAGGTGAGGAGAAATCTCACGGGTCGCATCGACTCCAAGCACACTGGTAAAGTGGGCAGGCCACTCGGGTTCATGATGGCTTCCTGAGGCCCCGACCACATGCACCCCAGCTTTCCATGCTTCGTCGATCCATGATTTGAAAATACCGACGTGACCTGGAATCGAGCAGGAAAAACTACAATTCAGAATGTGAAAGCCCCTCTGGATGGCGTCAGAGGCGGCGGCTGAAACTAGAGATGTGCGTGATTTTAAGTTTGGACCGAGGACTCGAAAACTACCAATTTCGGCATTTGGTGCCAGATCCCAAATGATGCTGGCGACGGCCGTGCCATGACCGTAGAGGTCCTCCCCAATTCCATTGCTGCTGATTTCTTCAAAGACCCTGTCACACCGAAGTTTCCTTCCGCCAAATTCCGGATGCCCAATTTCGATGCCTGAATCGAGAACGGCGATGTGGACGCCCGATCCATCTCCGCGGGCAATCGCCTCACGTGTCTGCTCGACGGGAATTCTCACAGACTTTCAGCCAATTGAGACCCCAAAGACTCCACCGCTTCGATGACGGTCCTGAGGTCATCGGTGGAAAATGGGGGAGGATCCGGAATGTTTTCTCCTGCGGGTTTGAGGCGAACGCAGGAAACTATGCCCCTGATGTCACCATCAACGCGCACTGGCACGGCAATCATGGAGCATGTCTTCAACCTCAGTTGCTGATCTAATCGAGGATCCTGGCCGGCATGTTGATAGACCTCATTTTCGCAAATCGCCTGACCAGTCACGCACACCAGGCTGATCAGACCAGATGTCAGCGGCTGCTGGAATTTTCCGACAAAGGATTTGGCCTTCGGTCCGGAATTCCAAGAAGGCACAAGATTCTGCATCTCATCATCCAGCAGCCAAAGGGTGCCCTCATGAGCGGAGATGGCAATAAGTGTCTTGGCGAGAACGTCCGAAAAAATAGATGTAAGGCTGTTCAAGGAATGTTGCTGCCTTGCAATCCGTCCTCAGCTGAATCAATTGGAAAAATAGCGGCACCTTGATGCACTTGATTTGTACCACCAGTGACAAAGGGAATAATGGTTAACAGCACATCTCCTGTTGGAGCATCCTGAAATTTTGTCTCGCTCAAGCTGAAACCAATATTTGTCCATGTGCCTGGAGTTAAAGGGAAAGCCATGTCACCTTGGAATACATTCGTGGAGTTGGTTGTGAAAAACTCACTATCCACAACGCTGGCAGCCGTGGTGATAATTGGAGCACCATTTGTCACGCTGACCATTCCAAAATAGGCACGAAAGGTGATATTTGTCGGTCCGTTTGTTGGAACAAAAACGCTGAACATTTGATCTTCACCTGGAACAGTTGTCCTGAAGGTGGCCTTTGGTTCGATTTTATCGATATGGGGGCCGGGTCCATTTCGAAGGAGAAGAACTGGTGGATCCTGTCTAATGCTTTGGTCTTTGGCGTAGGCATGGCCGGCAAAAAACAAACCGACTGAAGCCATGCCAAAAATGAGGATTGCAATAAAGAATTCTATGGGTGTTGGTTTTTTCATGTCTATGGGATATTACGCACACTCATTAGAATCTTGCAGCAAATTCTAGAGAACGTGCGGATGAAGCAAACCACTGGTCACGGGGAGCCATGGCTCCTGCTCTTTTTTGTTTCGCTGCCTCAGTTTGCCCAAGAGTTTGAATCGCCGTGGTTTCGCCATGCTTGATATCTGACATCAGGGAAGCAGGGATGGATTTGTTCGATGGGCCCAAAGCTGATTGAATGGTGGTCATCGCCCCTAAGAGGAACATCCCCCTCTCAGAGTTTCCCATCATAAAGGCGGAACACGCAAGATTAGCAAGAGCCTCCGGTAAGCTGGCTTCATGGCCGAGTTGAACCAGGATTTTTAATGCCTCACCAAATTCACAACAGGCATTTTCGCCGTCCCCCTCATCAAGACAAAGTTGACCAAGCATGTAGTAGGAGAATGCTCTCTCACGAAGGATTCCGCATTGACGCGTGATTTCCAGACTCTCCTGAGCGTGGATGACGGCTTCCTTTCTGAATCCTGCTTTCCGTTTTTGCCACGCCAACACATTAAGAATCCCGGCACACTCTGGGAGGGCCTTTTTTTCTTGGAAGTAGGATAAGGTGTCCAATGAAACCTGAATGGGATCCTCCTTTGTGGATGTCGAACTGAGCGCTGCCAGATTGAGTCTTGCGACGATGGCGCTCCGATCTTCACCGATCGAATCGAAGATTTCGGCAGCCTTCAAAAAAGCAGTGCCCGCTTCATCGCTTCGAGCATCGGTGCGGGCAAGGGCCGCAAGGGCGTGCCATGCCTTTCCGACGATATCCATTTGATTCACATGCACTCCTGCATGCAATCTTTGGGCAAGCAGTTTCCTCAGAGAGACGTTGCAAGATCTGTGCAGAGCGAAAGGATGGAGGTCAATGGCAAAAAGCAAAAATTTCTTGTCATCTTTTTCATATTCCAGAGCTGTGAGAAGGTTGGCAGTATTCCAACTGGCCGTTGCTAGCAAACCCGCTTCTTGTGGCGTTTCAAAAGAGGCATCCAACTCTCTCGCCAGCTTCCGAAAGAATTGGGAGTGTCTCGTTTTTGCATCACCGATATCCTGACCAAGCCTCAACTTTGCAAGTTGGCGAACCGGTTCAAGCATCGAAAACACGACATCTTGCGTTCCGCCAACATTTCGTATCAGTGCACAGCTGAGAAGATAGTGAAGATAGGCAAGGACGATACGGGGGTCATCACACTGTCCAACGTGCAGGGCAGCTTTGGAATTCCATCCTCCGCGAAATACACTCAGCCTGGCAAAAAAAACTCTGATTGGTTCGGGCAAAAGGGAACAGCTCCATTCGAAGATGCGTTCCATCGCGGCATTGCCTGATTGAAGCCATGAGGCTTTATCCATATCCGCAGCCAATTCCTCAATGGACATGACATGAATGCGGGCTGCAGCAATCTCAACAGCCAGAGGCAGACCCTCCAAAGCATGTGTGATTGTTATGATGGCAGTCACCTGCTCTTTTGAGATGGTGATGTCTTTTCTCACACTACGGGCTCGCTCCATAAATAAGCGAACGCAGTCGTAGTTTTCCAAATTCTCCAGAGCACAGTGTGTGGGAGGGCACTCGAGCGGTGCAATTTGCACTTCTGCGTCAGGACTCACCCCTCCTTGGACTCTTGAGGTTACGAGGAGCCTGACTTCTGGAATGCTTGCAACAATATGGGTCACGAGAGTGGCAAGCCCGGCTCCCATGTTCTCTGCATTGTCCAGTAAAAGCAGTCCTGAGTCCCTCCCGAAAAACTCCATGAGTGCGGTCATGGGATTCTCCCCCTTTTTATCTTTGATCCCAACAGCCTCCAGGATGGCATCCAAGGCTGAGCTTGTTTCGGTCACCTCGGTCAAAGAGACAAAAACAACATTGTTTTCATAACGTTGAAGCAGATGGCGTGCGGCTTCCAAGGCAAGCCTGGTCTTTCCAATACCTCCCGAGCCTGTGAGAACCGTCACTTGATGATTGCCATTGGGGTCCAGCCTATTGATGAGAGCAGGAAGCAGCTGAGAATGACCAACAAACTTGCCTGACGTTGCCGGAAGGTTGTTCTTGCGGGCATGTTCCAATCGCAGCGGGGCAAATTCTTGATCCGCACCCAATTGGTAGACTTCCTCTTTGTTTTTGAATCCGCGAAGCAGATAGCTCCCAAGTCTTCTTGCATTCACTAACCCAGCAACCATCTCTGCCACCGGTGGGGTGCAAAGAATCTGCCCACCATTTGCAGCTGCCAGAAGACGGGAGGCTTGGTGAATCATTGCTCCCCGATACTGCCCATCCAAAAAATCTGCCTTTCCTTGGTTGAGTGACATTCTGACCAGCAGGGGCCCGGTTTCTGTAGGCCAGGCCAGGCTGGGAAGCCCTTTTTGAATCTCTAATGCCGCTTCTGTGGCAGTCATCACGTCCTCAAACGCGAAATAGAAGCCATCGCCGGATTCTTGGATTTCTTTGCCTCCCGATTCTTTGACCACCTCACGCAAATAACTATGGTGAATATCGAGAGCTATCCGGTATGCCTCCGGACATCGATCCATCAGTTTTGTCGAGCCCTCAATATCAGTCAACAAAACCGCAATCACGAGAGAGTCAACGCGTGGATTTTTTGTAAGTGCGTCTCAAAAAATACAAACCACAACCCAGGAGCAAAGTCACGGTCTGGGGTTCGGGGAGTGGGGTGACGCCACCATAACTGTCGGAAACCCGAAGTTCGTCGATCAACCAACTGTCAGAAGTCCCGGCAGAATCGGTAATGAAGTAACGGATTCGGTTGGCGCTGAGCGCTTGGATGTTCAGGGAGCGAATCGCGATGGCGGTGGACGGGTCCGGAGCTGTTGTTGTGCTTGGATTCAAATACAGGCGGATGGTTTCAGTCTCGCCGGAAGTTATGTTCCATGTGATACTTCCGACGACCAGATGGGTCTCCCCGGGAACAAACTCCACCGTCGAAAAAGTTGGTGTTAGCCCAAGCGGACCAGAGTCGCCGATGCCCCAGACGGACTTGTCGGTTGCCGCATCATAAAACACTCCGAAGGCGGGGGCGGGATGTCCACCTTGGGACACGCTGGTTGAGACCCAAGCGATATCTGTGTTGTTGAAGGTCAGGGAATCATGCCTGATCAAGAAACTAACCCAGTGCGTGACACCTGTCACTCCATTGATTGTTGTGAATTGCCGATTATCGGGGAGCCCTCCAATGGTCGGAGAAAGTGCAAGCCCTGAGGAAGCTAGTCCGGGATAGGAAAGGCCCTTGGTGGCGATTTTCGATTGCTGAGATACATTAGAGTCCTGGTCTTTCCACTCCCCCGCCGTGCCTGCAACAAATCCGCTTCCACCCGTTAAATCGTTCAAGGCGGCCCCCGCATCGTATTCGAAGGGCTCATGAACGAGCGTCATTGCTGACGCTGATTGAACGAGGAGGGAAAGTAGCAGAGGAAGGTAGGATCGCATCATGGGGTTTTTGTGATAAGGAGAGGTTCGATGTGGAAATCAAAAAACAGAGCATTCCTTCTGGAGGCGTGGGATGGTTGAGCTCCGTTTGAGACACCGGGTGCGCCACGCAACCCGGCAAAACGTCCATCCAAGGCGTCGGCATCCATCACTGCAAAAGTGGTGGATGCGGCCGACCTGCCATCTTCATCCACAATCCTCGACAAATCAGAGATTTTCATGGGCTGCACGTCGTCGTATCTGCCAAATTTTGTCCAATCCATGCTGTTTGCGTAACCAAAAGGTTGCTGGCTTGTTAGGCTTTCAGCGAATCGCACCTGAATGTTCACCCCGTAGTGAACCATATTTTCATAATTTTTATTTTTTTGTTTTCTTGCTGGGCAAATCAAAACGTTATTGCGCATTTGACCTGGCGATCTCGATCCGATGTTTAAATAGTCGCGCAGATGGAATCCCAACTGGCTTGACCTGTGCCAGGTGGGAAGGCTGTCAAAATAAGGCTGTTGGCCGCTGAGAAGAGGACCTGGGAGAACCCCATTGTGGTCGCTGGTGTAACTACAGATCCCCGCACCAATTTGCTTCAAGTTTGAGGAGCAGATTGTGTTGTCTCGGAGAGCGCTGATTCGCCCAAACATTGGCAAGGCCAACGCCGACAAGCACGCGACGATACCCAGCGAAACCAAAATCTCCACCAACGTCATCCCATCCCTGAGTATTTCACCCCTTAACATACTTCAGAGGAGTTAAGGATTTTTAGATCTTTCGGCAAGATGAAATACTTATTATACGTATTTTTTTGTATCTGGTTGCATAAAGGAAGCGCCAAAAAGTCTTTGAAAAAATTTTGAAAGCTCCGAGAGTTAAATCGTAATTCCCATATAACAACACTCCGGAAACATAACAGGCCCCCATTCTCAGGGGCGGCCCGGGGCAGGTCGCAACCAATCGCGTGGAAATCCAAGAAATTCAAGGCAGTAATTCACTGGGAGATCGTTTGTCCTCTTTTGCTGGTGGTTTCAGCGGTTGTACTGCTGCTTTGTTGGGTGGGGGTGGGGGTGCTGGAGGTGAGGTTTCGGCTGGCGAAACGGCGCTCGCTGGGGAAACTTTCGAGAGTTTTCCCTTGCACCGACCAGAATCCTGAGTAAAGGCAAGGTGATGCGTCGATTTGTTTCTCTCTCCATAGTGGCTGTGTTTGCCGCGAGTTCCGTGCAGGCAGCCAGTCCAGTGTTGAGTAGGAAGGAGTTAGAAAAGGCGACGATTGAGAGCATCAATGATGGGATTCCTTCAGGGTGGTGCGGCAGAGCGATGCTTTCGATCCTCCGCAAACTCGGTTTGGGAGAGGGGTTAAAAGGGGGCAACGGTCAGGATTGGGAGCAGATTCTTGCGGGGGCTGGTTGGAAGCCGGTGCGGGTCAAGTCTCCGAGAAGCGCACCGCTTGGCAGTGTGCTGGTCTATTCGGGAGACCGCAAATTGGGCAAAACCCCTCGTGGGACACCAGGGGGATATCATGGTCATGTGGAGATGGTCGCCTTGGCACCGGGAGGGGGACGCCTCTATGTGGCGGATTGCCCGCGGCCTTCGCCGGGAGGGACTGTGCCAGACAATTTCACAGGACGTGCATGGGTTCCACCCAAAACGATGTTGGCGACCGCGCCTCCTATCAACATCCAAGTTGAGACCGTGCTTGAGGAACGTCTCAAAATGGCGTCTGGCTATTTCGATCGCGACAACTCGGATTTGGCCAAATTGGAACTCTCGTCAGGCCAAAAAGTCGCCCGGGAATAACCTTGTCCCTCAGGGTTTGAGGAGCTGTCGCCACCAGGCCTCATTGGTCAGGAACCACTGAACCGTTTTGCTAATTCCTTCTTCGAACGAATGACGGGGAACGTATCCGAGTTCTGACATGGCTTTCGTGGTGTCCACGGCGTAACGGCGGTCATGGCCGGCCCGGTCGGTGACAAAGGTGATGAGGGAATCCGTGGGGTTTCCTTTAGCGGCCGGTGCGTCGGGGTAGGCAGTTTTCCACTGGGGATTGGCTTCGAATTCCTGGTCAAGGATCGAGCAGAGCAGGCGGAGGAGATCGATATTTTTCCATTCGTTTCTGCCACCAATGTTATAGGTTTCGCCAATGGTGCCTTTTTGGATGACGAGGTCGATCCCAAGGCAGTGATCAGAAACAAACAGCCAATCGCGAATATTGAGTCCATCTCCATACACGGGCAAGGGAAGCCCACGCAGGGCATTGGTGATACAGAGCGGGATCAGTTTTTCTGGAAAATGATAGGGGCCGTAATTGTTTGAGCAGTTGCTCGTGGTGGCACGAAGCCCGTAGGTGTGGACATAGGCGCGCACCAAGTGGTCTGAGGCGGCTTTGCTGGCGGAGTAGGGGGAGTTGGGGGCATACGGCGTGTCCTCACGGAAGGCGGGGTCCTCCGGCCCAAGCGACCCGTAAACCTCATCCGTGGAAATGTGATGAAATCGCACCTCGGCGAGGCGTGCGCATTTGAGCAGAGCATGAGTTCCGAGGACATTGGTTTGGAGAAAAGCTTCTGGGCCAGTGATGGAGCGATCGACATGGCTTTCTGCCGCGAAGTGGACAATGAGGTCGATGCCGTGATCGGCGAGGAGGCGGTCAACAAGCGCTTCGTCACCGATATCCCCATGGACAAAGGTCAGATGCTCGGAATCGGGGGGAAGGCTGGCACGGTTACCGGCGTAGGTGAGGGCATCGAGGACCACAAGGTGGTCTTGGGCATGGGCCTCACGCCAGTAATAGACAAAGTTTGAGCCGATAAATCCGGCACCGCCGGTGATGAGGAGATTCATGGTGTTGAAGAGATGTGATTAAGAATGAATGAGGAAATGAACGATTGCCGGCAGGATGCCAGCGGTCCCAGGTTTTTTAGTGAGTTGAAATGGCTTGTTCGAATTCGATTAATGTTGCCGCTGGCCCGCGGGGATCGCGGAGCAGGGACGTGCCCACCAAGGCAGCATCGAAGCTTTTGCTGACATCCTGAATATTGGAGGGGCTCAGGCCGCTTTCAGCGATTTTGAGGCAATGGGCAGGAAGCTTGGATGCGAGGTCAAAGGCCGAGTAGTCGAGGCTGAAGTCTTTTTCCGACTGCCCGGTTGCACCAACAAATCCGGCATCTGTTTTAAATTTACGGCTGTTGATACCCACAATTTTTGCGTCAGTGGGGAGTTGCTCGATTTCCTCCATAACATGAACTTCAAAAAGCGCCTCCATCCCCAGTTCGCGAGTCAGATCATAAAAGCCCGCGAGTCGCGCCCCATCGAGGACATTCGCCATCAGAAGCACGGCATCGGCTCCAAACGCCCGGGCTTCGCGGATCTGGTATTCGTCGATCAGGAAATCCTTGCGGAGAAGGGATTTGGGGGAGCGTTTGCGGGTAGCGGCCAATCGTTCGATTGACATTCCGAAATGCGTCTCATTGGTTAGCACCGAGATTGCACGCACCAAAGGCTGCTCGAGATAAACATCAAGCGCGGCTGTGACGTTTTCTGGCCGCATCGGGCCGACACTTGGCGAGCGCTCTTTGATTTCCGCAATCAACCCAAAGCTGCCTCCCAACGCGGCGGCCAGAGATCTCACGGGAGGCGCATCCGCGACACGCGCTCGGAGGTCCGCGGCAGGACGTGCCAACTTTGCTGTAGCCACTTCACGGGCCACATCGGTGAGAATTTCATCAAGGATCGTTGTCATGGCTGAGTGGTCCCCATCAGAATTCCGGTTTCCCCTGACCACCGGATGGAAGAAAGTGTTGTCATGGAAGGGCGTTTCC
>JBGTLQ010000166.1:0-2017 GCA_041744075.1 Terrimicrobiaceae bacterium
AGAGCGCCGATGCACTTTGGGTGAAATCGTCGAGGAAGCGCTGCGCCAATCGCTGCTCACGCGTGAAAAACATCCCGCTCCAAAGCGTCCCTTCCGCCCCTTCAAGACCTTTCGAGGTCACGGCACCCAACCCGGAGTGGATCTCGCATCGTCATCCGCTTTACTGGACATCATGGAAAACTAATGCTTCTGCTCGACGTCAATATTTTAGTCCAAGCGCATCGTGAGGATGCCGATCTGCACGAGCAAATTTGCGCATGGCTTGAAGAGAAGATGTGCGCTCGCACGAGCGTGGCAGTTTCCGAGTTGGCCCTGAGCGGATGTTTGCGGATCACCACCCATCCCAAGATATTCATGCCACCCACTCCACTGGATAAAGCGGTCGACTTTGTCGAAGATTTCCGCGCTCGGGACGACGTGCAAGTCTTGAGTCCCGACCAGGATCACTGGAGAATCTTTATTGATCTTTGTCGTCGAACTGATGCACGAGGAAACCTGGTGCCCGACGCTTACCACGCTGCTCTTGCCATCGAACATGGCTGTGAATGGATCACTCTTGATCGAGGATTTTCAAGGTATCCAGACCTCAAATGGCGTCATCCCTTCGACCCGTAAACCAAAAGGGGATGTTATGTTGGAGTAATTCATCGAGCGTTTACGACGTGCGCGTTGGAAACCAATCAGGAGTCCGAATCCTCCGAGCAGCATGGCGAAAGTCGAGGGCTCGGGGATAACCTGAAAGGAAACATTGTCAACGGCAAGGTAATGTTCGTTGCTTGGTTTGGTCCAGCGAAGCCACAGATCCTGCCCTGGCTGCCAGTTCAAGCCAGTGACGGTGAAGCTGATGTTCGTGGTAGCAACAGGGGTTCCAGGGGATGCGTTTCCTGCATTTGTATTACTGATGCTGTTGAAATTGAGCTGGGAGACGGAGGTATACCCCGTGGTGCCCAGTGCCGTGACGCTACTCCCGCCTGCAGTCACCAACCAGCTGAAGAGCAAGCTGTTGGCCGTAGTGGATGTATCACGCCATTGTTCTCCGGTATAGGAAAGCTGGAATTGAGTCTGAGTGACGCCCGTGTTATTCTGGAGACGAAGCCCAAAGTTGTTGTCCGAGGGACCGACGGGCACATTCCCAAAGCCAAGAGCACGTTCACTGCTCATAGCGGTTAAACGTATGCCTGCTAGAAAGAAGACGGCAATCAAGATCAATGTTTGCCTTTGTGCTTGATGGCGGTATTTCCCGGATTGCCATAATCCATCTTTCGCTCCAAAACGCAGACAGCATGATTCAGCTCGATTCCATCTCCACTCTGCCTCCACTTCGTCACCCTTGGTAAGAATGCCATCGCCGTCGGACGCGCGTATGAGCTGCTCCGGCACGATGTGGTGGAACATCTGCGGCGGGCGCAACGGGAGATCGGCTACCGTTATTGTCGGTTTCACGGGATCTTTCATGACGATATGGCGGTGGCAACACGGCGGGAGGATGGATCGCTCGCCTTTCGCTGGCACCAAGTGGACAAAGTCTACGACACATTGCTCCAGATGAATCTGCGGCCTTTTGTGGAGCTGAATGCCATGCCGGCTGCGATGGCTTCAGGGACTCAGCTCATGTTTGACTGGCGAATGAATATGTGACGCCTCCGCGTTGCTACGAGGAGTGGGGTTTGCTGGTGGAAGCTTTTGCCCGCAACGCAGTGAACCGCTATGGCCTGGAAGAAGTCGCGCAATGGTATTTCGAAGTCTGGAACGAGCCAAACCTCAGCGGCTTCTAGGTGGGAGGAAAAGATGAGCGAGCGTTCTCGGAATTGACCAGGGCGCGAATGGCAGCATGGAGGAAAGCGCGCCCGGGCTCACACGGACAATTGACTTCTCCTACCGTTCCGGCGGGCGGTATGATGGGACCTATTCAAGGACTGAAAAGGAACTCGGAATTGATGAATTGATTTTTAAGGGGGCCCTCCCATTTCAAGCGAGCTCCAGCCTGGCCTGTGGCATGCGTTTCGAAAACTAGCTT
>JBGTLQ010000167.1:0-69476 GCA_041744075.1 Terrimicrobiaceae bacterium
GAGAATGTGGATGAGCCGGTTCTTTACACTAATTCGTTTTCTCAGAATGCCTTTCTCTATTTTGCAGTGACCCCCCTGCCAGGAAACCCAAATAATCAAGACATGAACATGGTTCGCGACTTCGTGGATGACGAGGTCCGAACCCGTATGGAGAGAATTCCAGGAGTTTCACAGGTTGAACTCCGCGGCGGTGCCGAGCGTCAGATTCAGATCCTGGTTGACCCTTCGCGTCTGGCGCAGCGGGGAGTCACACTCACCGCATTAAGAGATGCCCTGCGATCTCGCAATCGCGATGTCTCAGGAGGAGACTTGGACAGTGGGAAACGCCGTTACCTTCTGAGAACGGTTGGACGATTTGATGCCGTGGACGACATTGGCGATCTGATTCTCCAAAGGCAGGGCGATTCAATCACCCGGCTTTCCGACGTGGCAGAAATTAAACTTGGTCATTATGAAATTCGCGCAAGGTCATTTTCTTCCGGAGAACCATCCCTGACCCTCGCCGTCCGACGCGAGACCGGCTCAAATGTGATTTCCATCAAAGAGGCCATCCTGCCCGTTGTGGAACGTCTGAACAAAGAGGTGCTTGAGCCCGAAGGGCTGACAGCAAAATTGGTGACTGATGATGTGCGCTACGTGGAAGCCTCGGTGGCCAACGTTTGGCAAAACTTGGCCATTGGAGCCGTGTTGGCATCAGTTGTCATGTTTGTTTTTCTTCGGTCTGTGCCAGCAACTCTTGTGGGCATGTGCGGCATTCCAATTTGCACCGTGGCTGCTTTTATCGGCCTCCTTGCCACGGGCCGAACGATTAACGTCATTTCTCTCGCAGGCATCGCGTTTGCGATTGGCATGACCCTCGACAACACGATTGTGGTTCTTGAGAATATCGAACGGCAACGGCAACGCGGATTGAAGGGATTTGACGCTGCGGTCTCCGGGGTCCTTGCCGTTTGGCCGGCCGTTTTGGCATCCACTCTGACAACAATTTTTGTGTTCGCCCCGGTGCTTTTTGTTCAGCAGGAAGCCGGGCAACTTTACTCCGATATTGCGATTGCGATTTCCGCAGCAATTTTTACCTCGCTCTTGGTGGCGGTGACGGTCGTTCCTGCCGCCTGTGCACGTCTTAAATTTGGAAACTCCGAGCACAGTAAGGAGGCCTGGGCGCCCTTCAAATATCAAATCTTGGGCGGCGTTTCATGGTTGATCGCCACCATTCCAAGGCGACTGATTTGTCTGGCTGTCACCATTGCTCTGACCGTGTCTGCGTTGATTTTTCTCACTCCACCGGCGGAGTACCTGCCCGAGGGAGAAGAGGCCAAAACTTTCTCCACGCTCATCGCTCCACCTGGCTACAACTTGGCCGAGATGGATACCATCGCCGAGGACATTCATAAGCAGTTTCTGCCGGCTCTGGATGATGACCCGACGAACTTCGATCGCGGAGAGAGTGAGATCCCCGCCCTGATGACCTTTAATCTTCGCTTACAACCCGAGTCTCTGCGCGTGATCGCGGAACCCAAAAACCCTAAGCACATTGAGGCCCTCATGGAAATCATCACAGAGCGATTCTCCAAGTATCCGGGGATGCGGGGATTTTCCTCACGCGGCTCGATTATTTCCAGCAATGATGGTGGCACGCGCAGTGTGAATCTTGATATCAGCGGGCCGGAACTTGCCCCGATTTATGCTGCGGCCCTCTCAGCCTTCCGGAGAGCCGGAGAAGTGGTTCCCGGGGCACAAATCAATTCGGACCCATCCTCCCTCACCTTGGGACAACCCTTGCTGGAATTAAGACCGCGTTGGGATCGGGCGGCGGAATTGGAGTTCACCACCGAAGAGTTTGGTTATGCAGTGGCGGCCCTCACGGACGGTGCCTATGTGGATGAATTTTTTCTGAAGGATGACAAAATTGATATCTTTCTTTATAGCACGGCGGGGTCCGGGCAATCGCTTGAACGTTTGGGAGACATGCCCGTGGCCTCTCCCCAAGGTTCGGTGATTCCCCTCAGCTCCGTTGCGGAGATTGTGGACACCGTCGATACCGCCTCCATTCGAAGAGTGAACGGTCGGCGAACGGTGACATTGAATATCATTCCTCCCCGCTCAATTGCCTTGGAAACGGCAGTGGGGCTCGTGCAGGAGAAGGTGGTAGATCCGATGCGCTTGGATGGTGAGTTGCCCGCTGGTGTCAGCATTGATCTCTCAGGGGCCAGTGACCAACTCATGGAAACCCGGAAAGCCCTTGGCGGGAATTTTGCGGTGTCCATCGTCCTTTGCTACCTCTTGCTCGTGGTGATTTATCGGCATTGGGGTTATCCATGGATCATTATGGCCACGGTCCCCCTTGGCATTGCCGGCGGAATTTTAGGTCTTTGGCTGCTGAACGTGGTGGGGGCACTGCTGCCTTGGATTGGTCTCACCGCGATCCAGCAGCCGTTTGATATGATCACCATGCTGGGGTTCCTAATTCTTTTGGGGACCGTGGTGAACAATCCAATTCTGATTGTTGACCAGTCCCTGCAAAATTATCGTGACCACGGAATGCCTGCGGCAGAGGCGGTGCAGAGCGCCGTTGATGAGCGATTGCGACCAATTCTGATGACAACAATCACCACGGTTTGTGGCCTGGGACCTTTGGTTTTTATTCCCGGTGCGGGCACGGAACTCTATCGGGGCGTGGGTGCCATTGTGTTGTTTGGGTTGCTCTTCTCAACCCTGATCACGCTCACCTTTTTGCCCTCTCTGATGACTCTTGTGCTGGCATGGCTCACAACACGAAAATCAAAGCTGCCCAAACAAGAACCCTCCTCAGCAACCGCTCTCTCCTAGCGACTCATTTCTACGACCTCCCCAAGCTCTGGCAAATGTCGGGCGGGGGTCAGGTCTGCGACGTGGGAATCAGACCGATCAGCTCCAAAGCAGACTCAGGGATTTTGGTCCCGGGACCATAGATGGCTGCGGCACCGGCTTCGCGGAGAAAATCGTAATCCTGAGCGGGGATCACGCCACCCACCACCAGAATGATGTCATCCCGCCCCAGCGCCTTGAGTTCGGCGGCGAGTTGGGGAAGAAGCGTTTTGTGGCCGGCTGCGAGGGAACTCATGGCGACGATATGCACATCATTTTCCACGGCTTGCTTGGCGGTTTCGGCGGGGGTCTGAAAGAGGGGACCGATATCGACATCAAAGCCGAGGTCGGCATACGCGGTGGCCACAACCTTGGCACCGCGGTCATGTCCATCTTGACCCATTTTGGCAATCATGATTCGTGGGCGGCGGCCCTCCTTTTTCTCGAAGGCGGCTGCGGCTTCTCTGACTTGTGTGATTTCGTCCATATCTCCGTAGGTGGCGCCATAAACACCAGCGACGGTGCGGATGGTGGCTTGGTAGCGTCCGGCAACTTTTTCGATGGCATCACTAATTTCGCCGAGGGATGCGCGAACGCGGGCAGCTTCAATGCTTAGAGCAAGGAGGTTCCCAGCGCTACGGTCAGCCGTGGCAGCTGTGATAGCTTCGAGGGCACGAGTGACGGCGGCTTGATCACGCTCGGCGCGCAGTTTTTTCAGACGTTCGATTTGGGAGATCCGAACGGCGGCATTATCGACGTCAAGGATGTCGAGCGGATCTTCTTTATCGAGTTTGTATTTGTTGATGCCAACGATGGTTTCGCGTCCTGAATCGATTTTGGCCTGACGGCGCGCGGAGGCTTCTTCGATGCGGAGTTTGGGGAGTCCACTTTCGATGGCTTTGGCCATGCCGCCAAGGGATTCAATTTCCTCAATATGTTGCCAACCGAGGTGGAGGAGTTCATTGGTGAGGGATTCCACATACGCGCTGCCGCCCCATGGGTCCACCACCGAGCAGATGCCGGTTTCGTTTTGCAGGAAGAGCTGAGTGTTGCGGGCAATTCGGGCCGAAAAATCAGTGGGCAGGGCGATGGCTTCATCCAGAGAATTTGTGTGAAGACTCTGTGTACCGCCAAAAGCCGCAGCCATGGCCTCAATGCACGTTCTGGCAATGTTATTGAAGGGATCTTGTTCGGTAAGACTCCACCCACTGGTCTGGGAATGGGTACGTAGCGCCATGGACTTGGCACTTTTTGGCGAGAAGCCTTTCACAATTTTTGACCACAACACACGGGCCGCCCGCATCTTTGCGATCTCCATGAACATATTTTTTCCCTGAGCCCAAAAGAACGAAAGACGTGGTGCAAAAGCGTCAATATCCAAGCCCGCTGCGACGCCCGTGCGCAGGTATTCAAGCCCATCGGCAAGCGTGTAAGCCATCTCAAGATCCGCAGTGGCACCAGCCTCCTGCATGTGATAACCGGAGATGGAAATCGAATTGAACTTGGGCATCTCCTTTGATGTGAATTCGAAAATATCCGCGATGATGCGCATTGAGGGACCCGGAGGATAAATGTAGGTATTACGCACCATGAATTCTTTGAGCACGTCGTTCTGGATTGTTCCCGCCAATTGGGGAAGCGTAGCACCTTGTTCCAGGGCTGTGACGATGTAAAAGGCGAGCACAGGCAGAACGGCTCCGTTCATTGTCATGGAAACACTGGTTTTATCCAGCGGGATCCCGTCAAAGAGGATCTTCATATCCAATACGGAATCAATGGCCACCCCCGCTTTGCCGACATCGCCCACCACACGCGGATGGTCGCTGTCATAACCCCGATGTGTCGGCAGATCAAAGGCGACAGAAAGCCCCATTTGACCGGCGGCGAGGTTGCGTTTGTAAAAGGCGTTGGATTCTTCGGCTGTGGAGAAGCCGGCATATTGTCGGATCGTCCACGGGCGTTGAACATACATCGAAGCGTAAGGGCCTCTGAGAAAGGGCGGCAGGCCGGCGGAAAAACCAAGGTGTTGGCATTTTCCGAGATCAGATGGGCCGTACGTGGATTTCACACGGATGCCCTCATTGGTCAGGTTTCCAAGCTCTTGGAGGCGACTCCCTGACTCTTGGGTGGCGTGTTTTGCCCACTCGGAATCGGTGCCTCGGAGTGAAGGATGGAAATCAATTTTTGTGAAGTCGGGAATTTTCATGAGGTTCAAGCGGAAAGGCCTAGGAATTTTTGAAGTTGGCCGAGGAGTTCCAAACTGTTCGATCGGATATGAAGGAACTCATCAACTCCTGCGGAGCGGAAGGCGCTGATGTGATCCGTGGGATAACCAGCAAGCAAGATTTTTGCTTTGGGCTGGAGTTCGCGAAACGAGGAAATAAAGGCAGGAACCAGCTCTGGGTAGGTGTCATCGGTGGAGCAAAGAACCACGATGGCGGCTCCGCTTTTTGAGGCAGCTTTCGCGGCCTCCTCTGGTGAAGTTGCTCCGGGGCCTTGGTGGATGGCAAAGCCTCCGGCTGCCAGAAATCCGGCGGCAAAATCTGCGCGGATTTTGTGTTGTTTTGGCGAGCCAAAATTTGCGAGCCAGACTTTGGGTCGTTGGCCATTGAGTTTTTTGAAGTGATTGGCGTGCGCCCGAAGGGACTCGAAGCCCGTGGCAGCGCGTGTGACCTTCACTCTCTCGATTTCGGGATGGTTGACCTGAGAACGTGTCAGGGACTCACAGATTTGTCCAAGGGTGGCCCCGGCAGAAAATGCGGAACTAACAGCTTCAACCGAGCGGCTGGTTTTTGGATGCGTGTGCGGGCGAAGCGCTTCGATGGCGGAAGCCCGTTCGGCATGGAAGGCCTGAGCATCTTGGTTGGGTTCTTCGAGTGGTGTTTCGGCGGGATTGGGGAAAAGGTTAACCCCAATCTGTGCGTCACGCCGCGAGGAAACAGCCGCCAAGCGCGATTCGGCAACTTGAGTTGTCAGGCTTTGAGGATATCCCTCCTCGAGGGCGGCCAACATCCCTCCGCGACGCTCGATCTCCTGAAAGATGGCCCAGGCTTTGGCCGCGAGTTCGGCCGTGAGCGTTTCCACATACCATGACCCTCCGGCGGGATCCGAGGTGGACGCAAAATCACATTCCTCGGCAAGGATGGTATGAATATTTCTCGCGATGCGGCGGGAAAAGGTTTCAGGCAGTCGGATGGTGTCATCAAAAGGTGACAAATGCATGCTCTCAACCCCTGCCAAGGAACCAATGACCCCTTCGGAGGTCACGCGCAGGATGTTGGTGTGCGGATCCAAGCGGGACTTGTTAAACACCGAGCTTTTGGCATGGATGTGAGCTGTTGTTGGTGGAATGCCACAACTCTCCAGGACACGGGACCAAAGGCTGCGAGCCGCCCGGAACTTTGCGATTTGGAGGAAAACGTGGGAACCGAGGGTGTAGGTAAACAGCATTTGCTTGGCGACTTGCTCGCCTGAGATGCCCCGATCCGAGAGTTTCCGGAGATAGGCCACACCAGTCGCCAACCCAAACGCCAGTTCTTCAACGGCCGAGGCTCCGGCATCAGCCCACAGACTGGCACCGACACCCACCGTGCGCAGGCGGGAGCCATGATCCGAGCTCCACTTCACGCAGACGGCCATCTCTGCAAACGCATCATCCAAGTTCATGGGCAACTTGCCGTCTCTCGCGTATTCTGTGAGAGGATCGCCCAAAACGCCTCCCCGCCATTCCGAAGAATGGGCGGCAATCATCGAGACCATGGGCAACGCCGAGGCTCCGGCCCATAGGAAAAGCGGAGTTTGGGCTGGCGAGATGTCTTGGAGTGCGATGCTCACATCCTCCAAACTTGCAAGCGACAACCCACAAAAGGCGACTTCTGAGGTCTCAGCCTCCGAGGGGTCCACGCCGCGGCGTGACGCCACATCCAGCTGGATTGCCAAGGCATTTTGCCCCCGTGCGAGCTCCTCGCGGGCGACGGCGTTGAACGTTTCAGGCGTTCCAAATGGCAATTCTTGAGCCACCAAGGGAGCTGATGGTATCGCGCGATTTCCTCGGCCAAACGGTGCCAGGCCCGGCCAAAAGCCCGTCAGGGGCGTCGCCAACTCATCCGCTTTGGTATAAATGGGTTGAAGGGTGATGCCTTCATGGGTTCGCGTGAGCAGCTTCTTTTCGAAAGAAGCCCCTTTCAGGGATTCTTCCACGGCGGCGCGCCATTCTTGAGGACTGGCATCAGAAAATTCGGTGAGGGACAGGGACATGATTTCAGTTTTCTTCAATGAGGATATCGGAGGTTAGACCATCGATGGACATTCGCATTCGGGTGATCCCGGACGCGCGCTGAGGGGTTGGAACCGAGGTTGCAGGACTTGGAACGGGCGTTGGAGCTTTTGCGGGTGGTGGCGCATGAAGTTTTTCAAATTCGCGGGGAAACATTTCAAACAGCACGCAAGCCTCGTCATCGGTGGGGAGTCCCTTTGCGGCGAGTTCCTTACGGATCTCAGCCATGCGGGGAGCGATTCCATCAGCTGGACGTTTGGAGGTGCGCTGCATGCCCGTATTCTTTTCAGCAATTTTGAGAACCTCCCCATCAATCGGACCGGGTGTGTTTCCGTATTTTCCCAAGGCGATATCCATGGCTTGCGGAGAAAAGTTTTTCCAACGCCCGAATTTCACATTCAGCATCGCCTGCGTTCCCACAATTTGGGAAATGGGCGTTACCAGCGGCGGCCACCCCAACGCTTTTCGAACAACAGGAATTTCTGCAAGAACTTCCGCGGTGCGGTCATCCATTTTCATCTCCTTGAGCTGAACTCGAAAGTTGGAAAGCATCCCGCCAGGCACTTGGTAGATCAGCGTGTCACTTTCCACAACTTCATTGGCATGTGACGTGAATGCCGACAACTCCGCATAAACCTTGGTGAAGTAGTCCCGTAATTCCGCGAGCTTTTTGCGGTCGAAGTCTGGCTGACGCGGATGTCCCTCCAGCAGGGCAAGCATGCGCAGGGTGTCGGGTTGAGACGTCCCATTGGCAAAGGGGCTGATGGATGTTTCGATGGCATCCACACCGGCATCAATGGCTGCAAGATACGAACACGCAGCCAATCCGGCGGTGTCGTGACTGTGCAGTGTGACAGGCAGCCCGGTGAGTTTCTTGATTTCCCGAATCGCCTGAGCGGCCGGCACAGGCGCAATCACGCCCGCCATGTCTTTGATGGCGAGGGAGTGACAGCCCAATTCCTTCAGCTCACAGGCGTATTTGACAAAAGCTTCCGTGGTGTGAACGGGGCTGGTCGTGTAACAAATTTCCCCACGAGCGTGTTTCCCCGAGCGGCGCACCGCAGCGATGGCGGTTGACAGGTTTCTTGCGTCATTCAGAGCGTCAAAAATTCGAAAAACCTCCATGCCTGCCGAGGCCGACGCCGCCACGAAGGTCTCCACCACATCATCGGGAAAACACCGATACTGGACAATATTCTGGCCACGTAGGAGCATCCCTTGGGGGGTCTTGGGAGCGACGGCATTCACCTTGCGAATGCGATCAAACGGCTGCTCACCCAAAAATCGGAGCGCGGAATCAATGCTCGCCCCACCCCATGTCTCCAGCATCCCAAATCCCATGCCATCAAGGATTTCTGCCCCAGGCAACATCTGTGCTGTGGTCATTCGCGTTGCCGCCATGGATTGATGACCATCTCGCAGAACAGTGTTATTAAAGGTGACCGGTTTCATTTGTATGCAAAGTATAAGTTTTACTTATTTATGTCAATTCTTTATTTCAAAGTATTTATGCCCTGACAAACGCAAAAAGCCGAGGAGGGCTTTACGAGGAGATTTTTTTCTGTAGGCTGACGACTCTTAATCACTATTCTTATGAAACCTCCCTCGATATTTTCCCTGGCGACCGGTGCTATTGCGGTCCTTCTTGGACTTTGGCTGCTCGTGGCCAGTCTCGGAAATACCTCCAAACAAGCCCAACTGCTCTCACTTCAGGAAGAGGTTCAGGCAAAAACCGCCATTGTCCAAAAGCAGCAACGCGACCTGCAGATCCAACAGCAAGAGATCGAGTCAGGCGCTCAACTTGCGCAACAAACAGGCCCCTCGGTGCTCAGAGATTTGGCAACACTCCAAGTGGAGAACAAAAACGAGCGCATTGCCGAACTGCTTCAAAAATATGGCCTTGAGGTCAAAATGAACACCGAAACGCAATCCCCAACTCCCTGATTTCATGTCCTACGAACACTCTGACACCAACATCCACTTCGCCACCGGGCTGGTGGCCCTCGCGATAGCCCTCTTTTTCGCTGCGCAAATTGGAAGCATTGCCCAAAGTGCCAAAATCATTAATTGGCAGATCTCCAGCAACACCACTCAAAGCCAAGCTTTGGATGAGACGCAGAAGCAGCTTCGCGATCTCTCCGTGCAGCGGGAAGCCCTCGTCAAACAATCCGAACAAGTTAAAAGCCAATATGTGTCCCTGCTGAATGATGTTTTGGAATTGGCCAAAACCGATGACGATGCGAAAAAAATTGTTGAGAAATGGAACATTCGGCAGCAGCAACCGTCAGCAGCCCCGGAGCCCAAAACCGAGCCTTAGGATAGCTTCAGTGATTTGATCGTCCAAAAGATCGAGTTGGTGTTGTTTATTTTGGGAGTAATCAGCATCCTTGCGGTGCTGGCCTCCCGCTATCGATTCCCCTTCCCTGTGCTTCTTGTGTTTGCGGGACTGGGCATCGGTTTAATGCCGGGTCTGCCGCATGTGCAAATAGATGCGGATGTCGTTTTTTTGCTGATTCTACCTCCGCTCCTTTATTCCTCAGCCGTACTTTTTCCGTGGAGTGAGTTACGGGCTAACATCCGTTCAATCCTTCTCCTTGCCATCGGGTTGGTTTTGGCAACGATGACGGCGGTTGCTTACACCAGCTGGCTGTTTATCCCGGGGATGACGCTTGCTGCCGGGTTTGTTCTTGGGGCCATTGTTTCCCCGCCTGACGCCATTGCGGCCAATGCCGTGTTGGGAAAACTCTCCATTCCCCGCCGCATTCAGAATGTGCTGGAAGGGGAAAGCTTGGTGAATGATTCCAGTGGCCTGGTGGCCTGGCAATTTGCCGTGGCGGCGCTCGTCACAGGAGCCTTCTCCTTCAAAATGGCAGCAGCCGAATTTTTTGTGATGTCCATTGGCGGCACGGCAATCGGGCTGGTTGCGGCTTTTATTCTCAGGCAAATTTTTCGCAGGGTTAATGAGGCTGCGGTGGAACTGACCCTCTCGCTGATGACACCCTACATCGTTTATTTGCTGGCCGAACAGTGTGGCGTTTCCGGGGTTTTGGCCACAGTTGCTGCTGGGATTTATCTCGGCCATCATAGCGATGACATCCTGAGTTCGCGCGCCCGTTTGGACTCCGGCCCGGTTTGGGGATTTGTCCAACACCTGCTCAATAGTCTGGTGTTCATTCTGATCGGACTCCAGTTTCCCGCCATCATGAAGGGGCTGCACCCAATGCCCGGGCTTCACCTCATCTTTTGCCTTTTGCTGGTTGTTGGAGTTGTCATCGTGGTGCGCTTTGCTTGGATTTTCGCCGTCTCATGGTTGCTGAAACGAGTGTTTGTCCCCAAGGCCTTGCAGGAACCCCCTATCGAAAACCGCCACCTTGTGATTATGTCATGGTGCGGCATGCGAGGTGTCGTCTCGTTGGCAGCTGCCTTGGCGATTCCCCATATCAATGCTCAGGGGGAAGATATCCCTGAAAGAAATTTGATTCTCTTTCTGACTTTTGGCGTGATATTTTCAACCCTGATTCTTCCATCACTCACATTGCCATGGCTCGTTAGGAAACTGAGTGCCGACTCCCCCGAGCGTGGTCAAGAGTCCGAGTTTTCCGCTCGAGTCAAACTGATGCAAGCCGGCCTCGCGAGCCTCAACACAAATGCCATCAAATTGGGACTGGAGCCAACGCGCCCTGTGATTGAGGCGCTGCGGAGCCATTATGAATTTCGGTTGGAAAGATATGAGCACCAACTCAGCACGCCAGAACGAGAACCCGTGTCACCCGAAGTCCTCAGAACCCTGATCTCACTTGTCAATGATCAGATGCGCAAAAAACTCCGCACCATGAGCGATCACGGAGAAATTGAGGAACCCATCCGTTTAAAAATCCGCAGAGACATTGATGCCATGGAGCAACGCCTTTTTAATATGTTTGGAGGGTGATCACCTAAAGCACCATGGCGTGATTTGTTCTTATATAATCAGCAAAACCCTTTTCGCCGCGTCGGTAGGTTTGCACAAGATGGCCGTGATCTAAAATTAAGAGGAGGTCCGCCTCGCGGACGGTGGACAGGCGATGGGCCACCACAAAACTGGCCCTACCGGCCAGGAGTTTTCTGGTGGCTTTTTGAAGGCGGACCTCGGTGATGGTGTCAATTGCGCTGGTGGCCTCATCCAGGATGAGGATTCGAGGATCGGCGAGCATGGCGCGTGCAAAGCAAAGCAACTGGCGCTGTCCCAACGAGAGTCCGGCTCCGCGTTCCCCAAGTTCGGTATGGATGCCATCGGGCAGGCTTTCGAAGAGGTCATCACAATCCAGACTACGCAGGGCCTCGGCCACGTCTTCTTCGGTGGCCTCAGGTTTTGAGAACCGGATATTCTCAAGGATGGTGCCTGAGAACAGAAAGTTTTGTTGTAGGACCATCCCGATCTGACGCTGCAAGGATTCCGCTCGGATAGCGAGAATGTCATGCCCATCAATGAGCACCCGCCCGCTGTCAGGCAGATAAAATTTGGCGAGGAGGTTGATGATTGAGGTTTTGCCGCTTCCGGTGTGCCCCACAAGCGCCACACTCCAGCCCGGTTCCACAGCAAATGATATGTTATGAAGCACCGGCTCCCCGGGTTTGTAGGAGAACGTCACATCCTCAAACTCAACATGTCCCCTGATTGTGGGAAGGTCGGTCACACTCTCCGGCTCAACCCAGTCCGGTTTTGTGTCAAGAAATGCAAACAAGCGCTCCGCTCCGGCCAGGGCATTCAGAGCGTTGTTGTATTGATTGCCGAGGCTTTGGATCGGGCTGAAAAAAAGATTCGCGAGGAAGAAGAATTGAATCAGGTCCCCCACGGTCACTGTCGTCTCCGTGTGAATGACCTGCCACCCCCCCAGCACAAGGAGAATGGCGATAAAGATTTGGCTGTTGAATTCCAGCAACGGAATGAAAGTGCCCGAGGTTTTTGCAACTTTCATGCTCACCTTGGCGTGATCCTGGACGAGCGAGTAAAAAACCGCAGAGTTCACGTCCTGACGGACAAAGCCCTGGGTGACTCGAATACCATTCACGGCCTCAGCGAGGCTGGAAGTGATGCGACTGAAGCTCTCCTGAACTTCTCTGTGGGCTCTTGCCAATCGGTGGCTGAACTGGCGGTTGATGAACCAATAAACAGGGACAAGGACCAAGATCACAAGGAACAAGCCGATGTCGTAAAAGGCCATCAGAGCCGCAGCCACCAACATCTGACCCGCCTGGACAAGGCTGACAAACAAGACATCTTGGATTCCCACACGAACAGCCTCGGCATCTGACGTGAAGCGGCTGATAATTCGCCCGACCTTTGTCCTATGAAAGGCAGCCATCCGCATGCTTTGCATGTGGCGGAACACAGCAAGCCGAAGGTCCCGGATCACACTCTCCCCAAGGTTCATGGCAAGCACCATGCGAAAGCTGAAGGTCACGTCCGTGAAGATCGCGAAGGCGAGAAATCCCAGGCAGGACACAAACAGGGCATCCACTTTGCCATGGACAACAACTTCGTTGATGATGGCACCAGTCATCCAAGCCAACAGAGGAAGTTGGATGGATCGCAACACCACAAGGAAAAACAGGATGTTTCGGCTTTTGGCGTAAGGTTTGGTGAAGGCAAAAAGCCGTCGCATCATGCCCCAATCAAAGTTGGGCAGTGAGGTCGATTCCCCTTCATTTTGCGAGATGGGCTTATTCATTGGGAGGGGGGTCGGCAGGTGGATCAATGAGGTCTTCCCCCGGAAGCTGAGCACTGATGGCGTGGTGGTAAAGTCCTCGTGCAGCCAATAATTGATCATGACTGCCCGCTTCAATGATCCGGCCTTTGTCCAAGACCAGCACATGATCCGCCCGTCGGAGAGTGCTCAAGCGGTGAGCCACCACAAAGGTGGTTCTACCCCGCATGGCACTCCCCATGGCATCAAGGATTTCGTGTTCGGTTTGCGGATCGATTGCGGAGGTCGGGTCGTCGAGTAACAAAATGCGGGGTTCCAGAAGAAGGGCCCGGGCGATGGCCAGTCGCTGACGCTGCCCGCCTGAGAGGTTGCTTCCAGATTCATGCACCCTTGAGTCATAACCCTCAGCCATCTCCATGATAAACTCATGGGCCTGGGCGATCTTCGCAGCGGTTTCGATTTGCTCGCGGGTGGCATCGGGATTGCCGAAAGCGATATTATCGGCGACGGACGTGGAGAATAAAAAACTCTCTTGAAAGACAATGCCGACCTGACGCCGCAAGCAGGAAAGATCCAGCTCCCGAAGATCAACACCATCCAGAAAAATACTACCTGCCGTGGGATCATAAAATCGTGGCAACAGGCTCAGCAGCGCGCTTTTCCCAGATCCGGTTGCTCCCAAAATGGCTGTGATGGAGCCCGGAGGGGCATGGAAGGAAACCCCATGCAGCGCGGACGAATTGTCGCGGTATTGAAACGAGACATTCTCGAAACGGATGTCCCCAATGGCCCGCGTGATCTCGATGGCTTCTGGTTTGTTAGCAACCTCCACTTGGGTGTCAAGCACCTCGAACACCCTGCGGGCTCCCGTGAAACATTGCTGCATGGTGTTTGAGATCTGAGCGATTTGGTTGACTTGGGCCGAGAAGTTACCAAGCAAACTCGCAAAAACCACAAGGCCTGTGCCCAATGGAATGGACCCTTGCATGACCAACCATCCTCCATATAAAAGCAGGATAAAAAGGTTTACCTGTGTAACAAATCCGATGGTGGGCGTAAAAATCGAAACCCTGCGAAAGATCCATTGTTGTTGGGTCCGAACATTCTCGGCAGTCACCTCAAAGCGAGCATATTCTTCCTTGTCACGGGCAAAACATTTCACCACAGCAATCCCTTGGATGGTCTCCGCAAGGCGCAAAATCATTTTGTCCACAAGCTCCCGATTGCGCCGATAGGCGGGCTTGACCAACCTTGAGAACCGGATGGCCATGATCCATAAAATCGGAGTGGTGGCAAGGCAGGCCAGGGTGAGGGCCACGTGAATATGGAGCATGTAGTAGAGGTAAAACACGAGCGAAATCCCGACCGCCATGAGAGGCAAAACGACTCCATCCACAAAACTTCGAACCGCCTGCACATCCCCGGTCACCCTATTAATGATGCTTCCTGTGGCACCGGCATCAAAAAATCGAAAACTCAGATGTTGGAGCTTGTGAAAAACCTGGGATCGCAAATCAACCACGATCTGGGCTTGCACCAATCGGTTCACGGCGATCGTGCCAGCAATCGCAGCCACCATTTTGAGCAGCGCAAAAGCAAGGATCATCGCCCCAACGGCAAAAAGGGCCTGCATGGCGGTCCACTCTGACGGAATCCGAAACCCAAACAACCAGTCCGGAGGTTCTTTCCCAGAATCCGTCGCGGCGTGGATAATATCAATCCCCAGCCCCGTCAGTCCCAAAGCCGCGAGGGCTAGGCCGAGTTGAAGCATGGTCAACACCAACACAACCAAACATCCCGTCCGATACTTCCAGCTCATCCGAAACAAACGGAGGATGAGTTTCCTGGCAGGATAATCGTCGTGGTTCTTCATTCGGGATGCCACATCCCGGAGGTGGCGTTCAGATCACTGTGGTTCGATTTCAAAGGTCCTCAAGTAAAGAGCTCATGGCCCAACACACTCAAGCTGTAGATGGCTGCGGTTTCAGTTCGCAGAACGATGGGGCCAAGGGTCACTGGCAGGCATCCGTGGCTTTTGCAGAGGGCGAGCTCAGCAGGTGTGAAATCACCCTCCGGTCCAATAAAAATGGTCACCGCTTTTGGTAATCCCCCAGATTCTTCCTGATAATGCGCCAAAACTTCCTTGATGGGACGGGAGTCAGGTTGAAGAGAGCCAATCAAATGGAGCCCTTCTCGCGGCATCTTTTGCAGGTAAGAAGCCACGGATTGCGGTTCGTGGATCTCTGGCAAAAAATTTTGCCCGCATTGCTTGCAAGCCTCCAGTGCTGTCTCCTGCCACTTCTCGCGTTTGCGGGCCGTCTCTTCAGAATCCAATCGTACGATGGTCCGGTCAGAGAGGAGCGGAGCCACAGCAACAGCGCCCAACTCAACCGCCTTCTGAACAATCAGATCCATGGTTTTGCCTTTGGGAATGGCCTGCGCCAAGGTGATAGCCCCGGGAAGTCGCCCTGACATGGAGGGGGCTCCAAGCTTCAAAACAGCCAACCGTCCAGAAATCTCGGTGATGTGGGCCATCGCCTCATGACCCTTGCCATCAAAAACCGTGATCTTGTCGCCTGCGCCCAGGCGCAGCACATCAAGGGCGTGATGGCTCTCCGACTCGGAAAGCATCACCGTTGTTTGATTCCAAGCCGGGGGCGGTAAAAAAAATCTATTCATGAGAGATTGTGATTCTAAGCCACGTGAATCACGCTGCAAGATCAACGTAGGCACAAAAAAACCCCGCAAGGGTTAAACCTTGCGGGGTTGTTGATTGTGAGGAATCAGTCTTCCTTAGGCTCCGATTTTTCGGCTTTTTCGGCTTTGGCCGGTTTCTCAGCTTTTTCTGGCTTCTCAGCTTTTTCTGCCTTTTCTGCCTTGGCAGGTTTGTCTGCCTTGGCGGCTTTGGCCTTGGCGGCAGGAGTGCTGACAACCACCGGGGCTTCTTCAACAGCAACCACAAGGTCAACCCACTCGATGTAGGCCATCGGAGCGGAGTCGCTTTGACGAGGCCCGAGCTTCACGATGCGTGTGTATCCGCCCAAGCGAGCGGCATTGCGTGGACCGATTTCCGAGAACAACTTGCCGACGGCCTTGGCGGTGCGGGCACTGTTGTTATGGAGCAACGCAAGCGCTCGGCGGCGTGAGTGCAGGGTGTTGCGTTTGGCAAGGGTGACAACTTTTTCGGCAAGCGGGCGCACGGCCTTGGCTTTTGCGAGGGTTGTCTTGATTCTTCCGTGCTCGATCAGGCTGAGGGTTTGGTTCGCCAGCAGAGCATTGCGGTGCTCGGCGGTTCGTCCCAGTTTGACGGTTTTTCTTTGGTGGCGCATGACGGCTTAGTTGGTTTCAGTTGTCTCTTTGGCTTCAGCGGCATCGGGAGGGAGTTCCACGAGGCCTGCTTCGAATTTCAATCCAAGGCCAAGGTTCAACTGATGCAGTTTGTCCTTGATCTCGTTGAGCGATTTTTTGCCGAAGTTGCGGTATTTGAGCATCTCGGCTTCGGATTTCATAGCGAGTTGGCCAACGCTGGTGATGTTTGCATTGTTCAAGCAATTGGCGGCACGCACAGACAATTCGATTTCGTTGACGCTCATATTGAGCAGCTTTTTCAAACGGGTGTTTTCTTGGCTGACTTCTTCGGGAGTCTCATCAAACTCGATTTGTTCATCATCAAACCCAACAAACACGTCGAGGTGATGACGAAGGATGGCCGAGGCTTGGAGCAACGCTTCATCCGGGGTCAACCGTCCGTCGGTCCAGATCTCAAGGATGAGCTTGTCATAATCTGTGCGCTGTCCCACACGAGTGTTTTCAACGGCATATTTGACGCGGGTGACAGGCGAGAAGATCGAGTCAATCGGAATGACTCCAATGATTTGCTCTGCAGGTTTGTTTTCGTCGCCAGTGGCAAAACCACGTCCGACTTTGATCTCAACTTCGAGGTCAAATTTTTGTTTTTTGTCCAACGTGGCAATATGTTGGTCAGGGTTGACGATTTCAACGCCCATTGGGAGTTGGATGTCAGCGGCTGTCACAGCTCCATCACGATTGACAGAAATTGTGGCCTTACGGGTCTCGTGATCCGGGGCTTTGAATTTGATTTTTTTGAGGTTGAGGACGATGTCCACAACATCTTCCACCACGCCGGGAAGGCTGGTGAACTCATGGGGAGCGCCTTCAATTTTGACAGTGGTGATTGCTGCGCCCTCAAGCGAGGAGAGAAGCGTCCTGCGAAGGGAGTTTCCGACGGTGTGCCCGTAACCAGCCTCAAAAGGCTCGGCAACAAAGCGTGCAAATGTATCTGTGGACTCCTCTTTGGTGAGGGTTTTGGGCATTTCAAAGCGCCCGAGACGAACTGGCATATAGTTATATTTTTTTCTACGCCGGGTTTCCCTGTGCGCGACGGCGACTATCGAAGACAGACACCACAGGACCTACGACGCGGTTTTTGGAAAGCGCGGAGGCAGATATTCAGACAGGAGGGTTTGGATGTCAAGAGCGATCTTGAGAAGATTTTCGTCCGCTTGCGCTTAATTGCGGGACGCCCGACCAAAGCGGAAAATCATAAACGCCCCACTCACAAACATGAAAAGGCTGTAAACCACGGCGGGCATGGCAATATTGGGGTTAGTAAGAATGCCCAAAGCAATCGCCAGGGCGAGTGTCCCATTCTGAATCCCCGCTTCAATGGAAATTGTGATTTGTTGGGGACGTGGAAGTCGGCAAAGTTTAGCCACAAAAAATCCAAGCACCATGGTCAGAATGTTCAGAGTCACAGCCCCCGGTCCTGCCACTCGAAATTGACCGGCCAAGTCTTTCTCACGCAAGACGGCGATCAAAATCACCACCCCTAGAAACACAAGCGATATCACATTGGCAGGCTTCGCCATGCGATTTGCGAAGGTCGGTTTTGCCGCCCGTATGATCATGCCCAGCCCAATGGGAAGAATCGTGACAACAAAGAGTTGGAGGAGCGTTTTCAAAAAGGGAAGCTGGATCTCGGCCCCCACCCCAAGAAAATGTGTCATCGACAGCCCCACGATCCAAGGGATGGTCAAAACGGCAACCACACTCGAAACTGCTGTGAGGGTCACAGAGAGAGCACCATCTCCTTTGGAAAGATGGGAGATCAAGTTTGAGGTTGGTCCGCCAGGACACGCAGCCAGCAACATCATCCCTACCGCTGTTTCTCCCCGGATCCCGAGAATCCACGTTAGAGCAAACGCCACCAAAGGCAGCAGCACAAGCTGACAACCAAGCCCCACAGCACTGGCCAGAGGCGAGCGAATCACCCGCTTGAAGTCGGAGATGGTCAGACTCATCCCCATTCCAAAAAGCACAAGGATCAGAGCAAGCGGCAACAGAACAGACTTAAATATTTCTTCTGGCATGGGCAGTTTGGTTTATCACCAGACAATCCCTCACGGCAACCGGATCTTGTTACGGGCAAAATTTTTTTAATCCCTTTGAGCAAAGAGATCCCTTTCAGATTGCGTCCCCCTCCCCCATCCTCCTAAATATGGGGTGTGAAATCTGCCCCATTCCCCCCCGATGAAGAAGCCCGTCAGGCTTCGCTGAAGTCGCTGAACATTTTAGAAACTGCCATGGAAGAGCGATTTGAGCGAGTCACCCGCCTGGCCTCCCGACTTCTTGATGTCCCGATCTCCGCGCTCACTCTCCTTGATGGCAGGCGACAGTGGTTCAAATCAATTCACGGTTTGAATGTCTCAGAGACCTCACGTGATGTTTCATTCTGTGGTCACGCCGTGCTCGGAGAGGACACCTTCCAAGTGGAGGATGCCACGAAAGATGAACGCTTTTTTGACAATCCCTTGGTGACCGGAGATCCCAGCATCCGATTTTATGCCGGGCATCCGGTCAAGGCCCCCGATGGGCGAACGATTGGCACTCTTTGTGTGATTGACCGGAAACCCCGGACCTTGACACCCCACCAAATCGAAGACCTCAAGGATTTGGCGGCCATGGTTGAAATCGAATTTAAATCCAATCAGTTGGCGGCCACACAAGCCCAAATGAATGCCGAATTGGCGGAAGCAAAAAAGGCCGTCTTGGTTGATCCACTCACCCGCTTATGGAACCGGGCGGGCGGAGAAGAATTTCTTGGCCGTCAGCATGCGCTCGCCGTCAAAAACAACGAAAAATTTTGTATTGGGATGATCGACATTGACCACTTCAAGAAGGTGAACGACACCTACGGACACGCGGTGGGTGATGAAGTTCTCCGCGAAGTTGCCAAACGCATTCTGCGAAATATCCGATCCGATGACTTTGCATGCCGCATGGGCGGAGAGGAATTCCTCCTCATGATTAGCGACCCTCATGCCACGGAAGCCCTGGCCATTGCCCAACGAGTGCGTGAGGCCATTCGTGCCACCCCAATTATTCACGGAGACCACACCATCCCGACCACCATCAGCATGGGGATGGCTTATTTTGATCCCGCGGAAAGCATGGCCTGCGAGGAGGTCATCAGTCAGGCTGACGCCTGCTTGTATCAAGCCAAAAATAATGGGCGAGACCGGATTGTCTCACATATTGAGAATAGTGCTTAGGTAACAGAAAAACATATCTTAGTAAGCCATTTCTTGGCTTATTGTCATATAGCATTTTGTTCTTGTCGAAGCTGGCATTGACGTGATATCAGCTTCGCAATGAAGTCGTATTTCAACCTTACAAGCGACTCTCACCCCTCCAGAGCCGTCCGTAAAAACAAATGGTGTTGCAGGCCATATGCGCTTCAACGTCACTTTTCACCGATTTTTTGCTGGGGAGCACTGGCTCTCCTTCCGTCCCCTCTTCTTGGGGCTCCCAACTCTGAGGAAATTCAAAACTTCCGGCTAAGCATTAAGGGAGATCGCGCCATCCAAATCCGATTTGAAGCTGATTCCACACTCACGCATCAGGTTGAATACTCCAGGGATCTTGTCCATTGGCATCAGCTTCCCCTGCCAGCAAATCCCATTAACTCAACAACCTTGGAGCTTTTTGACCCGCAGGGTGTTCGTGAAACTAAGATGTTCTATCGAATACCAAGTGAGCTAACAGGCCCTGTGCCTCCTGTTGCAGAAGGAGTCTTTCAGCGTTTGGGAAATCTTGGAGAAGGGACGGGCTCAAGCAGTCATTCGTTTTCAATCTCTTATCCCGAGTCAGTCCTCGTTCCTGTCGAAGACCCGGCCTATGGTCAGGGGAGCTCCGAAGCAAACCGGATGTCAGAACAACAGGTAACCAGCGCCATTGCCGAGGGCATCAAATCATGGAGAAAGCCGGGAGCCCACGGAAGTTGCGTCAGTTGTCACAGCCCTGATGCCTTCGATCTTGCTGTCATTGGCTACAGTGATGCAGATATCACCCGCCGGGCGCTTGATCATGTCCCTGTGGGAGATGCCGTAAAGATTGTGGAACTTGTGAAGGCGATGCGTCAGCGTTACGCCATTGATCGCCCCCTGCATCCGCTGAACTTTCGTCCTCTGCAGCCGGGTCATGAGGTTTTGCCAGGGACCACCCACGAAGCTCGCGATCTGTCTTTTGGCAATTACCTGAATGAATTGGGTCTAATTTGGGCAGAGGGTCGCATTGAGTCTCGCGAGCAGGCTCTTGCGGCCCAAGCCGAACTCCTGGCCATTGACCTCCGCAAATTGCGCGTTGGGATCCCTTTCGATCGTTGGTCCGAGGATGGGCACCGGGGCACCGGACATGTGAGTGTTTCCGAGTGGGTTCCGAACATGGGGGTCCAGCCACTGGAGGAACGGGCCGCAGAGTGGTATGGGCTTCATGACGCGTATCTTGCCGACCCCTCGGACGAAAACTTTTGGGCGTATTACAACAAAATTCCCGAATTGCTGCGACCCATCGAGCCTGCCGGGTTCGAACTGGCTCAGCAGTGGAACGTGTTAAAATACGAATCGCTTCAAGTTGGGCAGCACATGCTCCGGCATCAATCCCTGGCCTATCCCGATCCCTTGGTGGATCGGGTGGGCGGAGTTGTTGCCAACCGTCTTGGTGTCATCGCGCGGAATCCCCTCTTCCGCACGGGGGATCATATCCGCCGGTTCCCTCTGGAGTATGACGCGGCAAACCCTTCTACGACCTTCCCTCCCTTCCTGGCAGGAACAATCCCAACGACTCAGGCTGCGTTAAAAAATGAAAATATCAACTTTCAGCGCGTGTGGTTCTGGATGGGTTGGGCCTACGACCCGCCTCTCCTTCTGTCAGATAACATATTTCAAACGATTGAGGGTGACTACCTCTACGCCAGCCTGCTTCAGCATTATAAAATTCATCATGCGTTTGTTGTGGCGATGACTTCAGTGGCCAAGGCCAATGTGGCGGGTTATTTTGATGCGCCGGGACCGGGTGTGGCAGGACACGGGAAATGGGCCGCATTTAACCCTTTCATGGTATTGCACCACATTGAACGCAATCGCAATGAACCGCCAGCCAACACCCCGAGGCGAGTTTTGCATGACCGCATGTATTCCAATACCGCGAGGATGTGGATCTATCTCGTCCATGAAGACCTTGAGCGGACAGGCACGGTTTTTGATCGTGACCTTGTGAGGGGTTGTGTCCGCTTTTGCAGGGCTTGGCTTGACGAGACAGACGAGGGATTGAACCTTGCTGACATTGACGCCGTGGTGGCCGACATCGAACTTCGATTAGACACCGCCCAAGAATTGCGAACCGATTTCAGCGGACCCGATCTTCCAGGAGGGTTGCCATTTAACTAGCTCTGAGTTCTCAAGGAAGAGCGATGTCGCTAGCAGTCGCAACGACGCTATCCTTTTTTCTTTTTATCCTCTTCCTGTTTCGCAGCCTTTTTGTCCTGCTTCTCGGCTTTGGCGGGACGACTGGCCTCTTTCTGCTTCTGCTGCTTTGGAGCTTCTGCGCGACGTTCCTGTTTCTGCTGTTTAGGACGGTTTTCCGATCTCTCTTGCCTCTGTTGCCGTTGGGGCTGGGCTTGTTGCCGTTGGGGCTGTGCTTGTTGCCGTTGGGGCTGAGCCTGTTGCCGTTGGGGTTGGGCCTGTTGCCGTTGGGGTTTGGCGTCACGACGCTCCTGACGAGCCTGTTGTCGATCTTCTTGGTTCACCTGAGGTGCAGGCTGTGTGGGGCGAACAAGTGGTCGCGATCCAGGTTGTTGCGCGTTGGGCCGCTGTGTGCTGCGATTTTCGGTATCACGTGCCTCGGAACGTTTTGGGGCCTTGGATGGATTCCGGGAAGTGGACGTGGCCCGTTCCTCGGCGGCAGCAGGAGGTGTTGACCCTGGTGTCTGAATTTCCGAGCGATCTGCCCTGTTAGGATTACGAGGAGTTTCTGCGTCACCAGGAAGTGAGTCACGTCGTTCTTGGCGAGCTTGTTGACGCTCCCGCTGACGATCCTCATTCACCCGAGGTGCGGGCTCTGCGGGTTGGGCGGAAGGCCGTGATCTTGGTTGTTCGGCGTTCGGCTGCTGGGCGTTGCGATCCTCGGGATTACGATCCTCGTTGCGGAGAGGGGTATCCGAGGGGGTCCGATCAGAGCGCCTTTCCCGGCCATCGATGGTTGTGGGAGGCGTTGAACCGGGACTCTCGTTTCCTGGACGATCCGCTCTGTTTGGGATGCGAGTGGACTCCTCGTCAATTGGAAGCGCGTCGTCAGAGGTGATCTCGCGACCATTATTGCGTCGATTGGCTCGTTCTGCTGTTCTCTCGAGTTTGCGATCCTGCCTTTCCAGACGAGCAGGGCGTGGCAGATTGCTCTCAAGTTCGGGATTGAAACGGCCAACGCGGTCGCCCCGATTGTTTCTATCATTACGGGCCTCGTCTTGCAGGTCATTTCTGTTGGACTTATTGCTCACATAACGAGCGTTGCCGTTGTTGTTGCGTTGGCGTTGGTTGGTCTGGCGAATGGCGCTGTTACTAGGTTGCCATTCGTTGACGTTTGTTACGTCAATGTTCACGACATTCACATTACTATTGTTGTTGATGTTGTTGTTTCCCCCACCACCCCAACCACCCCAGCCGCCTTGATTGCCCCAACCGCTGTTCCAGTTGTTGTTATTCCATCCGCGCCAATTTCCGCGATAAAGACAGCGCTGATTCCAGTCGAAGTCATAGTTTAACCAAGCACCAACTGCGAATCCCACTCCAAAGGTCAGCAAAGGAGCTGGATCATAGGATTGAACATAAACCACTTGCGGGTCGTATTGGGGGACATAGATAATTTCAGGGTCAGCTGGGACAATGCGAATGACCTCCTCCACGACAACAACTTTTTGCTCAGGCGTGTCTTTGAGGTTCCCCGCCGCCCTGGCCTGCTCTCTGAGTCCTTGAATCACATTCATGACATCCGCAGGTTGCTCAACAAACGCCTCACCAACAGCGGCTGTCCATTGCAAGTTTTCATCCATCCAGGTCAGCACCTCTGGGTACCTGCTCAGAGATTTGACACTGTCATCCCATGGCTGGCTTTCAATGAGGGCTTCGGAAGGGTTTTGTTGAATAAATCGAGCACCAAGCACAATGTCCGATGGCACTGTGGATGCCGGCAGGATCACTGCGATCAAGGCGTCTGGATAAAGGGCAATAGGAGCAAGGAGCTGACTGAGTTCCTCAGCGTTCAGTTTTGGAATCGCCGTTTCTGCGACTAGCACGGATTGAGGTGCCGTTTGCGCGAGTCCGAGGGGACCGGAGGCAAGGACGGAGGCCACAGCAAAAAGCCGAAGCGGTCGCAAGCTCTTGGAAAGGTTTAGTGACGAGTGAGTTTTCATGATTGAAGATACGCTGGATTGTAACAAGGGGTGATGGGGTGTATCCCGAAGTGGCTTTGATACGTCAAAACCAGCAGGGTTGAGTGAATGGGAGAGGCGAGGAGTGGTGTTCATAATCAGTGTGATTGCTTAAACAACGCAGGCAATGGCCATTTATTCATTCAAAGCAAATCATTGGTTTTAAAAAGAGATCGCAGGTAGCATCGTCATTGGATGAGAAAAGTTGACGGAAATGCCGATAAAAAACGCTACCAAGAGCTGAGGCAGCTGACATGGGAACGTCTTTGGACGGAGGAAGTGCCACGATTTGACAGGGCAGAATCCGGTGAACGGGCCGCCAATGTGGCATTAATCAGGGCGGTGGGTGTGGTTTTTGCTGAGAGCGGTAATGATCAGCAACGGTCTGATGTGAAACGCTGGCTGCGGGCGCTTTTGAATGATTCCCACGAAAAAATCCGGCGATATGCCATCGCCGCGCTGCCAAAGATGGGTGCCGGCATCGATGAAGAGAAGGATTTGGTCACCTTGCTTAAAAAATCAGAAAATGATCGGGAAAAGCGGTTTTTGGCCGTTGCGTTGGGTAAGATCGGTGGAGAGCAGACGCTTGCCGTGGCGCGTGGAATGTTCCCTCAGATTGAGCAGAAAGCTATGGCATCCGTGGCACGATCCCTGAGCCCGGGCGCCATTCATAGCCATCAAATGCTCCACGACGTCCAAGGCCTCAAAATTCATTTCCGATCACGCCGAGGGCTCGAACAATTTGTGGTGGAGGAGGTCGAAGCCAATACAAAATTTCGTATCCTTGGTCAGGAGGTCGGGCTGGTGATTGCCGAACCAACTGGACCGTTCTCCCTGGCCGATTTATACGTTGCGCGTTGTTGTGGCACGGTCTCATTGTGTCCAGGCTCGGAGGCGAGATCGCTGAAAGACTTGGCCGGGATCCTGAGCTCCCCGGTGGCACTCAATGTTTTGAAGTCCTTGACCACAGGAACCATACGCTATCGCATTGATTTTGTATCCAAGGGTCACCAACGCGGAGCGGTCAAGGAACTTGCCAATCTGGTTTTTTCCAGGTGTCCGGACATTCTCAATGATGCAAGGGAAGCGCTTTGGTCCGTGGATATTTATTCCACCCCACGAGGCGATCTGCTGGAAATCCGGCCCCGCCTGAAGCCTGACCCCCGATTTGCCTATCGCGTGAAAGACATTCCTGCAGCCTCGCACCCCCCCCTTGCCGCCTGCATGGCCCAGTTGGCTGATCGGCATCTTGAGGAAACGGTCTGGGATCCGTTCTGCGGCTCGGGCACAGAACTCATCGAATTAGCCCGGCTTGGGGGAATCAAAAAAATTTACGGCACTGATCTCAGCTCCGAAGCGCTTGATGCCGCGAAAACCAACTTTGCCGCAGCAGGATTGAACGATTCGAAGCCCGAGTTCGCACGGTGCGACTTTCGTGACTACCTGAAGAGCACTCAGATTCGACCGGGGAGCCTCAGCCTTATGATCACTAATCCCCCCATGGGCATGCGCATCCCCATTGCAAATTTACGGGAGTTGATCACTGACCTCTTGGAGGTTGCCGCCGAGGTGCTCAAACCCGGAGGCCGATTGGTTTTTGTTAACCCCATCAAATCCCCCGCGCTGTCACATCCGGCACTCAAAGGTCAATACCACCAGAGGGTGGATATGTCGGGGTTTGATTGTGCGTTAGAAAAATACCTAAAACTTTGATTAGGTGCTGATGACTTGCGGGAATGGCATTCCTCGGCGAGTCTTTCCAAGTCTTATGAGCAATCAGCCCCTACCAACACCCGAACAACTCCACCAACGTCTCCAAGACTTTCTCCGTTCCGGATTTACTCAACCCTCGGAAAGCGAACCTTCCGATGACGGAAGCACATCGGTAAAAGATAAAAAGGAGCAGGTGTTTTCCTTCAACCTGCTGCCTCGTGACATCAAGAAGCACTTGGATCGTTTCGTGATCCAGCAGGACGATGCCAAAAGAGCGTTGGCGATTGCGGTATGTGACCACTACAACCATGCCCGTCATGCCGCTTCGCTCTCGCCCGAAGAGAGTGCAAAACTTGAATACGCCAAGCAAAATGTCCTTCTCATCGGCCCCACGGGTGTGGGGAAAACCTATCTGGTTAAACACGTGGCGGAACTTATCGGAGTTCCTTTTGTAAAAGCCGACGCTACAAAATTCAGCGAAACCGGCTATGTGGGCGGTGATGTGGATGATCTTGTGAGAGAACTTCTCCATAGAGCCGATGGCGACGCCTCGCTGGCTCAATTCGGAATGGTTTACATCGATGAAATTGACAAGATTGCGGCTGCCGGGGATTTTGTTGGCAGGGATGTCAGCGGTCGGGGAGTTCAATCCGCCTTGCTGAAGCTCATGGAGGAGACCGAGGTTCCGCTCCGCAGCCCGAATGATCTGCAATCTCAGATTCAGGCGGCTATGGAATTTCAGCGCCGCGGCAAAGCAACCCGCGAATCAATCAACACACGACACATTTTGTTTATTGTCTCCGGGGCCTTTGAAAAGCTCACCCCGCGAATCACCCAGCGTCTCAAGCAGACCAACATCGGCTTCGGTGCCGAACAAATGACACCCCCGGAAGAAGCAAGCATCCTTCGACTCGCGGAAACCCGTGATTTTGTGGACTTCGGGATGGAGCCTGAATTTATGGGACGCCTGCCCATCCGGGTCGTGTGCGATCCCCTCACCGAAGGAGATCTCTTCGATATCATGAAGTCATCGGAAGGCAGCATCATCCGCCAATACGAACGGGCGTTCCGAGCCTATGGGATCGAGGTGTTTTTTGAGGAAGGCGCTCTACAAACAATCGCCGCTTCTGCCGCCAAGGAACAAACGGGAGCTCGCGCACTCCTCAGCGTCTGCGAGAAAATTCTTCGTGATTTCAAATTTGAACTGCCAGGCTCAGGCGTCAAATCTTTCACCGTAACGCCGCAGCTTGTAGAAAACCCCCAAGAAGCGCTCAGCGTCCTCCTTGAACTTGGTCATGAGGAACACGAAAAAGCCCTCCGCTCCATCGTTCACGAATTCGCCCGCCGTTTTTCAGCGGAGCATCACGTCACGTTTTCATTCGAGGAAGCGGCCACGGATCTGATTCTGGAAAAAGCTGAAAAGTCCGAAACGGGAATTCGCGCATTTTGCGCCAAAGCTTTCCGCGATTATGAATTTGGCTTGGCCCTGGTGCACAAAAACAGCGGGAAGACTCACTTTAAAATCACCGCCGAGGCTGTGGACAACCCGGACCGCGTCTTGAGCCAATGGGTCGTCGCCTCCTATCGCGAAGGAGGAGAGCAATCAAGTGTCACCTCGCAGTCATCAACTGCTGAAAATGCCGCATTGGCTAGGGAGAAGGATACTTCAGATCCCAAAAGGGCAGATCAGCAATCCTGATCGCCCTTCCTCCCATCCAAGAGAAATATTGTTACGGTTCTTATTCCTCGTCAGCCTCGTCCTCGCAGATTTCCTCAGCCTTCCGCGACAAACGGTGGGAGAGGATGAAAAAGCTGGGCACCCAGAGCCCAATAAAAATACCGAACCTTTCTCCATAAGCACGATTCTCGCGTGAAGCGGTGAACCATGTCACAATGGACGCCACAATTGACAAAAATCCCAAATAGAGGGTGATGTCAGCGAGCAGTTTCAGGTTATTCTTTGTGTAAACTGCGCAAACAGGCTTGATGTAATTTTCCAGATCGCTCTTATTCATAGATCTCAATCTTATCATGTCTATTCCAGCCGTCAAACTCCGTCTCACCACCCAAACCACCTTATGAAAAAAGCTGCCCTGATTCTTGTTGTCCTCCTTGCCGTCGTGACCGCTTCCGTGTTGTGGGTTCGAGGCCAGATTGGTATCACCGACCCGGCCTTGTTGGTTCCCCCGGAGGCCGCCGCCTACGTGACGCTACCTGACCTCCCTCGTACTTACATGAGGTGGCCGAAAACCACCTTGGCCAAAATCTCCGGCGAGCAGGAAATGAAGGATTTCCTCCAGATGCCCATGGATTTTCTCTCAAAGGAACGCGGTGGCAATGAAGCCGCCAATATTCTTCTCGCGCTGAAACCAGGGCGAATCTTTGTGGCGGCCTTTGCTGCCGAAGGCGGAAATGTTCAGTCCGTCCTTGGCTTCCAGTATTGGGGATCTCGAGGAGAATTTGAAAAAGCCATCGCAAGAATGCGAGCCGAACTCCACGGAGGCATGCCGCCAGAAACAACCAAAGAAGACCACCAAGGTACGGAAATCGTTTCCAGCACCCTGCCGGACGGGTCCTCACTGTTCACGGCAACCCAAAGCCGCTGGGGACTGCTATCCAACAACCGCGAAGCCCTGGTTGCTCTCGTGGACCGCGCTGCCGGTCGCAATGATTCTCCTGCTCTCTCTGCCGACGCCACTTATCAAAAGGTGATCGAGAAACTACCTGGCGAATCAGATGTGATCGCTTTTGTGCGCCCGGGGCAGATCCTTGACACCCTCCTCAAGGTGGGAAGCCAGTTGGGGGCCGCACCGGATCCCAAGCAAGTTGAACAAATCCGCAAAGCTGAGGCCGCGGGCTTCGCACTCAAACTGGATGGTGCGGACCTCCGGGATGCCATTTTTGTGCTAAGACCAAATCCTCCCAATGTCGGAGTTTTGGAGCATCAGGGCCTCGCCCTCACGTCCGCAAACACGCTGGGATATTTTGGCTTTTTGCTGCAATACGAAGTCCTTGCCCGCGCTGCTCAGGATCCATCCCTTCAGAAATATGTTCCGGCCCAAGCGGGAGATGCTCCATCCCTTTTCGACCGGTTGGCTGGAGCTTTTGGCAAGGAAGCGTCGGTTTCTTTTGCCTGGCCTGCTGAGCGGATGACCCCCGAGTTCCTTGCCTCGGCTGCTGTCATTAACCCTGATCAGGTTGGAGAAATTTTGGCCGAAGCCACCTCCATGCTCCCGGAAACCACCGTGATTGAAAAAGAAGGGACAAAATTCTACACCTTCCCCACCCTGCGCTCCACATTCCTCGACCCAACCCTCGCGGTCTCGGGAGACCTGCTTGTTTTTGGGTTGAACCCTGCCGAGGTTGAAACCGCTCTGGCAAATCGGGGGAATTCACAAAACCTCAAAACGTCCCCTGCCTTTGCTCCCGCTCTTCCCGCGCTGGCATCAGCCAATGAGACGTTCGGGTTCATTGACTCCAAGGCCCTGTTTGATCGTGCTTTTCCTTTGCTCCGACAAATCATCGTCTTCGGCTCTTCATTCATGCCGGGTGCAGATCAGTTCATCGATGCAAGCAAACTCCCTCAAACGGAAACCATCTCCAAACATCTCACTCCCATTATCTTTTCCCAAACCCGACTTGAAGACGGCTACCTGCTTGAATCATCGGGACCAATCACCATGAATCAGGCCGCGATTCTGACCATTGGCTCAGGTGCAGCGATTCTTGGCCCACAACTTCTCAAGCAACAATAAAAAATTCCCCCAACCTGCTTGACCAAGCCGTAATTACCGATTAATTAGTTTCCTTCGCAATGCGGGTGTAACTCAGTTGGTAGAGTGCAACCTTGCCAAGGTTGATGTCGAGGGTTCGAATCCCTTCACCCGCTCTCCCCCTCAAACCAGGGAAGACCATGACCACCTACCTCTACGAAACCCTGCCGACCAAGAAGGGCGAAAAGCCGAAGCAATTTGAATTCCGTCAAAGCATGAAGGATTCGCCTTTGACAATGCACCCCGAGACCGGTGAACCCATCAAGCGCGTGATTCTTGGCGGATATGGACTATTGCAAAAAGGCACAGCGACATCAGCCGCTCCACAAGGCGCATGCGGTTCTGGGTGCGGTTGTCACTAAGGAAGATAACCCGATAGGGAGCACCAGTCTCACAAAAGCCTCGCTGCCGAACTCCGATAGCTCATTGAGGTATAATTCTTGCATTTCCTTTGCTGACACCATGAGCGTCCCCATTATGGGGCTTGCTTTTTTACCTCTCTAATGGGATTATCAACAACCTGTTTTATGAAATTCCAATTCACGAGAGTTTTGTGCCTGCTCGTGGGACTGGCCGCCTTTTTCCCAGACTCGCAGTCTCGTGCCGATGAGACGTCCGACCTCTTCTTACGTGCTTATCAACAATTCCAAGCCGCTGAAAAATTGGAAGGGGAATCCGATCCACGACGCGCCCTGCTGAGATATCGGGAGGCAGAGTCACTGCTCTCTGAAATTTCCACTTCAAATCCCGACTGGCAGCCACTGGTTGTCGAATATCGCCTCAAGCGCACTCGCGAAAGCATTGCCAAAATGGAAACCCAAACTGCGGGTCTCCCCCCATTGGAGGAGGAATTGGAAGGTCCTCTCCCCTCAGCACCTGAGAGTGGTCGAGCGCCGCCTGCTTCAACCACCGCGCTGCCACCTGTCACAACGACCCCGGGCACCCGTCAGACCCGTACTCCTACAATACCACCAGCCTCGTCCGCCGATTCTCCCACCTTGGCCAATGCGCTGCGAGAACTTGTTGCCGCACGAAAGGAATTGTCCACTCTCCGAACGGATAACAAAAAACTCAATGACCGTCTGGAAAAGGCCACAGCAAACTTAAAGAGTGCCCGGGTGGAAGTGGATCGCACAAAAGTCAATGTGGTGGAACTCAAGTCCCAGTTGGCGCAAGCGACGGATGCGATTGAAAATTTCCGCAGGGATGGGGGGAGCCTTTCCGATGTCCGCGCGGAGAGAGAGAAGGAAATGTCCGTGTTTTTGCTCAAACTTGCCGAGGCCAATGCAGATGCTGAAGTTCTCCGTGAAGAAAACGAAGCGCTAATGGTGAAGCTGGAACGGGCTGCGGGGATTATCACAGAGGGAGACAAAATCCGTGAGTCTCTTTTAGAGGAGCGCAAAACTTTGGCACAAACCCAAAACGCGTCTGCCGCGGATGTTGCCGCTGCTCAGAAAAAGCTCGAGGAAGCCGAATCAAAAATTGAGGCGGCCATATCCCAAGCCGCAGTCGCCGAATCGAAGCTGGCTGAAAAATCGGAAGAACAAAAACTCGCACTTGAACAGGAACAGGAAAAAGCCAAGGCAGCGGCAGAAGAGCTAACCAAACTCACCGCTGCGAACGAAGACCTCGCCAAACAGCTGGCTGCCGCCAAGCAGTCAGGTGCCAATCAGAAAGAAGTGGACCGCCTGACCGCAGAGAACACCGCCATGGCTGAAAAGCTCGCTAACGCTGAAAAGCAGCTCACCCAAGAAGGCCGGGATATTGCCGTGACAGCACTTCAAAGCGAACTCAACAGCGTGAACGACCGCCTGCTGGAGGCCCAATCCCAACTCGCAAGTCGTGACAAAAAAATCGAGGACCTCGCAGGAGAACTCGACCAAACTTCCGCCGAACTCGCCCGTCTTCGTCTGCTACCCGAACCGACCTCGGATGAGAGAAACCTCCTTGCTGAAAATGATCTTCTCCGCGGAATCATTCTCCGGCAGATCAAGCTTCAAAATCAGCGGGACGAGGCCCTTCGTAATTTGGAAGGCGAGCTCGATCACCTCAGGGTCAAATCAGAAAATCTCAATGTCCAACTTGCCATTCTGGGTTCGCCGGTCCTGGAATTGAACCCAGAGGAGCGCGCTTTGTTCAAAGACCCGGTCGCTCTCCTAACCGACCCCCAGTCGGACAAGCTTGAGGTCAGCATGGCCATCACCAAACCCACCGAGGAAGAAGCCACTTTCAACATGAAAGAATCGACAGCGGAAGGGGCTGCCGATCTCACGGATGAGGCTCGCAATCTGGTCCGGGAAGCTCAAGACCTATTTAACCAGAAGAATTACGCGGACGCGGAAAAGGTTTACCTCAAAATCGCACAATCTCTGCCTGACAATTATTTTGTCTTATCCAATCTCGGTGCCGTGCAAATCGAAGCTGGCAAACCCGCAGCTGCCGAAGTGGCCCTTGCCAAGGCCATCTCAATCAGCCCCGAAGATTCCTTTGCCCAAACCCACCTTGGCATTGCTTTCAGCCGCCAAGGCCGCTTCGACGAGGCCCAAGCCGCACTCACAAAAGCCATTGAGCTTAATCCCTCGGATGCCATTGCTTACAACTATCTCGGCGTCTGCCTCGCCCAGAAAGGTGAGCAGGAAAACTCGGAAGCCAACCTTAAAAAAGCCATCGAAATCAATGGTGAATATGCCAATGCTCATTTTAATCTGGCGGTCCTTTATGCGACCGGCAAACCCCCTTCTCTTGAACTGGCGAAAGAACATTATCAACTCGCCACCCAATTTGGCGCTGCTCCCGATCCCTCGCTCGAGCAGCTGATTCAATAACCCCGGATCGGCAGCAAGCCTCTCTGGCAGCCGGACGATTCGTGTTCCTCCCGGACTCCAGGCAACAACCATCCACAAGCATTTACTTCCATGAACCACCGCCTCCAAAGAGTCTCAGAAATCCTCAAACGAGAATTGGGAACAATCATCCACCGCGAGATCACCTTCCCGGTCCCGCTTGTCACCGTCAGTGCAGTCGATATCACCCCCGACCTGAAAAATGCACACGTGTTTGTCAGTGCCATCGGAGATGACAACCAACGGGGAACCGTTCTTTCGCTTCTTGAAAAGAACCGGGTCACCCTGCAAAGAGAACTGGCAAAACGTATTGTCCTCAAGCAGACTCCGCATCTCCACTTTAAGTTTGATGATGCCATTGAGCGCGGAACCCGGGTCCTTGGCATCCTTGACGAGTTGGGACTCAACGAATGACGACATTTCAAACGATAGACGCCGCCTTGAAGAAGGCACAGACCATCCTTGTGGTGAGCCACATGAGGCCGGATGCAGATGCCCTTGGCTCCACTCTGGCCTTTACGCTATATCTCCAATCGCTTGGCAAAAAAGTCACCGCATGGAATGAGGATGGGGTTCCCGAAAAATTTCAGTATCTCCCCCAACACCATCTTCTGACTCTGCCGTCCCCCACCCCTCAAAATTTTGATGTTGTCCTCGTTTTGGACAACTCCAACAAAAAGCGGGTCGGAACTCCCATGGCAGCCGTTGCTCACGCAGGATTCTGGATCAACATCGATCACCATATCAGCAACGAAAACTTTGCGGATCTCAATTATGTGGACCCCACGTCGCCCGCCACGGGACAGATCCTTTGTGAATATTTTGAAGAACTTGGTATCCCCATCACTCTGGACATGGCAGGGAATCTTTTTGCTGCCATTTCGACAGACACCGGCTCATTTCAATATCGCGGCACGAACAGTCGCACGTTTCTTGCCGCCTCGCGGCTGGTAGAGCGGGGGGTCGATGTCGCTGATCTCTCGTTGGCGATGTACGATTGCCAACCCAAACGACGACTGAATCTCCTCAAGCATGCTTTGAACACAGCCGTGTTCCTTTGCGAGGATCGCCTTGTCACGTTCTCTCTTTCTCTGGCAGATGTGGCGACTCTAGGAGTTATTCCCGAGGACAATGAGGGAATCATTGACCACCTGCGATCGGTGGACTCCGTGGTGGCTGCTGTCTTTTATGAAGAACTGAACGATGGCCTCGTGCGTGTGAGTGCACGATCCAAGGATCCCCGCGTCAATGTCTCCACCATTTGCGCACAATTTGGTGGAGGCGGGCATCCTCTAGCCGCAGGCACCCGCGTCCGTGGTTCGCTTGCAGAAATCTCGGAGAAATTTAATCAAGCCCTTTGCGAAGCGATCTCCCATGGAAGTTGACGGTGTTCTTTTGGTTGACAAAGCTTCTGGAATGACGTCTCACGACGTGGTTGCCATCAGCCGCCGTGCTCTCGACACCCGCAAAATCGGTCATTGTGGAACCTTGGATCCTCTCGCTACCGGCCTTCTAATTCTGACCGTGGGTCGCGGTACAAAAATTCAGGACCTCTTAATGAGCGAGGACAAGGAATATGAAGGCACAATGAAACTCGGCGTGACGACCAGCAGTCAGGATTCTGATGGGGAGCCTCTTAAGGAACGCCCTGTTCCTGAGTTGAGCCAGAGTGATGTGGAGGAGGCTTTCGCCAAATTCCGCGGCGATTTTTATCAGATGCCTCCCATGGTGAGCGCTATTAAAAAAGATGGTGTTCCCCTTTACAAATTGGCACGCCAGGGCAAAAGCGTGGAACGCGAACCGCGTTTTGTTCACGTGTATTCCTCAGCTGTCCTGGCCTTACGCTTGCCGGAAATTGATTTTCGGATTGTTTGCAGCAAGGGGTTTTATGTCAGAACATTTTCTCATGACATCGGAGAGTCTCTGGGCTGCGGGGCGCACCTTTCGTCACTCCGCCGCACCAAATCTGGCAAGTTCTCTGTCGATGGCGCTGTGACCGTGGAGGAACTCAAAAGCCTGTCCTGCGAATCGCTTCGCTCTCGCGTGATGAGTCTTCCATCGGTCTCAAGACTCCGGGGGGCGTGATGGCATCGGCCGAGGAAGCCATGACCATTCTCACGGAGACCTCCCAACTCTCCAACATCTCCGGTCCGCTTTGTCTGGCCATTGGCGTTTTTGATGGGGTCCACCTCGGTCATCAAGCCGTTCTTGGTCGAGCCAGAGACGATGCCAAATCGATGGGAGGCAAAGCAATTGCGATCACGTTTGACCCTCACCCGGTAAAAATTCTTCGCCCGCAGTCCGCTCCGCGTCTCCTGACCTCAACCCCGCACAAACTCCAACTCATCTCAAAACTCGGGTATTCGTTCGCGCTGGTGATTCCGTTTGATGAAGCGATGGCAACCACCTCGGCTGAAAACTTTTTGCTTTCGCTTTATCAACCCGCCCGACAACTCGCAGAAATTGTTGTGGGCTGTGGGTGGGCCTTCGGAAAAAACCGGGCCGGAACGGTCGAACTTATCCGCAATGTCGGCGATAGAGAGGGATTTCTTGCGGTGGAAATTCCCGCAGTGGAATCCGGGAACCAACTCGTGAGCAGCACCCGGATTCGCCGGGCCATCGAAGAGGGAGATTTTGAATCGGCTGCCACCTGTCTTGGCAGACCATACACGATCCTTGGAACGGTTATCCAAGGAAAACAACTCGGTCGAACACTCGGTTTCCCCACTGCCAATTTACGCGCCCACAATGAACAATTCCCTCCCAATGGTGTTTACACTGTGGAGGCCGCAATCGCTGGAAAGCAGGTTCCGGGTGTTGCCAATATCGGGGTCCGCCCCACCATCGAGTCCCAAGGCGAACGGGTGCTCGAAGTCCACCTTCTCAACTTCAGTGAAGACATCTATGGACAAGATATCGAAATCACTTTCTTGTCGCTGCTTCGAGGTGAACAAAAGTTTTCCTCCGTCGAGGCCCTGCAATCCCAAATCCAAAAAGACATCGCCACGGCCACCACACTTTTCCAGCAAAGAAACGACGCTCCAAATTGTGCCGACTTTGATTGGCTTAAGTCGTGACACCGGGTCTTCGCCTCATTAGTTATCCCAGCATGCCGGATCACTCCTATTGCTTTTCAGATTCAGTTGATCTTTTGCTCAAAGCCACATTCTCACTGGCTGTTCTCTGTGTGATTGGTTGCGGCCCTAAGGAGTCAGCCACCGCCCCCCCGGCCCCAAGCGTCACCGTGGCACCTGTCGAAGAACGAACCATTCAGGACTTTGTGGTATTTACCGGACGCACCGAGGCGGTCGAGTCCGTGGATATCCGAGCCCGTGTGAGCGGCTATCTCACTGAAACAAAGTTCCAAGACGGCCAAGAGGTCAAAAGAGGCGATGTGCTTTTTATCATTGATCCCCGCCCCTATCAGGCTGACGAAGAGCGTGCCAAGGCAGAGTATGACCAATCCCAAGCTGACCTCCAACTCTCAGGAATCGAATACACTCGCGCCTCGGAACTTCGCAAAAAGAACACCATTTCTGCCTCTGATTTTGACGCCAAGGCGGCTGCCTACCTCAAGTCTCAGAGCCAACTTGCATCGGCCAAAGCCAGTTGGGACACCGCCAAGCTCAACTTGGAATTCACGACCATCAGGTCCCCCATCGATGGGAGAACCAGCCGGGCGGCTGTGACTCAAGGAAATTTGGTGACCCCCGATATGAAGGATCCCCTCACGGTGGTCGTTTCCACCGACCCGATGTATGCGTATGCAGAAATTGATGAGAGGCAACTCATGCGATACGTGCGGCTGAATCAAGCCGCCGCAGAGGCCGGCACTCTCAAGGATGAACCCGAGACACCCATCGAGTTACAACTGGCGGACGAAACCGGCTTCCCCCACCTTGGCCGTATTGACTTTGCGGACAACCGGGTTAATGCCGAAACCGGAACCATCACCATCCGCGGGGTCTTTGAAAATAAAAACCGCCTGCTTGGACCGGGTCTGTTTGTGCGGCTCAGATTTCCTGGCGGTGACAAATACCAATCGCTGCTTGTTCCGCAAGAATCCATTGGCACCGATCAGGGCCAAAAGTTTGTATTCGTGGTGGGCCAGGATGGCATCGTTGACTATCGCCGCGTCGAACCCGGAGCCTTGCAGGAAGACGGCTGGCGGGCAGTGAAAGGAAATCTCAAAGCCGGCGAAAATGTGATCGTCGATGGACTCATCAAGGCCCGTGTCGGCGAAAAAGTGGAAACCTCGCCATGGAAACCCGAGGCGGACACCCCGGAAGCCACTGCCGAGGCTCCAGTAGCACAGTGAGAATCAGCCACTTTTTCATCGACCGTCCCATTTTTGCGGCGGTGCTATCCATCTTGATCACCATCGTGGGAGGGGTGGCCCTAATGACACTGCCGGTCGCGCAATACCCGGACATCACCCCACCCAGCGTGCAAGTTGCCACCGCTTATCCGGGAGCGGATGCCAAAACTGTCGCCGAGACGATTGGCGCCCCCATTGAACAACAGGTCAATGGCGTCGAGAACATGCTCTACATGTCGTCCCAGTCGAACAGTGATGGCTCCTACAGCCTGGCGATCACTTTCAAATTGGGAACGGATCTCGACTCCGCTCAAGTCCTCACGCAAAACCGCGTGAATCTTGCCCTTCCGCTTCTGCCAGAGGACGTACGGCGCACCGGAGTGACCGTTAAAAAACAATCCTCATCCATGATGATGATTATTAACCTCATCTCGCCGGATGATCGGTATGACGCACTTTACCTCGGCAACTACGCGATCCTCCAACTCAAAGACATTCTGGCCCGCGTCAACGGCGTCGGTGACATCAGCATCTTTGGTTATGAATACAGCATGAGGATCTGGCTCGATCCTGAAAAGCTTTCGTCGCTTGGGCTTTCCGCAGAAGACGTGGTGTCCTCGATTCGTGAACAGAATGTTCAAGTGGCCGCCGGGATTATTGGAGCTCCCCCCACCGCCACACCCGTGGCCTTCCAATACACGGTCAGCACGCAAGGACGCCTTTCGACGCCGGAAGAGTTTGAGCAGATTGTGGTCAAACAGGGACCGCAAGGAGAAATTGTCCGCCTCGGCGATGTCGCCCGTGCAGAACTTGGTGCCAAGGATTACAGCATTGAGAGCACCCTGGATGGACGCCCCACCGTAGGCTTGGCCATCTACCAGCAGCCCGGAAGCAATGCCCTTGCCACAGCCCAGCTCCTCAGAAAAACTATGGAGGAACTTCAGTCGGGATTCCCGGATGGCATGGAATATCGCATTGAATATGACACCACGGAGTTTGTGGCTGAGTCAGTCAACTCGGTCATTCACACCCTCTTTGAAGCTCTGATTCTCGTGATCCTCGTGGTGTTACTGTTTCTCCAATCATGGCGGGCCACACTCATTCCATTATTGGCTGTGCCAGTTTCGCTGATTGGCACATTCGCTGCCATGGCAGCCTTTGGGTTTTCCCTAAATAATATTTCGCTTTTTGGCATTGTCTTGGCGATTGGGATTGTTGTTGATGACGCGATTGTTGTGGTCGAAAACGTTGAACGCAATCTTCACCTCGGGTTGCCGCCCCGCGAAGCAGCCCGCAAAGCCATGGAGGAAGTTTTTGGCGCAGTTGTCGCCGTGGCCTTGGTATTAACCGCCGTGTTTGTCCCCACGGCCTTTATCACCGGAATCTCCGGGGAGTTTTACCGTCAGTTCGCGCTCACCATCGCCGTGAGCACGATCATCTCAGCCTTCAACTCAGTCACGCTCAGCCCTGCCTTGGCTGCGATTCTCCTTCAAGCCCCCGGCTCAAAAAAAGATCCCCTCACCAAACTTCTGGACGCGACCCTGGGTTGGCTCTTCCGGGGCTTTAACAACCTGTTCGAAAAGGTCACCCACGGTTATGGCAAAATTGTCACAGGTCTCGTGAGAAAGACCTCACTGGTTTTGCTCCTCTACGTCGGATTGATTGGACTGACACTACTGGGCTTTCTAAAAACTCCGGTGGGTTTTATTCCTCAGCAAGACAAGGGATACCTTATTGCGAATGTGCAACTGCCCGATGCCTCGTCCCTAGGTCGAACAAAAGCCATCTCTGCCAAAGCTGACGAAATCATCCGCTCGACGAAAGGTGTTGCGCACACGCTCGTGATCAATGGGCTTTCGGTGGTCTCAGGATCGAACCTGCCAAACGCAGCCACCATCTTCGTGATCTTGGATGAATTCCACGACCGGAGGGCCCCAGACCTTTCCGGCGCACAAATCGCCCGTCAGCTGAATGGCGCACTATCACAAATTCCGCAAGCCCTCACCGGAGTCTTTGGCCCTCCCCCGGTGGATGGCATGGGCAGCACCGGTGGGTTTCGGTTGATGGTTCAAGATCGGGGCGGCATGGGATTTGAGGCCCTCGAAGAAGCCGCCTCCAACTTGGTGGACGCCACCCGAGAGGAAAGCCAACTGGCCAATGTCTTCTCAAGTTTTAGTTCAGGAACTCCGCAACTGTTTGTTGACATTGACCGCGTGAAGGCCAAGGCCCTCAACGTCCCGCTGGGCAGCATTTTCAGCACCCTACAAATCGAGTTGGGATCTTCCTATGTGAATGACATCACGCTTTTTGGCAGGTCCTTCCAAGTCACCGCCCAAGCCGACGCGAGGTTTCGCGAGCAGCCAGAGGACATTCTCCGACTAAAAGCCCGAAGCAACACGGGTGCCATGGTACCCCTCGCCACCTTGGGAACAGTTTCCGAGATCACCGCACCAGCAAGCGTTCAGCGTTACAATCTTTACCCCGCCGCCGATGTGGTCGGAGGCACAGCCCCCGGCGTCAGCTCAGGGCAGGCGGTCAACATCATGGAAAACCTTGCCCAAACCAATCTGCCCCGCAGCATGGGCTTTGAGTGGACGGATCTGACCTACCAACAAATTCTGGCCGGCAATGTCGCTCTCTTTGTGTTCCCGCTTTGCGTGCTCTTTGTATTTCTGACCCTCGCCGCCCAGTATGAAAGCTGGACCCTGCCCATGGCCATTATCCTCATTGTCCCGATGTGCCTTCTCTCTGCTATCGGCGGCGTTCTCTTGCGTGGTCAGGATAATAACATTTTCACTCAAATCGGCTTTATCGTCCTAGTAGGATTGGCGTGTAAAAACGCGATCCTCATTGTTGAGTTTGCCAAGCAACTGGAAGGCCCAAGCAGGGACCGATTTGCTGCCGTCATCGAAGCCTGCCGCCTGCGTCTGAGGCCAATCCTAATGACCTCTTTTGCATTTATCCTAGGTGTGGTTCCTTTGGTTCTTGCCAGTGGCCCCGGAGCCGAGATGCGCCAAGCTCTTGGCACCGCCGTCTTCTCTGGGATGCTGGGGGTCACCTTCTTTGGGATATTCCTTACCCCCGTCTTTTATGTGGTGATCCGCGGACTCTCAAAACGGCAGGAAGCGAATGCCGCCGCCCCAGCGGAAATTGCCAAGTAAAAACTGCTCAGGCCACGTCAACGGCCAATTGTTCCTGGCCCCCTGTTAATTCAAACAACACGGGAAGCCCGGTGAGTTCTTCCAACAAGGCTCGGTTGGAAGTGGTGGAAGGGTCATCAGAAAATGAGGAGTTGAGCACAAGACCCGAAATTGGCAGCCCCCGATTTTGAATGTCTGAAACCGTTAGCAAACAATGGTTCAGGCATCCCAAACGATTGGGGACCACAACAACAACCGGAAGACCAAAGCTAACCGCAAGATCTGCCATGCTCAGACCGGGACCAACTGGAACCGCCCAACCGCCAACCCCCTCCACAAGCACAGACTGCCGCCCCAAAGAGACTCTCTGAAACCATGTGAGTAATTCCTCACGTGTGATGACCTTTCCCAGCAGCCGTGCCGCTTGCAAGGGTGCCAAGGGGTCGTTCAACCAGATGGGGTTAACCTCATCCAATGTCAGTTCCCCATCACACGCCTCCCACAAAACTCGGGCATCCTCACGGTCTCCACAACAAATCGGCTTTAAGGCGACGGTGTCCAAACCGGAAGCTCGGAGGGCCTTTGCCAACAGCGCCGCAAAAAAAGTTTTGCCGATGCCAGTATCCGTCCCTGCAATAAAGGCCCTCACGCGCTTCTGACTTCAGCCACAAACTCGCCAATCCGTTGAACCGCGATTTTGATTTGGTCAAGCGCGGTCGCATAGCTGCATCGGACGTGACCCTCACCACTCACACCAAACGCCGTGCCTGGCACAACGGCCACTTTCTTTTCATGCAGCAACCGCAAGGAAAATTCACTGCTGGTCAGTCCGGTGGAAGACACATCGGGAAACACATAAAAGGCTCCCTTGGGCTTGAAGCATGGAAGACCAAGTTCGTTAAAGGAGTTCACGATGTAATTGCGCCTCAACTCGTACTCCCGCCGCATGGATTCCATGGCAGGAGTTCCCCGCTCCAAGGCCTCAATCGTGGCATCCTGACCCATAATAGAAGCGCACAATATGGAATACTGATGAATCTTCATCATTGCCTCAATGATCTCCTTCGGCGCACAGGTAAAACCAATCCTCCAGCCGGTCATCGCATACGCTTTCGACACTCCATGAAGAAACACTGTGCGTTCTTTCATGCCCGGGAACGCCGCGATGCTGGTATGCGTCCCTCCCTCATAGGTCAGCTCACTATAAATTTCGTCGGTAAACACAATGAGGTCATGTTTCACACAGATCTCCGCAATCTCCGCCAGGTCCTCAGCGGACATGGTGGCCCCCGTGGGGTTGTTTGGGAAATTGAGCATGAGAATCTTGGAAGCCGGCGTGATGGCTGACACAAGGTCCTTCGCTGTTAACCGGAATTCATGCTCGGCATGCGTTGGAATCGCCTTGGCCACTCCTCGGGCAAGAACAATGCTCGGCGCGTAGGAGACGTAACAGGGTTCATGATATAACACCTCGTCGCCCGGATCCAATAACGCCCGCAAAGCCAGATCAATGGACTCGGAGACTCCTACGGACACCAACACCTCAGAGAGCGGTTCATAATTAACCCCAAAGCGCCCTCGGACATAATCCGAAATCGATCGTCTGAGCCTTGGAAGGCCAAGGTTGGACGTGTAGCCGGTGCGGCCTTTCTCCAGCGCATAGATCGCCGCTTCGCGAATGTGCCAAGGCGTCGCAAAGTCCGGTTCGCCGATGCCCAGCGAAATGACATCGCCCATCGTTTGGACAACTTCAAAAAAATCCCGGATTCCCGAGCGGGGAATCTCCTTCACATGATCGGCAATCTTCATGTCAACTGGGAAAACAAGGAACAGCCTCGCAAAACTCGTTTCATCGGGATGGCAAATTAAGGCGAAACCGACAGCCTCTCTGCCGTCTGTTCAAAATGATGGAAGGTCCCGTTCTCCTTATAAGTTTTTAATCGAAACCGAGTGGCCGTGGACTGGACCGCTTCGATGGTGCTCAACTTCTCAGCCACAAACGAAGCCACTTCGCGCAGGTTGCGCCCCTCCACCGTGATCAGCAAATCATACCCCCCGCTCATCAGATAACAGGTCTGCACTTCCTCAAACTTGGCTATCCGCGAAGCCACACGATCAAATCCGCCATCCCGCTCAGGAGTGATCTTCACCTCAATCATCGCCCGCACCAAGTCGGTGTCCCATTTCTCATGATTGATAATCGCTTGATATCCCAGAACAATTCCTTCGGCTTCCAGTCTTGCAATCGCTTGCTCAACTTCTTCCACACTCAAATTCAACATCCGCGCCAAATCCTCACGAGGAGTCAGCGCATTTCGTTCCAATATTTCAACAAGGGCCTGCATGTGACCGCCCATCATTCCTCCCGTCTCTTTGCTTGGCAAGCCTGCCGCAATAGGATATTGTTTTTGTATGACAACATCCAAAAAGAAAGCCCCTGCCAAAAAAGCTGCGTCCAAAAAGCCAGCTGCTAAAAAAACAGCCGCCAAATCACCGGTTGGCGTCAAAGTCACCGTGAAAAAAACTGCCCCTCCCAAATCCTCAGCGTCCACCTCACGTGAGGAAAAAGCTGCCGAAAAAACCATCGAATTGCTTGATGAAGCAGCCAGGTTGCTTCGCTCCTCACTTCGGAACGGTGCCAAAGCCACAGCCGAAGGCCGCACTCAGGCCAACCAAAAAGCTCACTCCCTCGTGACCAAGGCCTCCAGTTCTCTCTCCAGCGTGGTCGGCGAAGCCGGTTCGATCTTGCACAAGGCCATTAACAAAACCTTGGGCGGAAAGTAAACCATCCGCAACGCACTTTGTAGAGGAATTTGGAACAAATTTCTTGGTTTTCTAGTATCGGAATCCTTCTCACGGTCAGCAAACGCCCCCTTCTCAAAGAGACGGTGGGCTGGCTGTTTTACCGCCCAAGATTTCCACCAACTGCTCAAGCACGGCTGGTGATGGCCGTTTGCGTCCCCGACAGAGAAGAAGAAAGTCGCCGGACAGCCCAATGAGCTCCATGCTCTCCAAGCTCTTAACCGCCCCCAAACCCCCGGCCATCGCCACACCATCCTGCTTGGCCTGACGCAATAATTCATGCAACTCGGCATCGGTTTTTGAATCCAAAACCTCCCGAATCTTGCTCAACGGCAACCCTTGAGCCTGCAAAATCCTGATCGAGGCCAACTGGAGAAAATGACGTCTCCCATACCTTCTCCCTGACAAGGGACCGTCCAACAAACCTTGGGTTCGGTAAAATCTGAGGTTGCGAATTGTGAGTTTTTCCGCAGCCTGGCCATTAACTGGAATAACTTTATTTTCGTAACACCATGCGTTAACATCCTCTGAAAGAGTGTTTAAACCGTCATAGTATTCTTCCTCAAATCCAGCTTGGCGAAGCTTCATCCTTTAATTGTCATCGAAGACAGTGTCACTGTCAACTTGGAGATTATTTCTCAATGAAGCTTCGTACACCTGAGGCCTCTTCTCCCTGTTTAACAAGTGCGATCCGGTGGAGGAGCATTTGCGTGGGGATGTCGCCTGCGGGGATTTTATGCAACAAAGCCTCAGCATCTGGAAAAGATTGGGCGAGGAATGCCTCGAGGGCAAGGCCGTAGGTCCTGGCGATCGTGAGAGATTCTTGGGAAGCGTGCTCCCGAAATCCCATGAGTTCGTCGATGTGGAGGGGTTCGGTTCTTCCGACGACGCTGACGCGGTCCAATCGGCGCCAGAGGAATTCGTCTTCTCCGGCCTGCTGTCTGAGGACCGAACTGGCCAAGATTTTTGTGCCATAGGCTTTATTGAGGCCTTCGAGTCGGCTGCAGAGGTTCACGGCATCGCCGATGGCGGTGTAGGTGAACCTGCTGGCGGTTCCAACATTGCCGACTAAGACCTCGCCCGTGTGCAATCCGACACGAGCAACAAATTTGCCAGCCCCGTTGTTCTGGATCGGGCATTGCGCAAAGTGGGCAGTGCCAATCAGGGCCGCCCGGCATGCTGCAGCGGCAGGTTCTGGAAGTTTTCCAGGGGCATTAAAAAGGGCCATGATGCCATCACCCAAGAATTTGTCGATGACGCCCCCGGATTCTTCGATGGCATGACCAAAGCTCTCAAAATAGGAGGTCAGAGTTTCCACCGCCGCCTCGGGAGACGTTTTTTCCGCGTAAGCGGTGAATCCAGCGAGATCGCAAAACATGAGAGAAATTTCCCTCCGTTCGCCGCCAAGGGCCGCCACCCCGCCACTCTGAACAAGGTCTCTCACCAAATCCACGGGGACGTAATGGGAAAATGACTCCAAGCCCGCGCGCATCCGCTCGACCGACTCAGACAACACCCGCACCTCTTTGATGGAGGATTTTGGCAGAGGCGTTGGCTCCAGTTGGAAGTTTCCGACCCTCGCCACCACCTGGCTGAGGGCTTTTAGAGGGCTGGCAATTCGGCCAGCGAGGAGAAACCCCGCCACAAGGGACAATGTCAGAGCGCCCAGTGCCGTGGCCAGCGTAACAAACACAATATGATCAACCCCTTCAAACGCCACCTTGCGACTAAAAAGAATCGCACTCACACAGTCCAAACCGCCCGGAATGTGGGCCGTCTGAAAGCCCACAAAATAGGTGTCATCCGGCGTGGTGATTTGTAGGATATGACCTTCATTCTCGGCACGTTTCACCTGACCGTCCAGCAAACGCCGAACTTCCTCAACCACTGGCGAGGATTCCATCGTTTTTGGTGTTGCGAGGAGTTTTCCATTGATGGAAAACACCATCGGTTCGCCGCGGAAGTCCTTGGTCAACTTGTCCAAATAGGTGGCCACATCGCTCAGAATAAAATCAACCGTCAACACGCCAAGCAGGTTTCCAGACTCGTCTGTCACCGCTTGGGTGACTGTGATCCCCCGTTCGCCAGTGGCAAAATCGTAAGGGGGTGTCCAGGCCCGCTCCTCATTTTCAAGAGCCAGCTGGAACCAAGGGCGCACGCGGGCATCAAAGGTGGTGGGCAACTTGGGGTTCCCGTGTGGCTGCCAAATGCCATCGGCACCCAAAACCCACTCTAGCGGAGGGCTCCCATCCGGTGCTGACACATTGATCACCGTTAATCCGTCATGGGTCCATCCCCCGGCAAACCTCCCATCCGCATACCCAAAACTGATCCATGCAATCCCCTCTTCAAACTCCAAGGTCTTGGCGAAGAGTTTTGCCAACGCTTGGGGGTTTTCAAGGGAAATGCCACCCGACCGGATCGCCCGCGCAAACGTTTCCAAAAGCCTGGTTGATGGTTCAAAATGCTCTTCGACCAGACTGGTCACCGCCTCAAGAGTTGTTGAGATCTGTTTCTCAAGCAGTGCATAAATCGCAAGCCGCACCCCCCGTGCCCCAAAGGCACTGGTCAGCAAACTCGACACAAGAATCAACCCCAAAACAACGGTCAACAATAAGGCACGAAAAGACACCAGGGCACTCTAGCTCAAGCAGCCACTAATTCGCCAGAAGGTTTCACCGGTGCCGCAGCATGGGAGGAATGGGAAGCATGGGAGTTATGAGTTGGGCTTTTTCTCATGACTCTCATTCTTCCCATACCTCCCATTCCTCTGCGCAAGCCTCGCCTTGAACATCCTCTCCCTCAAGCCACCTTGCTCCAAGAAATCCTTCTCCAACCGGCGCAGTTGTTGGTCGAGCAGATAGTTGGTTTGGTGGATCAGGCAGATCGCGATATTGGCGATCACCTCCGATGGACGGGTCTCCAAAAAATCCCGGTAAAGCTCAAAGGTCTGCGGGGTCTTGCAACCAAGCTGGCGAACATAAAGCGCCTCTTTGGAATCTTTTTCCCAAACTCCATGATCACGCACCCGCAGGTAGTCGCGGAAATCAGCCAGCAGCTCCTCAAGGCTGGCCCGCCCCACACTCGTGAGCTTTAGTTCAGTTTCTTTGGAAGTGAGCGCAGCTTTACTGCCCTCAAGGATGTTCTGTTTCCCAGATCGAGCCGACTGGATCATCTGATCAACCGTGCGGTCGCCCCGCGAGAGGTATTTGTGGGCAAACCGATAAGTGATGTCATAAACAACTTCCGCTTTTTGGTAAGAGAGCAGTGTCTGGTAATCTCCACGGGGTGGAATAATCGGATGGGAGTTATGGGAAGAATGGGATGCATGGGAAGGCCTCATCCCATCTCTCTCATTATTCCTATTCTTCCCATCGGTACTCATCACCCTTGCACTCTACCCAAACCACATTGACCTGCAAGCCCACCAAAATTCCTCTTGACCTTGTGTTATAGTGTTGTAATACACACACATGCTCCTTCACCTCAACCCCTCCAACGGTGTGCCGATTTATCGGCAGATGTTGAATCAGTTGAGGGATCGGATTTTAGGGGGGCAGCTACCTTCGGGCGAAAAGTTGCCATCGGTGCGAGATCTCTCGATCACTGCGGAGGTGAACCCGCTCACGGTGGCGAAGGTGTATCAATTCTTGGAGCGGGAGGGGTTGGTCGAGACGCGGCGGGGAACAGGAACCTTTGTGGCCTCCCGCGTGAAGACTTTCACCCCGAGCGAGCGCCGCCAACAATTGGAGCCGCTCATTCGTCAAATGGTCACCGAGGCCACCCACCTTGGCGTGAGCGCAGAACAAACACTCCAGTGGGTGGAGGCCGAATTTTCAAAAAATCAAAAACGCAATGACACATGAAAGCAATTGAGATCACCGCGATGAATCGCAGTTATGACGGTCCACCCATCATCAAGAATCTGCACCTCACTGTGCCCATAGGTCACATCTATGGATTTCTCGGGCGAAATGGATCGGGCAAGACCACGGTCATCAAAACGCTTGCAGGCTTGTTGAAGGCTGACACTGGGACGGTGGAAGTTTTTGGAAAGGATCCGTGGTTCGCAGGGGCGCTTGAGAAACAGCGGATTGGCTATTTGTCAGAGTCGCAAATTCTGCCACCCATGATCCGTCTCCGCTCAATCATTCGCTTTTGCGCACCGTTGTATGGGGACCGATGGGATGCTGATCTTTGTCAGTCTCTCCTGACAAAATTTGGCATTGATCCCAAAAAGCGCATGGCTCAGCTCTCACTTGGGCAGCAGCGTCTGTTTGGGTTTGTGATGGCGATTGCTCCCCGCCCTGACCTGCTCATCCTCGACGAACCGGCTGCCAATTTGGACGTGGCAGCCCGGAGGGAATTTTTGGAGGAAATTCTTGATCTGATACGGATCGGAGAAAAAACGGTGTTTTTTTCAACCCACGTCCTGACGGATGTCGAGCGGGTTGCTGACTCGGTGGGGATTCTTGCCGGAGGAGCATTGGTTGCTGAGGCGCCTTTGGATGATTTGAAGGATCAATACCGAAGAGTTCGAATGTATAATTTTGCAGGTGCGCTGCCTCAGGAAATTCCCGGAGCGCTGTCTCTACGGACCGCAGATCGTGAGATGGTAACCGTCGTGCGCATCGCGGATTCCCAATCGCTTTCCAATCTCAGCACCCAATATTCCTGTCAAATCGAGGAAAGCCCCCTCCCCCTCGAAGATCTTTTCATCGAACTCACCCGCACAAAAAAATGAAACCTCTCGCTCAATTTTTTCACCTTCTAAAATACTTCTGCACCGCATCATGGTGGATCTGGCTCTTGCCACTGGTCTTTATCATTCAGCCCGGTGTCGCCGTGCTGTCAGGATCCACCTTCAGCTCACTGACTATCCTAACCACCGGCTTGGGGATGATGTGTATGATGCCTATGATTTTTGCCAGCATGGTATTTGCCCCGGAGATATTTCTGGGAATGAACTACACCACGCCGCAAACCCAGCAGATCGCTGCGGCCTATTCGTCGGACTTTTTGATCACACGGCCCTTGGACAAACCCGTCGTTTTTGTCGCACGTTACTCCTTTTATTGGGCGTCTCTGATTCTGCCACTCTGTCTGCTGCTTGCTTTAACGATTGCAAAACCCTCGCTGACTATGACTATTCCCGCCAAAAACACAGACGCTGTCACGTTCTACTCCTCCCACCTCCCGGATGCTGAGATGACTCAAAAGTCGGAAAACCTCCTCACCATTCACTCCTCCTCAGGACGAGTTCAACTTGCGTTTTCCATGGTCCTCATATCATCTGCCTTTTGTGCGTTCTGGCCGCCTTTTGTGATCTGGCTCTCGCATAGACGGTTTCGAAATTTGATCTTTTGGTGCATTTTTCTGGGGGGAATATTCAGCTTGCAGCTTCTGCCGCTTTTCTTAAAAAGCCGGTTCTTGGAGGATGGACTCTTTGTGATACAAAATCATCTATTGGCATCTTGTGTGGTGCTGGGAATTTTGGTTTTTGTGGGATTTCTAGTGGCCCGTCGGCGAATACTGGGAGCTTCCACCTGAGACGAGGCAAACCACAACAGGTTGTGGTAAAAATTTGAGTTATTCACAAGTTATTGGTTGTGTCCCCGTCAGCAAGGTGTATAAGAACCATCAGATTGAGACGCTCTGACTTCCAGAACTCATCACGAAACACCCGGAATTTTCTTCGCTGTTCTGGAAGATTCCCCAACCCCGTCACCTGTCCCTGCCGTGCAGGGACCGCACGCTGAAACCATGCACCGACCCGCACCGATGGAAATGACAGAAGAGCAGGGAGTTTTTTTCCCGAGCCCAGAGAGAATTGCACACAAAGGAGCAAAAGGAACCGTCAAAAACTTCGTGATCGACACGAATGTCCTTCTGCACGATCCGCACAGCCTGAACCGCTTCGAGAACAACCACGTCCACATTCCCGTGGAGGTTCTTTCTGAGTTGGATCGATTCAAAAACGAACAAACCGAGCGAGGAGCCAATGCACGAACCGTACACCGCTTCTTGAATCAGATCTTTGGTCAGCACGCCGAGCGCGTGACCAAAGGGGCGGAGACTCCCGGGGGCGGATTGGTCAGAATCTTGATTGCCGACTCCTTGAAGGGCACGACCTTGGCGGCTGCCATGAAACGATTTCGCAGCATTTTCCCCGATGAGGAAAAAATGGACCACCGCATCATGGCTGCGGCACTTGCCCTCCACGAAACAAGCAAGAATCCCACAACCCTTGTCACCAAGGACCTGAACATGCAGCTCAAGGCGATGGCCATTGGCCTGAACTGCGAGGATTATTTGAATGACAAGGTGGAGGTGAAAGATGCGGAGGGTTATGACATCCGGTCGATTGCCGTGGATCCTCACGAGTTGCAGCGCTTTGGAAGTTCCAAATCCTTGGAATTGCCAGCGTCCAGGACCGGTGTTCTTGAAATCAACGAATACGTGTTGCTTTCGACAGAGGATCACAAGTTCCTGCCAGCGCGTCATTTGGGCGAAGGTCAAATGGTGAGGCTCGACCTACCAACCAGCTTACAGATGCCACGGGGCATTGACCTGCGTCCCGCGAATGCTGGTCAGCAATGCTTCCTGGATGCCTTACTTGATCCCGAAATCTCGCTGATCACCTGCTATGGCCAAGCCGGCACAGGAAAGACCCTGTTGGCAGTTGCGGCCGGGCTTTATCTGACAGCTCAGAAGGAATTTAATGGAATGACCGTCAGCCGTCCTGTGGTGGCCATGGGAGATACGCTTGGATTTTTGCCAGGCACGCTCAACGAAAAAATGCACCCATGGCTCCAGTCGATCTACGATGCGTTTGAAGTTCTGCTTCCCATCAACCAGCCAAGGACGGAGGGCAAACCCAAAAATGCCTCCGATCGCAAGAAGACCCCGCATGTGCAGGCGCCGACTCATCAGCCTCAAAGCATCGTGAAGCCTTACGAGCAACTCATTGAACGGGGGCTCCTCGAAATTGAAGCCCTCTGTTACATTCGTGGGCGCTCGATCCCGAATCGTTTTTTTGTGCTTGATGAAGCCCAGCAACTCACACCGCTGGAAGCCAAAACCGTGGTCACCCGCATGTCCAAAGGATCCAAGCTGGTGATGGTTGGTGACCCGGGTCAGATCGATAATCCTTATGTGGACAGTCGCTCAAACGGCTTGGTTTATACCCGCAATCGCCTTCGCGGCCAACGCATCACAGCTCATATTTGTCTCACCAAGGGCGAAAGAAGCGCCTTGGCGGAGATGGGCGCGACGATGATGTGACTTACGAGCAACCTCGCCAGATGTTTACAGGACAATCTGGAGTGCTGCTTTTTTCCGCAGCTTAGCTCAGCGACGCAAGGGCTTCCTTGATCTTATCAAAGTCAGGAAGCTCCTTGGGCGAAGGTGTCTGCTCGCTGTAGCGAATGACGCCTTCCTTATCGATCACAAAAGCGGCGCGAGCTGAGGTGTCGCCGATCCCGGCAAGTCCAGGGAACACCACGTCATACGCTTTGGTCACTTCCTTATTCAGGTCACTGGCCAACCGGATCGAGATTTTCTCCTGCTTGGCCCATGCGGCCTGTGCGAAGGGACTGTCCACGCTCACCCCAACCACTTCGGCGTTCAGATCCGAAAACGCGGAGAGCCCGGCAGTGACATCACAAAACTCCTGAGTGCAAACGCCAGTGAAGGCCAATGGAAAAAACAAGAGAACGATGGCTTTGTCACCGAAGCTGGATTCGAGGCTGAAGTCCTCGAGTCCCTCGGCGCCTGCGCTCTTGAGAGTGAATTTCGGTGCGGGAGTTCCGACGGAGAGTGGCATGGTGAGTGTGGGTAATTGTTGTTTAGATTTATTCGTTGGCAGCCGGTGGCATTTGCCCTGGGATTGGCGAAGCGGGATCCGGGGCTGGAAGAGTGGATTCGATTTTCGCGTCCGCACGGAGTTTCGCGATCAATTCCGTCACAGCATTGCGCTGTTTATCCTGCTTGAGATATGCAGAGAGCTGAGGTTTGACCTCTTCCAAGGAGGATGTGCCAGCTTCTTTTTTGTCTTCAACTTTAATCACATGCCAGCCAAATTGTGTGCGAACGGGTTCGCTGATTTCGCCAGTTTTGAGTTGGAAAGCGGCTTCGGAGAACTCAGGGACCATGCGGTCTTTCGAGAAGAATCCGAGATCACCACCGGACTCCTTGGCTCCTGGCTCTTCACTCAGTTCCTTGGCAAGGGCCGCAAAATCGTCACCCTTTTTGGCTTTGGCTGCCGCCTCTTTTGCTTTCTCGAGCTGGGCATTGGAAACATCTTCCGTGTCATCAGGTTTGGTCAAAAAGAGGATGTGGCTGGCCTTGACTGTCTCGGGTTGTTCGAATTCCTGTTTGTTTTCCTCGTAGAATTTTGCCACGTCGGCATCGGTCACTTCAGCAGAATCTCCGATCTGGCTTTCCACCCATTTGCGTTGCTGAAGAAGTTTTTTCAGATCCGTGGCCACTTTCTCCGGGGTTTGGCCAACCGCCGTCAGTTGTGCCACAAAATCTTCTTCTGTGGGGAATTGTCCCCGCAGCTTAGCGATCTCGGCTTCGACTTCCTCGTCGCTGACGGTGACATCGACCGCCGCTTTGCTGATCAGTTTGTCGGTGATGAGGTCATCCAAGATCTGACGATATCCTTCCATTTTTTGTTCGGCTGTTAACTCTGAGGGTTGAATCCCAGAAGCTTGAGCCGCTTCGTTGAGCGCCTTGTCGAGTTCGTCCTTGGTGATATTTTCACCATTCACCACGGCAACCGGGTCTTTGAGTTCGATGGTCGCACCAGCGGGAACGGGGTCAGTTGATGGCTCACCAGCAGTGACTGGGGGTGTGGACACAGAGGGCTCCGTTGTGGCGGCTGGTTCGGCAGCAGGGGCTGTCTCAGCCGCAGGAGTTGGAGTGGTTTCTGCCGTCGGAGCGGGTTTATCGCAACCAACAATCAGAAATGCAAACGTCGCAAGTGAGGAAACGGTGAGAGGAAGAAGGGATCTTTGCATAATGGAAAACGCCAATCTGCACAGGTTCCCGGAATTTTCCAACGCTAAATTCCGACAAACGAGACAAATCCCGCTAAAATCTTTGGAAATCCACTGATTTCGATCATTTTAAAGGCCGGAAATGAATCAGTTAGCCTTTGGAAGAATCAATGCCTATCGAAAGTACGAGCTGTTTATGGAGCGCTACCGGAGCGCAGCAGAAATCGTCAGGCGCGAGATACCTTTATCACCCGAAACCCGTTTTCTTGATGTGGGGTGTGGGAATGGGATCATGAAATTCTTCTTTGATGACCATGAAGGCCAGTGGCATGGCATTGAAGAGTGGGCTGAGCGGGTGGAGTGCTGTGAAAAGCTTGGGTATGAGGTTGCGTCCATCAATATTGAGTCCACCCCCTTCCCCTACCCTGACGCCTCCTTTGAACTGGTCTTCGCCTCACACGTGATCGAGCATCTGAAGAATCCTGCCCGGGCCATTCGCGAGTGCTCGAGGGTTCTCAAACCCGGAGGACTTCTCCTCGTCGCAACCCCCACCAAACCACCCTTCTTCGCTGAGCTCATCAACGCCTGGCATCACTTGGTGCCAAAAAAGTTGGGCGAAACCCAAAATGCCTTCTCCGCCCGATCTCTGCGCCGCTTTGTTAAGCAAACACTTTCCAGCGAACCAACCTCGAACTGGAGGCTGGTGGACTGCCGCGGGTTCCGATTGCTCTCCTGCCGCAGCAGATCGACTCTCGAAGACCACTATTGGTTTTACAGACTCAATACAAGCGTGGCCCGTCATCTCACCGACCTGGTTCCAGAAGTGAATTTGATCTATCAGAAGTTGAATCAAGGCGGAAATCCGAACGACAGCTTCACAACGACATATTCGGGGTGAACAGCTCCCGTGTTTGTTCGAATGATTATTGGAGGCTCCACCCAGGTTTGCCCATGAAGGTTTGTCGGCAGATCGGACTGAAGCATCATACCAAACAAGCCCAGCAGAGCTTTCGTGCCTTCGCGAAGGACAACGGGGCGCCAACGCACAATCACCAACCCAGCGGCGATGGCTGACGACCGAACGCGTTCCAACTGATGTTCAGGGTCCACCGGAAACACACAGGCAAAAACCCCGCCGGGTGCGAGGTGATTGGCCGCTGTGACACAATAATCGGCAATGTTTCCCCGCAGTTCAAACCGACAAGCCATTTTTTGCGGATGCTCGCTTTCAGGACCACTCCCTGACGGAAAATATGGTGGACTCCCCAGAACGAGATCAAATTTTTCATCCGCGCCCAAGATATCAGGATTGCGAAAGTCCCCCTCCCGGATGTCATACCTCGGGGTCAGCCCATTCCATGCCGCAGACTTCCGGGCCAGGCGAACACTTTCCGATTGCGCCTCGACAGTGACAAATTGTGCACCAGTCAATCGCCATGCCGCAATCATCCCAACCGTCCCAATCCCACTGCCCAGATCCAGCACCGCGCTGGCCGAAGGACACAGGCTGGTCCCATACCATGCCGTCAACACATCATCGGTTGAAAAGCGATGCCCACCCTTCAGCTGAAAAATACGAAAATACCCACTGATCGCGTCCAAAGATTCCCCACTTTCAACCTCCGGTCCTTCTCCAAGAGCCCCCGGCGGAACCGGTCCGGGCTTGACCCAGCCCTTGAACACAGGTTCTGAATACGGGTTGTGCGGGTCTGACATCGCCGCAGACTGGCCGAAAATGAAGTACGTGTCCACCTCCTGCCAGAAGGACTTCAGCTTCTCAGCGAAGAGCGCGTGTTTATGTCGAAGAATATCGTCTTCCCAACAAGCCAAAGCCTGACGCAAGAAGCGCAAGGGACATGGCTGTTGGCTCCGGCACGGTCGCGATGTCGCTGAATGTGCCGTCTTCGGTGAGGGTGATCCCATCAAAATGCGAAATCAACGAACTGACCGGCTGGTTATTAAAATTGAAGGTTTTGTAGTCGGAGAGGACCCCTGTTTCAGAACGGCTCCGTACTGAGCGAAGATTCGTTCTGAATCATCAACATGAAACAAGTGAACTGACAGCAGCACGGGACTTAAGCCCCAACACGGCCACACCCCCAGGGCAAGCCCTGACCAACCAATGGCTGGAAGAACAAGGTGTGCCCAACATGCGCACATTATGGATAAAACGACACTACGGGGCAAAGGGCGCAGTCGGAACTATCAAGGCCGCGTTCGACCCGGGAGGCGGGGTAGCAATAGCGATTTGTCAGTATTGCAGTTTTCCTGTATCATCGCTATTACTTGCATATAACCAAAGTTATCACGGTAAATCAGCGCGGAGCGCTCACCTTGCCGAAGGGGGTGCGCGATTTTTTGGGCGTTAAGCGAGGAGGTCAAATTGTCGTGGACATCAATGAGAATGGTGAGGTCCGTCTTAGGGCAGGTGTTTTTGTTCCCTTGGAAATTTATTCCTCTGAAAGGGAGGAAGAATTTCAGGAGATGAATGAAAAGCCACTCGCTGGTAAGAAGATGGTGTGGAGCAAAGGTCGATGTGGATTTGCTCTTGGCTGAATGTATCCGCCGAGGAATCGTGAGCGCGATCAGCAACTCGTAAATCCGAATCCGTAATCTTTAAAAATCGGTGCCAAAGGGGTCAGGCCTTGCCTATTCCCATTGTACAGTGACCACGGGCGAAGGAGCTTGAATTTTCAATGGGCAAGGCCTGACCCCTTTTATGTGGCATGACGATGGGAGACCGGCGATACCATATCGCGATTTGTTCACATTAAGCTCCTCTATTCACCTCCGCACTCACTGGTGAATATGGCGGTGTAGAGATGCTCGTCGAACGGATCACCGATGGGGCTACGATGAGCGAGTGACTTGGAATAACCTCTCGGTTTGTCGCCGATAATCATGCAGATGGCATTTCCACGATACTGTAAACCGACAGACTCACCATCCGCCGACCATATGCATGCGAAATCCTCGGGTGAAGGGTGCTCAATCACGGCTTGATCTGAGGCTATATCCTTCGAAATACCGGGCGGTTCTCCGCTTTTTTCCACATGTTCCCAATTTGTTGAGGCTGATGGTATGGTTGTGACAAACGCGGGACAATCTCTGGCTGGCTGCGCGATTTGAGGCTCGGATAAATACAGCCAAGCCATTCCGTCTCTCTCCTTAAGTATTGCTGTCCGATGGGAAACACAATGCCTCCATGAGAGAAAAAGCCCAGTGTCGCCGGATTGATTGATCGCTGGAATATTCATCGGAGTTTTGTAAGAATAACGTCAACTACCCGTTCCAGCTATTTCCGTTGAATGGTGATCAATTTATCTGAGTTGAACATGTCGGATGGAGCAATGACATCCATTTCCAGTGGAATCTTTTTCCCATAGCGCTCTTGCATGATCTTGCGAACAAGCGGCGAAGTGAGGTCGAAATCTTTAAGATTTTTTAGAGAGCCGATTCTGATATCTGCGCCCCGATCGTACGCCTTCCAGACAAGTTCGGAACAGTAAACCTTCCTATCGGACCACTCGAAAAGCCAATCGTAATCTCTTCCCATGAATTGTTGAACTTCATTTTTGACCCTGAAGAAGTCAACATCATTGGAGTCCTTGAGGCGCTTAATGACATAATGTTCCCCTACCCCTCGCTTGATCCATTCGTCAAGCGGTGTCCGGGATACGGGTTGGATAGCTTCAAAAACAAATGGTTTATCATTCGAGAAGAAGATTATTCCCATGTGGGTGTAATCCGATTTGGTCGCAGCAGCAATTGCTTTCGCCTGACGCGACTGTGAGCGATGAAAGATAATATCACCATCTTGAATTTCGGTTGCTTCCGAACACGCGGAAAGCAACCCCAGAATTAAAAGCCCGAAGAGTCGAAGGATCATAAATCGCTTTCCAACTGCAAGGTTGTCTAAAGTATCACGAAGGCTTTCGACTTGGGGCGAGTAGCCACTTGGCTAGCACCATCTTGTACCCATTAGTTCCCCATGATCGATCGGTCATTGTTTGCATTTTCTTCCCGGAGGTGAACTTCGCTTCTGTGTTCGTGGAGAATTCTTATACAAATATCTCTGCAAATGGGAACGGCATCTTTTCTGGTTTTGCCAGGAAATTTGATCCAGATTCGGTCCCAAAGCCATGCTGGAATCTCCGAGCGGCCATCCCAGACCTCTGTTGCCCATCGTGCGAACAGCTTCTCGTGAGTCCGCATAAGGTTTTGGTAGTTCGCCAGCAGTTGTTGGTGCCGATCGGTAAGATCAGATGTCATATTTTCTGGGCACATAGTGTTTTTGAGCTTCCCGTGACATTTGTGGGTAATGAAATCTCCGGCGATATATCTTCTACATATGTGGCCCCAAAGGCCAGACTCCTTCTTGGCGTCTCATTGGATTTCTTTAGCCGCACGGAGACCCCAGTTCAAGAAATTTGGAGATATCGAGTCAGGCCATGCGGTTGAGCGAGATTCTGAGTATTTGTCCCTCCGGCACTCGGCACTTCATCATGTGGAGGCAAACCTCAGTCTGATCAGGAAGAAGTGACGGCTGCGCCATTTGGGTTGCCATCGTGCTCGGAGATCACGATCCACCGGCTGAAATCAGGCGGGGAGATTTACCACAAAGATCACAAAGAGAGGGGGCAAGAAATTATGAATTATGAATGATCAGTGGTTGGTGGTCGGGCAACAGGTGAGGAAAGCATGCGAGGCGTTTGCCAGTCGCATCTTTGTGTTCTTTGCGTCCTTTGCGGTCAATGAGTTGATTTTAGGTCTAAAAATCTCTGCGTCTCAGCCTTGGTCAGGCGGTCTCAGCTGTGCTCCGGCTTTGTTCAAAAGTCGATTAGAAGAAATTTGTTCCAAATTCCTCTACGCTGATTTCTTGAGAGGCAGACTCTCTCTGGTTCTGTGTGCTCCTCAAATCCGTGGTTACAGTCCGTGCTGCTATCCGACCACTTTACGAATCGTGTCCTGGAGCGCTTTGGCTGAGGCTTGGAGGCCGTTGAGTTCTTTGGGCCAGAGTTCGACTTCGATGTGTTGGACGACGCCGCGTCGTCCGACGACGGTGGGCACGCTGATTGAGACATTGCGGAGTCCGTAAGCGCCGTTCACGAGGCTTGAGACGGGCAGGATGCGCTGACGGTCCAGGGCGATGCAATCGATCACTTCGCGGATGGCCACGCCAACAGCCCAACCGGCACCGCCTTTGCGGGAGATGACTTCCGCACCGCTTTTTTGGGTGCGTTCGAACAATTGGGTTTGGAAGGTGGGGGTTACTCCGGGGAATTTGAGCAAAGGAAATCCGTCCACGGTGGCAGAGGACCAAATAGGAACCATCGTGTCTCCATGTTCCCCGAGGATCATCGCTCGGACTTGAGTTGGCGGGAGCTTAAGGGCTGCGGAAATCAACGAACAGAAGCGGGAGGTGTCGAGAACGGTGCCAAGGCCAAGGACTTGGTGGGCGGGAAGACCGGTCTCGCGCTGGGCGAGGAAGGTGAGCACATCCACGGGGTTCGAGACCACAAAAAGGATCGCGTCTTTTCTGAGTCCGGCTTCTTTGAGACTTTTCAGAATCCCGAGAAACAGCGTCACATTGCGATTGATGAGATCCAAACGGGATTCATCAGGTTTGCGGCGCAGGCCGGCGGTGATACAAATAATGTCAGCTTGAGCCGCTTCCGTGTAGGTGGCTGCCGCGATGGTTTGGTCGGCACAAAAGGCGGCCCCATGCAGAAGGTCAAGGGCTTCCCCTTCGGCGGTGGCTTGATTGGCATCGAGGATGAGAATTTCTTTGACGATGCCCGAGCATTGCAAAGCAAAAGCTGCGCAAGATCCCACCCGACCACCACCACCAATAATTGCGACTTTCATAAATGCTTAGTTTTTGAGGTTTGCGATGATTTCGTCAGTGAGCTTCTGAACAAGCGTCTCGAACTCGGCAGGCTGCTCGGTTTGGGTCATCGGATTATAAGGGGTCACCGGCGACGAACATCCATGGGACCCACACATTTGTGTCCAAGGATCGACCTCGCAGAGTTCAGCGGGCTTCAAATCAAAACGATTGTCAGGAAGTCCCATCGATTTTTTGATCTTTAGGAGATCATCCAATTTTTCGCAAGGAATGGAAGCAGAGCCCGGCAGAGATTGGGCGAGGATCACGGTGCGGCAATAGGCATCGGTGATTTCCATTTTGAAATAAGCGTCTTCCACGGATTTGCCCCAACAGATGACGCCATGACATCCCATGATGATCGACTGATGGTTCGGAGCGAGCGGAGTGATCGAGGCTGCAATTTCTGGTGAGCCTGGAGTTTGGTAGGACGCCACGGCGACCTGACCAACAAAAACTTCCAATTCAGGAATCAGCCGGGCGGGAGGTTCCAGTTCTTTGATCGCAAAGGCGCCGGCGTGACAGGGATGCGCGTGACAGACTGAAAATGCGGCCGGGGTAGAGTCATAGATGGCCAAATGCGTGGTGAATTCGCTGGAGCGTTTCCACGTGCCGCCGAGTTGGTTGCCTTTGCCATCAACCAAGGTGAGCATCTCAGGCGTCATGAAACCCTTGCTCACTCCGGTGGGTGTGACAATAAAACGATCTGGAGCGAGGCGGCAGGAGATGTTGCCCCCATTGCCGTCACAATATTCGCGAGCCCAGATCCGTCGCCCGATATCGCAGATTTCTTCTTTGAGTTTCTGGGCCAGTGGGGAGTTGAAGAGCTTTTGATCATCGCTGGAAGAAAGAGGAGAGGCCGCTGTGACAGCCACCGAAACCGGCTGAGCGGCGGCATCAAAGACAATTTTGATGCCTGCTTCCGTGAGGAGGTCTTTGGCACCGGGAGTGAGACGAATGTCGCGGTTGTAACGGAACTCTTTCGATCCGGTGGTGATAAAGTTTTCAGCTTCTTTTTGGGCAAACAATGTCATGGCTTATTTTTGGTAAAAGATTTCGTCAACGAGTGCGGCACAATAGGCGTCAACAGGGGTGGGTTCGGGAAAGGGGCAAGCGGCTTCGCGGCCTTCGCTAATGGCGATGGTCTGTCCGATGTTGGCGCCGAGTTGATCATAAACCACGATGGCGGGATCGTATTGATTCTTCCCGTCCAGAGTTTCCCGGCGCCAAGGCAACGTGAGGAGAAGGCGTTCCCCGGAAAACCGGGGAGATCGAACAGCGAGAGTCACATTGCCAATGACGGTTCCAAGTCTCACAGGGCAAGGCTCCTTTCCGGGTCAATGATTCCCATCACATTCCATCGGGCGGGACTAAGTTCGTCACCAACCATTTTGCGCGATTCTTTTCCATCACTGGAGATCAGCACTTTCTGATTGATGCCGGCACCGAGGTTATCGATCACGATTTGAGGCGGCACATCCGGGCTTTCAGGGACCGCGATGAGCAAACGCCAGCCTTCGAGGCTGGGATGTTTGACCGTCGAGATGATCTGGCCGTGGATGGTGGCAGTGCGCATGTTAAAACAGGTTCAGTTCCTCAACCATCACGCAGCGGCGTGAGCGGGTAAATGTCATGGGAGTCGTGACCCCCTCCCCTGTGGGTGTGGCGATGCTAAAGCTAAGGAATCCCTCGCCTCCAAGGCCAAGGCCGGTCATGCAGGGGCCGTTTTTGATGAACAACGTGGTATCAACCGCTTGAGCCATCTTGGTGAGGGCGTGAATATTGGTCGAATGGATCATGGCAGTGTGTTTGTAGCCATGCTCGGTCTTGATGGCAGCCGCGATGGCCGCATCGACATTGGGAACACGAACAACCGGGATGAATGGCATCATTTGCTCTTCATCCACAAAGATGTGGTCCGCTTTGGTTTCGCCAAAAAGAAGTTGGGTCGAAGACGGGACGGTCACGCCAATCGCCTGGGCCAGCACAGCCGCGTCGCGTCCGACCATGTCGCGGTTGACGGAAGCATGTCCGCACCCGGCGCCCTGTCCCTGAGGAAAAACAAAGGCTTTTTCCGTGAGTTGATCGATCTGTGAGGACGTGAGTTGAACCGCGCCCGCGTTTTTGAGAGCAGTGATGAGCTTGTCGGCGACACTCTCGACCACAAAGACCTGCTTCTCGCCGATGCACAGCAGGTTGTTGTCATAGGAAGCTCCTTGAATGATCGCCCGAGCGGCCGCATCAAGATTGGCGGTTTCATCCACAACGACTGGAGGGTTGCCTGGACCTGCGCAAATGGCACGCTTGCCAGTCTTCATCGCTGCGGCCACCACGGCGGGACCGCCGGTAACGCAAAGCAAACGGACCAAATCGTGACGACACATCTGGTCAAAAGTCTCCAGGGTGGGTTTGATCACCGTGGTGAGAAGATCCGAAATTCCGGTCTCTTGAAAAATGGCTTCGTTGTAAGCTTTGATAGCAATAGCCGCACATTTGGCGGCTGCCGGATGGGTGTTGAAGACCACCGAATTGCCAGAAGCAATCATGTTAATTGCGTTTCCTGTCAGAGTGGGAACGCTATGGGTTGAAGGCGTCACAGCGCCGATGACACCCCATGGAGCAAAGTCAATGACCGTGAGCCCAAAGTCGCCGCTGAAAGCGTGACGTTCCATAAATTCCACGCCGGGAACCAAGTCGCCACAGATTTTTAGTTTCTCGATTTTATGATCCAGCCGTCCAATTTTGGTTTCGGCAAATTCGATTTCTCCCCACTCCTTGGCCTTGGCGACACAAAGTCGGCGGATCACATTGATGGCTTGCTTACGGGCGGTGATGCCTTTTTCGCGAAGAGCCTGGAAGGATCGATCCGCGGCTTCCACGGCCTCGTTCATCGAGTCATAAACCCCGAAGCGGGAAACCCCCCCTGTTTTTGCGGGAGCTGCTTGTATTTGCAGCCTGCTAAGAACTTCGCTGACAACTTTGGAAACCAATTTTTCGTCTATCATAATGAGAGTGGCCTAATTGGCCCGGAACACTGTTTTTCGCCCCATGTCGACCGTGTCAACGATGCCAACAACAACGGCATCAACCGGGGAATCCTTATCTTCCGAGGCAAGACGGGCCGAACTGCCTTGGACAATGAGCACCACCTCGCCCTCTCCGGCTCCAAGCGCATCCACAGCGATAATCGTGGATGAACCGGGACGGAATTCGTGAGCGGCAGCCGAGTCCATCACCAAGGGCCGCACAACAAGGAATTTGCTCCCTGTCATTTTCGCGTTTTTCTTGGTGGCAACAAGACTGCCCTCCACACGAGCGAGGATCATGTTACTTGAGTTTGGGGAGGACCGCGTTCAAGTCGTTGTGCGGACGTGCGATCACGCTCACGCTGACAACTTCGCCCAGCGATTGAGCGGCTGTTTTTCCGGCTTCCGTGGCGGCTTTGACAGCGGCGACATCACCAGTGACAACGACCGTCACGAGGGCGTTGCCGACTTGGGTCATTGGGCCGACGAGTTCGACGTTGGCGGATTTTAACATTGCGTCAGTGGCTTCGACGAGGGCGATGAGGCCCCGGGTTTCGATCATTCCTATTGCTTGTTGTGCCATATGGTTAGTTGGGTTGGTATTAGTTGGATTGGAGGGTGGAAAGTTTTTGCCACGCGTTGCGGGCGATGATGATTTCTTCATTGGTGGGGATTACACGGACATCAATTTTTGAGTCCGGTTTGGAGAGGACCGCTTCGGTGGCGTGGGTTTTGGCATTGGCTTCGTCATCGAAGCTAAGCCCAATAAAATCGAGGTTGGCGCAAACGCGTGCGCGGAGAGCGGGGTCATTTTCGCCAATGCCTGCGGTGAAAAGAATGGCGTCCACGCCATTCATCTCCACAAGAAATTGGCCAATGTATTTGCGTATGGCGCCGACAAAAACGTCCAAGGCAATGGCAGCGTCTTCGTTTCCTGCGGCAGCTGCTTCGCGCACATCCCGCATGTCCCCGGTTTCCAAACCGGACAAGCCCTTGAGGCCGGAGCTGCTTGTGAGGGCTTTTTCCACGGCATCAATGCCAAGACCCAGGTCGCGGGCCAGATAGATAAAGGCAAAGACGTCGAAGTCACCGACGCGATTATTTTGTGGCAGGCCGCTTTGAGCCGTCATTCCCCAGCTGGAATTGATCGCCTTGCCATTTTGGACGGCGGCGATTGACGAGCTTCCGCCGAGGTGACAGGAAATAATGCGGAGGTTATTCGTGCCGCGGAGTTCCGCGTAACGCTCGGTCACATAGCGATGACTGGCTCCATGGAATCCCATGCGACGGATGCCATGATCAATGTCCCATGCCCGAGGCACAGGAAACCTGCGGTTGGCCTCTGGCACGTGATCGTAGAACGCCGTTTCAAAGGTGCCGATGCAGGGAACCTGCGGGTAGAGCCGGTTAAAAACCCTCACTCCGGCAATATAGGGAGGGTTATGAGCCGGGAGGAGCGTGTTAAAATCCTCCATGGCTTTCAGGACACCTTCATCCATGATTTGTGTTCCGCTCACGCCGCGCGCTGCGACGGGCTTGAATCCCACCGCAGCAAGTCCTGAAAAACCGCCGAGCGCTTCCTCAACAAACAGAACGGCGGCTTCGTGATCCGAAAATGCGGACACACCGCTTTTCGATTCCTCATCACCGATCTGATATTTCCATGGTGATTCACTGGAACCGATCCGCTCGATCCCACCCTTGGCCAGCACACGCTCGGACGGCATCTCAATCAAGCGGAACTTGAAGGAGGTGCTGCCGATATTGGCGACCAGGATGTGTGCGGGGTCCATGATAGAAAAACGCGGAGGCGAATTACTTAGAAGCTGTCGCAGGTTTGCCACCGAGGAACTTGCCTAGTTTGACAAGGTCTTCATGCGGGCGTGGGATCACGTGCACGGCAACCACTTCTCCGAGCGTGCTTGCGGCGGTGGCACCGGCCTCTACGGCGGCTTTCACGGCAGCCACATCTCCCTTGAGGAAAACGGCCACATTGCCGGAGCCAATTTTTTCCCAGCCCACCAACTCGACGTTGGCGGCCTTCAACATGGCGTCCGTTGCTTCAAACTGGGCGGTGAGGCCCTTCGTTTCGATCATTCCTAATGCTTGTCCAGCCATAATAGTATTTCTTTCGGTTTGGGTTTAGAGGGTGAAAAATTTGATCAGCTCCGGGGATGGTCGCGCGATGACGTGCGAAGCGGCAAGATTGCCGACCCGTGCTGCTGATTCCTTGCCGGCTTCGACGGCTGCTTTGACGCTGCCGACATCGCCTTGGACGATGGTTGTGACCAAGGATCCCCCGATGGAGATGGTTTTGATCAGTTGCACATTCGCAGCTTTGACCATGGCATCACTGGCTTCCACCAGGCCCACGTAGCCACGCGTTTCGATTAATCCGATTGCTTCGCTCATGTTTTTGTTTGTGTTGTTTGGTTGACTGGGTTGATTCGAGATAAAAAATTAGGGGACCGTGAGTTCGACTCGTGTGGCGCGTTCCAAATCGCAGGCGTTGGCCTCATCGGTGTCCATGTGCACTTCAAGTTTGAACGAAGGATCAACACGCACGATCATATCGTCGAAGCGTGTGGTGCATCCCCCGGAAGTCACTTTGAGTGTGATGAGGTCAAGGTGCTTGACCCCGTAAAATTTGGCATCGCTGGGCGACATGTGGACGTGACGGGCCGCACGAATGATCCCATTTCTCATTTCCAGAATGCCCTTGGGGCCCATGACGTATCCCCCCGGTGTCCCGTCGATGTCGCCTGACATTTTGACGGGAAGGTCGATGCCGAGTTGGATCGCATCGGTGAATGCCAGCTCGATCTGGGTCAGATTGCGCTCTGGTCCAAGGATTCGCAGATTGGGAATGATGCGTTTGCGCGGGCCGATGAGGGTCACGGTTTGTTCCGAAGCAAACTGGCCTTCCTGATACAGCCATTTGTGAACGGTCAGCTTGGCTCCTTCACCAAAAAGGACAGCCAAGTTTTCCGGCGAGATGTGCATATGACGAGCCGAACTATTGACCACCAACACTGGAGCATCCCCGTGCGGCAGGGATTTTCCCAGCTGACGGGAGAGTGACTCACGAACCAAAGATTCAACAACAGAACGGGAGGGTGGCGGAAGTACACTCATGTGCGAAAATTGAGGGATGGGGAAAGGCCTTGAAACTTCTGAAGGGAAGGACAGACGAACAAGCTATGAAAATGGGAGAGATTCAAATTCTGCTAATTTCTTTGTTTATGTTTGTATCGGTTTGTTTGTAAGGGATCAAGAGAATTCTTTTCAAACTGCAAAAAAAACTTTACCGCATCTCGATGCTTGCCATTGAACGTCACCGCCGCCTTTTGGATTTGCTTCAGAATTCTGGAAGCGTCCGCACCGCAGAAGCGGCTCGGGCCTTGGGTGTCACCGAAGAAACCGTGCGGCGGGATTTTGAGAAACTCGAGGCCGAGGGGACGTTGTTGCGTTCGCACGGGGGAGCCGTCAAACTTGAGCCCTCCCGACAGGAAGTCTCGGAGGAGGAGCGTGTGCATCAGAATATCGAGGCCAAACAGGTGATCGGGCGGGTCGTGCTTGGGCGCATCAGAGCCGGGCAAACCATCCTATTTGATGCGAGCACCACCGTGAGGCAACTGGCTGAGATCCTCCCGGACCAGCCCCTCACGGTCATCACGAATGGACTACGGACTGCCCTGATCTTAACACAAAAACCCGCTATTCGGGTGATTCTGCTTGGTGGTGACCTTCACACCAACTCTCTCTCGTGTGCAGGAGATGCAGCCGAGCAGGCGTTGGATCTCATTCATATTGATACGGCTTATATGTCCTGCCGGGGCTTCGATGTGCGACGTGGCCCAAGCGAGGCCACCGAGGAACAAGCTCGTCTCAAGCGAAGAATCGTTGAACGCGTTGACGAGGTCTGCCTCCTGACAGACGCCTCCAAGCTGGGCGTTAGCTCAAGCTTCTTTTTTGCACGACCGGCCGATGTGAATGTCCTGATTACGGACTCCTCACCCGATGCCCAGACTCGATCGACTCTGGAAGCAGCGGGGGTGGAAATCTGCATTCCAGATGGTGATGGCAAAAACACGGACTTGCGGACTTGATAAGCTTTCAACTTCCGATAGCCGCTGTGCTGCCCATACACCCGCTCCGCCGAAGAAGAGGACATGGCAGCCCGCTGCTGCCGATCGGCTGGGTTCGTTCCGTTGTGTCTGTTCTGTCCGTTTTGTCCGTTCATACAGTGGTATCTCAGCTTTTCCCTTGCACCGCTACCGAGAATCTCATACTTTCCTTTCCAGTGAAAGCCTTGGCAACACATATGATCCTTTCTCCGGTTCTACGGCCGGTTTGTCTTGGGCAGCGCCCAAGCCTCCTCCTATTTCATTAACGGACCCTTGCTGCGCATCGTGCGGACGCGGCTAAGTGGCCGTGACTCCTGTTGAATTCCGCCGATCAACACAAACACCTTATGTCCGACAAAATACTTATTTTTGATACCACCTTGCGTGATGGGGAGCAATGTCCCGGCGCCAGCATGAACCTGCGTGAAAAAATGGAGGTGGCCCGTCAGCTCGCTCGCGCCAATGTGGATGTGATTGAGGCTGGTTTTCCTGTTATTAGCGATGGCGACTTTGAAGCCGTGCGCACGATTGCGACTGAAGTGAATGGCCCGATAATCTGCGGCTTGGCCAGGTGCGTGAATGGCGACATCGATGCGGCCGCAGAGGCTGTGAAACCGGCGGGCGATCGCGGCAGGGTCCATGTCTTTTTGGCAACATCCGCGATCCACCGGGAGCACAAATTAAAGAAGGCCCGCGAGGAAATTTTGCGATTGGCAAGAGCCGGGGTCGAGCGCGCGCGGGGATTGGTCAAAGATGTGGAGTTTTCACCTGAAGATGCCTCACGCACAGAGCCAGATTTTTTGGCAGAGGTTGTTCAAACCGCCATTGAAGCAGGTGCCACCACCATCAATATTCCGGATACGGTCGGGTTTGCGGTGCCGGGGGAATTTGCAAAGCTCATCGAATATCTGATGAGCCATGTGAAAGATATTTCGCAGGCCATCGTGAGTGTGCATTGTCATGACGACTTAGGCTTGGCCGTTGCCAACTCACTGGCGGCGGTAAGTGCGGGCGCGAGACAAGTGGAGGGCACCTTCAATGGCATTGGAGAACGTGCGGGCAATTGTGCTTTGGAGGAGGTTGTGATGGCGATTAAGACGCGTCAGGATTTTTTCCAAGACATCCATACCGATGTGGTCTCCAAGGAAATCTTGAAAACCTCGCGCATCGTCAGCCGCATGAGCGGACTGCACATCGCGCGAAGCAAGGCCATCGTGGGCGAAAACGCTTTTGCTCATAGCTCAGGCATTCACCAGGACGGCATTTTGAAAAAGCGTGAGACCTACGAAATCATGGACCCGCAAGATGTGGGATGGGGTGGCACGGAATTGCCCCTCACCAAACACAGTGGCCGTCATGCCATGATCGCCCGATTGGAACATCTGGGATTTCATCTGCCTGACCAGCAGATCATCGCGATCTTTGACCGCTTCAAAGAGATTGGGGACAAAAAGAAGTTTGTGTATGACGACGATTTGGCCGCCTTGGTGGAGGATTCGCTGTCATCACCTGACCAAGCCTACACTTTGGAATACATTCACGTGACGAGTGGCTCGACAACCGTCCCCACGGCCACGGTTCGTCTCCAGCGATCCGGGGAATCTTTCCAGGACTCCAGTCCCGGCAATGGCGCAGCCGATGCCGCCATGCAGGCTATCGACCGCATCACCAAAAACACGGGCCACCTGAGCGAATACCGGGTGGAGGCGGTCACCCAAGGCCGCGACTCTCTCGGTGAGGTGACCTTGAAAGTGGACTTTGGCAACGGACAACTCATCACTGGCAAAGGGGCCAGTACGGACGTTATTGAGGCCAGCGCCCGTGCTTATGTGAATGCCATCAATCGGGCGGAGATCATGAAAGGCCGCGTCAAACGCGTCGAGTCCGCAGGAATCTAAATCCTACTTTGTCCTCACAACGAGCACCCGACGGTCGAGTTGCTTTTCTTCCTCTGTGCCATTAGGGAATGAAGGAAAGTTTTCCCCATAACCGTGGGCGGTCAGAAGGCTGGCCGGAATATTGTAGCGCAGTGTGAGTTCATCAAAAACCCGTTTGGCCCGCGCTGCGGAAAGGTCCATGTTGAATTGGTCCGTGCCTTCCGTGCTTGTGTGACCCTCAATGTCAAATTGAGTGCCCGGTTCTTGTTGGCTAATGGCGACAATGGCTTGGGCCACTTCCTCCAACGCAAAGCGCGACTCTTGGTCAAGCAGCTCATTTGTTTCGACCTCAAACAAAACGGGGAGCGTGACATAGTTAAGTTCACGGGTTTGGCCTTGTTCTTCGATCACTACCACATTGCGCTCCATGTCGTAAACACGGCGAGGCTGGGTGGTTTCAACGACTGTGACGGTTTCCCTCACGGGAGCTGCCTCACGTTTTTCAACAACGACCACACGTGGCGGGGTAGATAACTGACGTTGCAGAACCTCACGGTCCACAGTACGCACCACTTGTTTGGCAACCCCCACAGGGACACGAATCACATCCCCCACCTGCCCATGTGTGGGGATACTCAGAAGACTGAAGGCCGGTAAAAATAAGAGTACCGAATACTTTTGAAGGCGAGGCGCGATGCGGGTTTTCATGATCACATCATACGAAAAGCCAACGGTGGCCTCAATGGGGTGTATCACCCAGAGTGGCAAGCCGCACCTGGATTTCCTCAATCTTCTAACTGGCCAACTTGGAAGCCATCTCAGCAAACCGTTTCGCGGCGTAGGCACTGAAGGCCGGCTTGAGCATGGGAACAGCGATCCTAAAAATGGTGAGGAAAACCCCCAACAGACCGGCAGGGCTTTTTATGGTCTTTTTGATCGCACCCTTTTTGTCTTTTCCAACGGTGACCACACGGGTTTTTGTTTTAGGGCCGGCGATGATCCAACCCAACGCAGCGGCCCCGCCCAACCAAGCGTAAGGGTGACGGCTAAACGTTCTGCCAAGCTTGGTTGAAACATTTAGCTCTTGCTTGACCGCCCCAAAATCGCGAGCAATCGCCAAACGGCTTCGGCTGATTTCTGAAAGAAGTTCGTCTTTTGTCATGGCTTCACTGATTTCAGAGATTCCAAATCCTTGCGGATTTCAGCAGAAGTTGCTGCAAACACCGGGGTCTTCAGATGACGTTTCACATGGGTGGCGCAGAGAAAGGCCACCAAAAAGTGGAGAAGCGCCAAAAGGCCAAGAAAGATCCAAAACCACGCCAGCCCAAAAAGGGTTCCGATCAAAAAGACCACAAACAACAGCATCAGGAAGTACCCAAAGACCAAGAAGATCAGGGCCGCAATTAGCATCACCGCCAATCGCACATACAACCCGGCTGCTTCCTTCCCCTCGATCCCGGCAAGTTCCACGACGGCCATCACATGACGGCCCGCTGAACCCCAAAAGCTCAGCAGTCCGGCTGTGAGTCCCCGCGAATTCTGCGGGGACGTGGAAGGATCGGGCATGATAAAGCCGCCTTAACGGCGGAAGATCACACCAACTACAAATCCGATGCCAACGGCAATTCCCACGGCTTTGATTGGGTTTTCACGGATGTAACTCTCCACGTCACCTTGCACGTTTTCTGCCTTGGCACGGTATTCGGAAGCCACTTGCTTCGCTTGGCCACGAATTTCGGAGACTTTGGCTGTGGCGGCATCCCCAAGATCTTTGGCAGCCGCACCGAGGTGCTCTTTGCCTGTCTCGATGACTGTGCCAGCGTGCTTCTTGACGGACTCACCAACCGCCTTGCTGGCCTCTGTGGCGGCATCAAAAGCCTTCTTGGCGTGGTCGGCTCCGCTCTCAAGTTTCTTTGCTGCTTCGCTGTTTTTGGTATCTGGCATAGTTATAGTTTGTTGTTGAATTTTGAGTATGACACATCTCTTCAGGCTGACAAGCTTTCCCTGTCTGTGAAGAGATGCGCCTCAACCCTGATGTGTGGGTAGGGTGTCTCCCGCATTCTTATGGCCTACTGCAAGAAAAGCCTTCCGACATGTCTCTGATTATGCGACGGACTCCCATCGCTAAAACTATGGAGAATATGGCAAGGGACCTCCATCCCCTACCAATCGACAAAGTCAGCCTTTTGGTGAGGCACCGGCGAGGCTCAGTGAGATTTCGATCACATCGGAGACCTTGTCGAGGTTTTCGCCTTCTTGGATTCCGAATTCGCCGCGGTTGATTTTGAAGTTGGTGCGCACAACCAAGAGGTCACCATCCACATCACCGCCACGATCCTTGAGGCGACCGGGGAGATAGGTCACATCGACTGGAACCGTCACTTCTTTGGTGACGCCTTTGAGGGTGAAGGTTCCTTTGACGTCAGCTGTGCCCTGATTTCCATTTTGTTTGGTATTGAGGACTTCTATAATTTCAAAAGTGATTTCCGAATGTTTGTCGGTGTCCAACCAGTTAGCGCCGTGCATGTGTTCTTGCATCATGGGATTTGGCACCGTGAGAGACTTGGCATCAACGATGATTTTTCCTGAGATTTTTTCGGGGGTTTTCGGGTCGGCCGTGATGGTGCCGCTGATCCCATTGGCTGTGCCGTTAATGGACTCCAGTGGTGCATCCAGCTTAAAGACGATGTTGTTGACGCCTTTGGGGTCTTTGAAGTCAAAGTTCATGGGCTGCGCCTGAAGACAGGCGCTGGTGAGAACGAGTGCGGCGAGGGCGATGTGTTGGCTTTTCATGTGGTGTGAGTTTTGGATTTCCGTTTTAAGATAATGACTCCGGCAAAAATGCAAACGAAACCTGCTGCCAAAGCGGGAGCCAGGAGATCGATTCCGGGAACAAAGCGATTCACCTTTTCCGTGTATTCGATGCCAGTGATTTCGTCTTTTTTTGGGATTTCAATGTAGGATTTCGTCCATCCTGTGTTGGCACCAAGGACAGCCCAAATGGCGACCGATAAAAGAACCACCGCAATGCCAATGGCAATCACCGCGCGGGCAGGTCGGGGGGCACTCATCCTTCAATTGTGTTGATTTCGACGGGCTCAACCTTGATGCCAAGCTCTTCGAGCCAGGCAATCGCTTTTTTGATTTCGTCACGTTCACCCTGCAATTCCAGGGAGACAATCCCGATTTCGTCCGTGACGCTGGCCTGACGGACATTGGTTATCACGTCAAAGGCCTTGCCAAGTTCATGAATGACAGGTCGGGTGATCAACCGGGCTGGATACATCAGCCAAAGACGGGATTGTTGTGAGGACATCCTCAAAGACATAGACTGAGGGCAGTTGAAAAACAACCAAGAAGCTATTTCTCAACAGG
>JBGTLQ010000168.1:0-11967 GCA_041744075.1 Terrimicrobiaceae bacterium
TCCTCGAGCAGGCCCTCCGCCTCCGCCTGGCCTCCGGCGTGACAAGTCCGCCCATGTATGAACCCGGCGTGACAAGTCCGCCCATGCATAAACCCGAGGTGACAAGTTCGCCTCCAGCTGGCGTCCCCCTCTCAACAATCGGAGGTTCTGTCGAAGGATCCCACCAAAGTTAAGCCTTTGGCGTGACGAGTCTGCCTCCGCTTCCCAAGTGTTCAAAAACGTGTAAAATATCCCAATGATTGCGATTGATGGTTATCCAAAAGGCGACCCACAACTGCTTCTCTTCTAAATACTATGAAGCCCTTGGCGCAGCTGATCGCAAAGCTGAGGCATCCCCCTTCGTCGATTTTATTCTGGGGATCATTTTTGAAGCTCTTGCGGAAGCATCTGGCACCGATCAAGTAACCGATCAAGTAAAAGCTCTTCTTGAGGTCTTTGAAAAAGAAGAATCCCTGGCATCCGCTGATCTCCTCCAACGTCTCAATTTGCGTCACAAACCGACCTTGCGTAAAAATTACCTCGACCCCGCATTGGCTGCCGGATTCCTGGAAATGACCCAACCAAACTCCCCCAATAGTCCCACCCAACGCTACCGCATCACACCCTTGGGCCTTGCGATCAAATTCAAAAATTAACAATCACCAATCAGCAGTGCGCTAACTGGCCCTGCTACAGGGCCAATTCACGAAGCCGAAGTAACAAGGGAATGCGATAGACAATAGGCAAGCCGCCATGGCGGATTTTTTAACGAGTTTTTAACCACTCATCACTGATCGGGATCGGCCAATGGCCGATCCGCCATTCTGTCAGAAAGGAGCACAGGGGGGTGGCAGCTACGCTGCTCATGGGTTGAGCGTGGCGGAGGTCTCCACAAGCTTGCTTGCGAGGACCTCAGACACACTCAACCACGGGATGCCCGCATCCCGCCCCTGAGCTCCTTCACTCCAATCGACGTTTGCCCTGCAAACATCTGCCGGGACATTGGCCCGGCATCCATTGGCCTCCCTCGCTCCCGCGAGTGTCGCCCTGCGGGCTGCCCGTGGCAGGCGACCCAGCCAGTCCCCACTGGCCCGTGTTCTATCATCAGTGGTTCACTCCCTCCAACCCAACCCCGGCTCCGCCGGCATGACCATTGTTTTTTCTGCCCTGGAGACTCAGCCAATACAGGTTTTCTCCGCATCGTGGTTTGTGGACCTGGAATGGGAACTTTGGACCGAAGCGGACCGCTCTGATTCTCAACCCAGCAGGCAATACATCCTGGCTGCGAGTCGTGAATGCCGATTACTGGCCGAGATCGCCGGTGGTTGGTGGGCGTGGGACAATGATGTACAGGGCAGGGACAATCCGGTTTTTATTCCCATGGAACGCTGGCTCCAGTTGCTCAAAACCCGCGATCCCTACCACCATCCGCCTGGCGTCTTGTCCTGCTTGGCATCTTCGCTGTGTTGCGTGAGCAACGTCTTCAAAGGGTCTTCAGCGTTTAGGATTTCATCTGAAAGTTTGAATATGGCCCTAAAACGATTGGCCTTCTCATCCTCCTGCGGGTTTTTTTGATGCTCCAGATGCTCGTGCCATTTTTCCAAGTCGCCAAGCAGACTGAAAAACCGTCTCTGCCAAACTGACGCGGAACGTTGCGCCTCGTCAAGCCAGCCAACAAGGTCGAGACGATCCACCGACGCCAATCGCTGCTCAGCGGCTTCCTCGGTGGTTTCGACCCCAGCAAGAATCGAATTCCAAATCACGAGAAAAATCGGATATCGGGATTCCCGTTTGGCCGCATAACACTGATCGCACCATAACTCCTCTTTCACGATGCCCTTGAGCATTGAACCGCCGCGCATAACGTTCCCCACATAATAATTGCACATCAGGCTCTCGAATTCTTTCGTCTGCACAGAGGAAATCTCCGTCCCGCATCCCGGGCAAGGGATCGGCTTCGCAAAATGAATGGTATCAAACATTCCCATGCTCGAAAACTACGCCAAACGCCTCCCGAAAGTCGAGAACGGGAACATCACCCACGACCTTACCCCCCCTGGGACCGCTGGCATCCTGCCGGCATTTCCCCATTCCCTCACCCACTTTAAGTCCGGGCCCCAGAGCGGAGCAGATATGGAAATCACACGTAATCCCATGTGAGCGGTTCACACTGCCTCCTCCCACCACGTATTTACCCAAGCCTCAACACCTGCTACCCTCAGCTTCAGCTTTCCAGTTTCAGCTTTTCAATTTTCAGCATCCCCCCGGCCATCTGAACTCAAAATTCATCATTCAAATTTTAAAATTTCTCCCCCCCCTACCCCAGCGGTTGTCCTACCCCCCATCGTAATGTTTGCCCGTTGATACCAATATAACCAAGTAATTTTCACAATGCGCGCATTCTCCCACACTCATCCCGAGCATCCCGATCCTGAAGATGCTGAGAAGTATTGGGAGCCGCTCTTTACTCCGTTGGGCGAGAATGAAAACGAATGCCAGCGCGAAGCGTGCCAAAAATGTGAACGCATGGAACCGATGCATGGCCATCTGAATAAAGTTGCCTACTGGACTGCCAAGTATGTATCCGAAATGTTCCCGGCCAACTCAGCGGAGGCAAAGGCAGGGCATCAATGGGGCTATGTAGCAGGTCTCTGGCATGATCTAGGAAAGTTCGCCCCCGAATGGCAGGCCTACCTCGCGTCCAAATCTGATCCCCATAACGATGAGGTCAGTGGAAAAGTCGATCACTCAACTGCCGGAGCCGCCTTCGTCAACGCACTTCCCCCATTTGGTCCACTCCTCAGCTATCTCATCGCTGGCCACCACGCTGGCCTTGCCGACGGCATTAGCCTTTTTCACCAACGCCTTGGGAAAAACATCAATGAATGGAGAAGATACGCCGAGGCAGAAGGTGTCTCCTTGAATGAACCACTCCCTATCCCTCCACTGACCCGGACCGGCGCGGGAAATGATGCGATGGCGTTCATGCTACGTTACCTCTTTTCTTGCCTCGTGGACGCCGACTTCCTCGCCACTGAGGCCTTCATGCAGGCTGATCGAAGTCAGCAACGCACGTCGTGGCCTAACGGTATCATCGACCAGATGCTAGTCGTCCTTGAGTCCCATTTAGCAGAAAAATTCAACGAAACCGAGAGATCCCCAGTCAACAGTGCGCGTGCCACTGTCCGCATGGATTGCGAAAATAGTTCCAGTTACCCACCGGGATTCTACTCTCTAACGGTCCCCACAGGTGGCGGAAAAACGCTTTCATCTCTCCTTTTCGCCCTTCGCCACGCCAAAAAACACAAGCTTCGACGGGTCATTCTTGTTATCCCTTTCACAAGTATCATTACCCAAAACGCTGAAGTTTTCCGAGAAGTCTTCGCTCCTCTCGCTAAAACACTTGGCCGCGACATTGTCCTTGAGCATCACTCAAAATTTGATCCCGCAAAGGAAACCGAAGCCAATCGTCTCACTGCCGAAAACTGGGATGCTCCCTTAGTTGTCACCACCAACGTCCGCTTCTTCGAGTCCCTCTTTGCAAACCGCACGAGCGCCTGCCGCAAGCTCCACCGTACCGCCCGCAGCGTCATCATCTTCGATGAAGTCCAGGCCCTCCCCAGCCACCTCCTTGCCCCGATTCTGCGAGGACTTCGTTGCCTAGTCCACGACCTTGGCTCTACAGCTGTCTTCTGCACCGCCACTCAGCCAGCGCTCGATTATCGTGACGAGTTTCCCATCGGCATCCCCTCGGATGAAATCACCGAGATCATCAGCGAAAAATCCACCCTCTTCCAAACCCTTGAACGCGTCACCTGCCAAAACCTCGGCCCCCTCAACGACGACGCTCTCATCCACCACATTCTCAAAAAATCTACCAATGGCTGCCTCCTCATCCTCAACACCACCAAAGCCGCGCAAACTCTCCATGAAAAACTCACCCCACATACTCATGCTCTCCATCTTTCCGCTCGCATGTGCCCCCGGCACATCATGACTGTCCTTGCTCAGGCCAAACGCCTTCGCAAGCAGGGGAAACCTGTCGTCCTCGTTTCCACTCAACTCGTCGAAGCCGGCGTCGATATCTCCTTTCCTGTTGTCTATCGCGCCGAATGCGGACTCGACTCCTTCGCCCAAGCGGCGGGCCGCTGCAATCGCAACGGCGAACTGAAAGACCCGACTGGTCAACCCGCCACCGGCTCCGTTTTCCTCTTTCAACCCACTGACCACCCGATCCCCAAGAGTCTCTCTGACCTCACCGCCAACGCCGCCGTCACCCGCACTCAGATTCTCCTCAACCTCCACGGACGCGACCTCCTCCATCCCGACCTTGTCCGCACCTACTTCGAGCACGCCATCTGGCAAGCCGGCCTCTCCACGCGCTGGGACAAGCACCATATCGTCTCAAACGACATGCCCTGCTTCGCCCCCAACTCCAGCACCCTCACATCCTACGCGTTTAAAACCGCCGCCGAACGCTTCCGCCTCATAGAGTCGAACACCCACCCCATCCTCATTCCCTGGGGGAAAAAGGGGCACGCCCTTTGCGAGGAAATCCGCAAACTCTCACGGATCGGCCGATCCCCCAACCGCTTCCACTACCGCCGTGCCCAGCAATTCACCGTCCAAGTTTATGACGGTGAATGGCAACACCTTAAACCCTCGCTGTCCTTCCACTGCGACGAAGCCTTCGCCATCCTCGACCACCACCAAAACGACTACCACCCACACACCGGCCTCAAACGATCTGGCACCACTTGCGACCCCAGCGCCTTCTGCCTGTGAAAGCAAACATACACAATGACCGAAAATACCAAAAATCCACTTCCTTTCCTACCCGTGCAGCACTACATTGCAGCAAGTCCAAGAATAAAAACATGGTCACCATCCAGGCAAACAAAAGCGGCATATCGCCCCAGCTCCTCACAGGTGTCAAAGCAGGTGAAATCGTTCTCATTGAGGAGGACAACCATGCCTTCGCTATCGTCATTCCCGGCGGTCTTCCGAAGAAACAACGTCCGGTTGGACTCTGCAAAGGCGAGTTTGTCGTCCCTGATGACTTTAACGAACCCCTCGAAATCTGGGAAGGACTCGAAGAAGAATTCCCATCTTAGATGGATCGCCTGCGACCCGGCATCAGCTCGAATCGCAGGCTTTCTTCCTCTGAAATCCAACACAAACGTTTCAATCCGCACCTCCCTTGCGGGAGGACCGAGCATCCGGAACCATACATTCGGAACGCCCGCACCCGGCACGACATTCTCTCACTTCCCTTCACCGAAGAGGCATCCATCCTGTTGAGCGACTTGCCACGCCATCACAAAGATCCCTTCGACCGTATGCTCATATGTTATGCGCTTCTGCACGGCATGACCTTTGTAACCTCAGACCCCAAGAACCATTTCTACAGTGTCCCTCGCATCTAATCCAAATGCCATCCTCAATTAAGCTGCATATATCAGGCGAATTCGCCTGCTTCACCCGCCCCGAAATGAAGGTTGAGCGCGTTTCCTACGACGCCATCACCCCCTCCGCCGCCCGAGGTGTCCTGGAGGCAATTTATTGGAAGCCACAAATTCGTTGGGTCATCGACCGAATCCATGTGCTCAAACCTATCCGCTTCACAAATATTCGTCGCAATGAAGTGGGCTCCAAAGCCACTATCCCGACTGCCGCAACCATGAAAGGGGAAGCCGTCCCAGCCATTGGCATTCTCATTGAGGAGGAACGTCAGCAACGCGCCTCCACCCTCCTTCGCGATGTTGCATACGTCATCGAAGCCCACTTCGATATCCTTGACCGCCACTTTGATAAAAACGGCCCAGAAATGCCTGCCAATGAAGTCGCCGGAAAACACCTCGACATGTTCCGCCGCCGCGCGCGCAAAGGCCAATGCTTCCATCAACCCTGCCTCGGCACCCGCGAATTCCCGGCCCGGTTCGACCTCATCGAGCCAGAGGAGCCCATACCCGCCACCGAACTCCCGCCCGAGCAAATCAACAAAGAGCTCGGCTGGATGCTCCATGACATCGCCTACTTCCCCGCCGACAAAAAAGCCAAGGACAGCTTCCTCAACGGCCAAGGCAAACGCGTCCGTGCAGAGCCCCGCTTCTTCAACGCCAAACTCGAAAATGGGATCATTGAAGTACCACCCATTCAGAACACCACCGCCTGAGCCGCCATGATTCTTCAATCGCTATATCATCTCTACGACAGGCTCGCTGAGAGTCCTGAAAACGGACTCGCTGCACCCGGATACAGCCTTCAGAACATAAGCTTTTGCATAGTCATAAAACCTGATGGTTCCCTTGTTGAAATCCAACCTTGCCGCACAGAAACCTCGGAAGTCGGGAAAAACGGCAAGGAAAAGAAAACCGTCCGCCCCCTCTCACTTTTGGTCCCAGGACAAGCCAAGCCGCCTGGTCAAGGACTGAACCCCTGCTTTCTCTGGGACAACACCGGTTATATGCTCGGCTTCAAACCCATCGATCCGAAGAAATCTGAACCAGATCAGGAAAAAGAGAAGGCGCGCGCAATCGCATCCTTCGAGGCGTTTAAACTGCGCCACTTGGAGGTAGAATCCCTTGTCAGCGACACCAATTTCTCCAGTGTTTGCCGCTTCTTGGAACAATGGTCACCCGACAAGGCCTCTGAACATCCCATTCTTCAGGAGATCACTTCCGGATTCGGTGTCTTCCAAATAACCGGACAAACGCACTTCGTCCATCAAACTCCTCCTATTGCAAATTGGTGGAAAGAACAAAGCGGGGCGGTCGCCGACAGTGACACTGCATTTTGCCTCGTAACCGGCAAAATCCAATCAATCGCTCTCACTCATGAACCCGCCATCAAGGGTGTTAAAGATGCGCAACCAGGAGGGGCAAAGCTAGTCTCCTTCAACGAGAAGGCCTATGAATCCTTTGGCAAAGAGGATAGCCGAAAAGTCGGACAAGGAAGAAATGCCCCAGTGTCCAAAGAAGCTACTTTTGCTTATTGCAATGCCCTCAACTGGCTCCTCGCCAGCAAATCCCGTCGCTTTCGCGTCGGCGACGCCACCACCGTTTTCTGGACCGCAGCACCCACCCCCGCCGAAGCCATCTTCCCTTGGCTGATGTCCGGCGTACCCGATGCCGAAGACCTCATCACGAAGCAGCGGGTCCAGAAGCTCCTTGAAAAAATTTCGCGTGGCACTCTCTCCATAGATGACCTCGGCAGGCCGGAAGTGCCCTACTACATCCTCGGGCTTTCCCCCAACGCCTCGCGTCTCTCTGTCCGCTTTTGGCACACCGGCCACCTTGGCGAACTTATCGGCAACCTAAGGCTTCACCTCCATCAACTCGAAATTGTCCGCCAATGGGACGAGACCAACTCAAAAAATTCTGACCCCATACACCCAACATCCTATCAACTCCTCCGCCAAACCGCCCGTGAAGCCGACGGCATCCCACCGCTCCTCGGTGGTGCCCTCATGCGCTCCATCCTCCTTGGCACCGACTATCCCACCAGCCTCATCACCGCAGTCCACAACCGCATCCGCGCCGAACGCAACGTCACTTACCTTAAAGCCGCCATCCTCAAAGCATGGCTCATTCGCAACCACCAACAACACATCACCCCTATGTTAGACCAAACCAGCACCAACCCCGGTTACCTCCTCGGCAGGCTCTTCGCCGTATTGGAAAAAACTCAGCAAGACGCGCTTCCCAGCATCAACGCGACCATCCGCGACCGCTTTTACGCGAGTGCATCCGCCACTCCACGATCGGTCTTTGGGCGCCTGCTTCGCATGTATCCCAACCATCTCGGCAAGGCACAATCAGAATGGGCATCGAACAAAGGTTCCGAGAACGCACTTAAGCGGAAAAACGGTAGGGAGATACTATGTCAAAACATCATCGAAAACCTCAGCGACTTTCCTGCTCACCTCAATCTCCAAAACCAGGCCCAGTTCGCGCTTGGCTATTACCACCAACGCAAAGATTTCTTCACACAAAAAGAAGCACAACCCGCCACTGAATCCGCCTCCGCCTGATCCATAACCAAATCAACAACTAACAAGAAACCCAAAATTATGAACCATCGTTACGACTTCATCTACCTCTTCGACACAACTGACGCAAACCCCAATGGTGACCCCGACGCCGGCAACCTCCCACGCGTCGATTCTGAATCCGGTCAGGGCCTCATTACCGACGTGTGCATCAAACGCAAAGTCCGCAACTTCGTTGAAATCGTCAAAAAGGACACACCCAATTACGACATCTACGTGAAGGAAAAAGCGGTCCTCATCCGAGCCCACGAAAAAGCCTATCAAGAAACTAAAAAAGAGGGGGAAGCGCAAAGTGAAACCAAAGCAGGTAAACGTAAGGGAAGTGGTGCGGAGGTCGAAGCCGCCCGCCAATGGATGTGCCAGAACTTCTACGACGTCCGAACCTTTGGGGCAGTCATGGGCATCGCCGTCAACTGCGGACAAGTCCGAGGCCCCATCCAGCTCGGATTCTCCCGCTCTATTGACCCCATTGTCATCAGCGAACACGCTATCACGCGTATGGCGGTCGCCACCGAAAAAGAAGCAGAGTCACAGCAAGGTGACAACCGAACGATGGGCCGAAAATTCACTGTTCCTTACGGTCTCTACCGCTGCCATGGTTTTGTTAACCCATTCCTTGCCGACCAAACTGGATTTTCCGAGGAAGACCTCGAGCTCTTCTTCCAAGCCCTCGAAAAAGCCTTCCAGTTCGACCAATCCGCCGCTCGCCCTGCTGGCAGCATGGCACCGCGTGCCCTTCTGATTTTTAAACACGAAGGCGAAGGTGGCACCGAACACGAGAAGAACCAGTCCGCGAAACTCGGTCGCGCCCCTAGCCACACCCTATTCGACCGCCTCAGGATCGAGTCTTTCGAAGAACGCCCGGAAGAAGACGGCAAGCCGCCCCGCAAGTTCGCAAACTACGTCAACCGAATCACCTTCGACGGAAAGCCTCTCGACGAGGTAGTCAAACCCGGAGCGGCCACAGATCTGGGCAATGGCGTCACCCTCATCCGCAGGCTGGTGTGAGTACCTCGGACGACGCACCCTTCGCACCTGAAAAAATGATCGATCAGGCTTCGGAGCCTCTGCTGATTGCGATCAAGCAGAGGCTTCCGGAGTTGGAGAAGCTGTTGGAGCAGGTATCCAGCCATTGGGGGTTTGAGGATGGGTTCTACCGGTTTTACCATCAAAGCTTTAAGGTTTTCCGTCTCCAGACTTTGACCTTGCAGATCGTTGAAGCCTTGGAGGATGTGAATCCGAAATCTGGGATCAATCCGTGGTTCCGCCAAATCATCAACGAGGGCACTGGGCATGAATTTAAGCCTGAAGCAAATGCGTCGTGGCTGACATCGACCCGCCCCATTCTCGAGGCATTTTTCCATGCCCGGACTATGCTTGAGTTCGCAGTGAAGTATGGCCGGGAGTTGGATCATGCCCCGGCTATGATGCCAAGCGGATGGGCGGCTATTTTGTATCTGTACAATATGCGCTGAGTATCTTCCGATTCCACCCAATGGACCTCATTCCCATCTCTGCGCTGCAACACCTGATTTTTTGCGAGCGTCAGTTTGCACTCATTCATCTGGAGAGGGAATGGACGGAGAACCGGTTCACTGCCGAGGGGAGAGTCCTGCATGACCGGGCACATGACGGCCCGACAGAATCCCGTGGTGATGTCAAAACCGTTCGGGGGCTAAGTGTCACATCAACGGCATTCGGACTCAGCGGGCAATGCGATGTGGTTGAGTTTCACCGGGACGGTCGGGTGATCCCAGTTGAATACAAACGTGGAAAACCAAAAAGCCACAGGGCGGATGAAGTCCAACTTTGCGCCCAAGGCCTGTGCCTGGAAGAAATGCTCTCTGTCACCATCGCCGCTGGTTTCCTCTATTACGGCAAACCTCACCGCCGGACTGAGGTGATGCTTGACGAAGATCTTCGCTCTCTCACGCAGCGGACTCTCAAACGTGCCTGGGAAATTCTGTCATCATGCATCACCCCGCCAGCACTTTATGAAAAGCGCAAGTGCGGGGCCTGCTCGCTTTTCGAGATCTGCCAGCCCCAATCCCGGAAGTCTGCTTCGGCATGGCTTGCTTCGGAGTTTCATGTTTCAAAGCTCGAATCCCTATGAAAACTCATCTCAACACGCTTTTTGTGACATTGGAAGGCGCTTACTTGCGCAAAGATGGGGAAGCGGTTGAAGTCAGGATTGATGGGGTGTCCAAACTTCGTGTTCCGCTTCACAACTTGGATGGGATCGTCTGCTTTGGGTATGACATCGTGGCCAGTGCTTCGCTGATGTCCGGCTGTGCGAAGGCCAATGTCGCACTTTCGTTTCACTCACCCAACGGCAAATTTCTTGCCTGCACCAATGGCTTCGTTTCTGGAAATATCCTTCTACGGCGGGGTCAATATCGGAAAGCTGACTCCGAGCCTGCCAGCCTGGGAATCGCCCGTAATATTGTCGCTGCCAAAATCGCGAACTCCCGAACCATTATTCTGCGGGCCTCCCGAGACCATGGCGAAAAAGAGCCAGCACGCGCCTTCGAGCTTGGAAGGGCTTCCGACTTTCTCCAACATCGCATAGCCATGGCAATGCGAGCCGAATCGTTGGATTCCTTGCGAGGTGTCGAGGGAGATGCCGCAACAGCATACTTTGCCGTGCTTCCTCAATTTCTCACCAACCACGACCCTGCTATCACTTTCGACGGTCGATCCCGTCGTCCGCCACGTGATCCGGTCAATGCCCTCCTGTCATTCCTCTACAGCCTCTTGATGCATGACTGCCGCTCAGCGCTGGAATCCTGTGGCCTTGACCCCCAGTGTGGATTTCTTCACAGAGATCGCCCTGGCCGCCCCTCCCTGGCTTTGGACCTCATGGAAGAATTTCGCGCTTTTCTTGCTGACCGCACAGCCATGTCGCTTTTCAATCGACGGCAAATCCAATTGTCAGACTTTCGTATCGAGGAAGCAGGAGGTGTTTTCTTGAAAGATGACTCCAGAAAAAAGGTTTTGACGACATGGCAGGAACGCAAAACCGACGAAATAACACATCCATTTCTTGAGGAAAAAATGACCATCGGCCTTCTCCCTCAGATTCAAGCTCGTCTCCTGGCACGCCATATCCGGAATGATCTAGATGCCTACCCCCCATTTCTAGTGAAATAGCCCATGCAAATTCTCATAACCTACGATGTGGCGACATCTTCTGAGGGCGGAGCCCGCCGACTTAGAAGGGTTGCTAAAACTTGTCTCGACTATGGACAGCGAGTCCAAAACTCAGTGTTTGAATGCAAGGTGGACCAAGCCCAGTTCGTTGCCCTCAGAGCGAAGGCGCTCAAAATCATCGACACGGATCATGACTCTCTGAGATTTTATTTTCTCGGAAACGAGTGGAACGGACGTGTCGAACACTACGGCACCAAACCTTCCCTCGACATGGATGGTCCTCTTCTGGTCTGATTTCCGCGAACCCCAAGCGGTCAGCGTTCCTTCAGTCATTTCGCGGGATATCCAATCCCATGAACCACAGCTCTTTGACATTATCAAACCCACCTCAAAGGATTCTGCGGACTTTGTTTGATCAATGTTCGCGATTTTGCTGAAATAACTTAAAGCGGCACAGTGATTTACCTGTGCCGCCATCGCGCCCCTCGCGGGCGCGCGGATTGAAACTTCCTTGATGCCGTCAATCTCCGTTTGCTTGGCATCGCGCCCCTCGCGGGCGCGCGGATTGAAACCCCGGTTTTCGTCGGTGGATGTTTCAACGTCGATATCGCGCCCCTCGCGGGCGCGCGGATTGAAACATGGTTGGAACCCAGCCTTTAATCACCCTGACGGATCGCGCCCCTCGCGGGCGCGCGGATTGAAACTCGCTTGAATAATCAACCTCAACCACGCCGCGGCCATCGCGCCCCTCGCGGGCGCGCGGATTGAAACAATAAGATCAAGAGCTA
>JBGTLQ010000169.1:0-17973 GCA_041744075.1 Terrimicrobiaceae bacterium
ACAACAATCTCCATCCAGTGGAAGCGAAAGTTACCGATCCAGTCCATTTCGACAATCGAGTGGTGGAGCTTGTGAAACTCCCAGAGGAAGGGCACGCGGTGCAGGAGGTTATGCACGCACCAGTCGAGGAAATCCTTTATCAGAAAATAGACGAGTGCCTGTGCAAGAATCGGCCAGCCGCCTAGACCGTTCCATGATTTTGCAACGTCAATGACCGGAAAAAACCACCCGGCTACGAATGCGGTCACATAGGCAAAGAGCACGGAAAAGTAGTGCCCATTGAAAAACAACCAAAAGAAGTCATGGAAAAACTCCTTGCGGAAAAGCTTTTGCCCTTTGCGCCACGGGCGGATGCGCTCGGCGATCAGGCAGCCCGCCGAAATGACGAGCAGCCAGAAGAAGTATCCGCGAGTGTCCCAGAGAATGTGGAGCATGGTTGTATGGACTCGGTCGGGGTGGTGATTCAGGTTTCCAAAACCATGATGCTTTGTCGATGTAGCGGCCCCAGTGGCTACTGTAGGGATGCACGGCGTTAATGGAAGCGTGCTCACGCGTCACGTCTCAGCTCTGCCCCTTGGCGTAATAGCGGCTGGTGCCTAGGGCATCGACCGTTTCACCTATTCGCCGGAGGGCAAGGGCGTAAGCGGCGGTGCGCAAAGGGATGGCGTGTTCCTTCGCGAGGGACTGAACAGCGGAAAATTGTTCCGACATGCGGGCTTCGAGTTCCTCTTGAACACGGGTCTCGCTCCAACTTTCACCGGTGCGGTTTTGCACCCATTCGTAGTAGCTCACTGTGACTCCACCCGCGTTGGCGAGAATGTCGGGGATCACCGTGCAACCGCGCTCGGCCAAGATCGTGTCGGCTTCGTCCTCGATGGGACCGTTGGCAAGTTCAAGAATCGTGCGCGCTTGAATCTTCTCGGCATTCTCCGCTGTGATGACTCCTTCGAGTGCGGCAGGGATGAGAATATCCACATCGAGTTCGAGGAGCTGCGCGTTGGTAATCCGCTCGGATTCCACAGTCTCGCAAACGGACCCGTCGCAATAGACCGCTTCGAGTTTGCGCGTTTCATTTTTTCGCTGAATGACGCTTGGAATGTCGAACCCTGCGGGATCGTGAATACCGCCCTTGGAGTCGCTCAGCGCGACAATTTTATACCCGTCTGCATGGAGCAACCGGGCCACGGCCTGCCCGGCATTGCCGAAGCCCTGGATGGCAACGGTGGTTTCCGAAGGGGTCCACCCGTGTTCTTTTTCCAGTTGCTTGAGGCAGATGTAGCCACCGCGTCCGGTGGCGGTGTCGCGGCCCCGGCTGCCGCCAAGGCCAAGCGGTTTGCCGGTGATCACTCCCGGGGTGCGTTTGCCTGCAAGCCGTGAATATTCGTCCATCATCCATCCCATGATGCGGGGATTGGTATACACATCGGGCGCAGGGATGTCGGTTTCGGGTCCGATGAAGGGCGCGATGCGGGCGATGAATTCCCGGCTGAGCCGTTCGAGTTCCATGGGGGAGAGTTCGTGGGGATCGACGATCACGCCGCCTTTGGCTCCGCCGTAAGGCAGGTCGAGCACCGCGCATTTGCAGGTCATCCAAAAGGCGAGGGTCTTGACTTCATCGAGATTGGCGTGGGGATGGAATCGGATGCCTCCCTTGCCCGGGCCGCGCAGATCGCTGTGGCGAACCCGGTAGCCTTCGAACACACGCAGCGAGCCGTCGTCCATGCGCACAGGCACGGAAACGCTGAGCACAGCTTTGGGAATTTTCAGCCGCTCGATGACCTCCTCATGGAGATCGGCATAGCGGGCGGCAAGGTCCAGGCGTTTCACCGCCCGGCGGAACATGCCGGAGGACTCTGAGGTTTCTCCACTATTTGCATGATCGAGAAGCTGGAGTTTGCACTGCACGAGATCGGTGATGTCGTGTCCGTAGCAGTAAACCTGACCATCGGAGGGTTCCACAACGAAGGACCAGCGCCAGTGGCGCTCGCCAGCTGCGTTGTCGGCGGTGATCACCTCTTGGGAATTTTGTAGTGCCTTGGAAATAAGCTGCTTTTCTTTGCCGGAAAGGAGCTTGGTCGGGCGGTTCCAGCCGACGGCGGCAGCGGCATCGTTCGCAGCGAGATTGAACCAGAGCAATTCCGCTGTGGGAGAAAATTTCATCACAGGATTCGGGTTGTGGCTGGGAAATTCGCCCTGGGATCTGAATGCGGGAGCCCGGGGTAGCGGCTGAATATCGGATTCGGGTTTCATGGTTTTTTGGGAGCAAGCAGCAGGGTGTATAAAATATTGTCGGCGAAAGTGGCATCCTGGGTGAGACCCAGATGATCGCGTTGCAAAAACATCACTTGGGTCCAAGGAATCAAGCTGCGGATCGGCAAGGACTGTTCTTGGGAGGTGCGAAGGTCGGCCAGCGCACTGGCACGCAGGATGGTTCCGTCGCCGGGAGCCCAGTCTGACACGGACAGCATGCCGTCCTCATTTGCGGAATAGGCGGACACCGTTTTGACCGCATCACCAGCATACAGGTAAAGGTGCAGACCCGGCGGTAACTTGTGCGGTCGCTGCAGCGCTGTTCGGAAAGTTCGGGCCCGTTGCAATGCCTGCCGCAAGAAGCGTTTGGCAAGCATTTGACGTTCTTCTGGCTGTCGTTCCGGCAACAAGATTTCCAAGGTAGAATCGGCAGCAGGATCGGCGAGCCCCCACCCCTTTTGTTCCCACACTTCCGGATCGAGATAATCCAAATTTTGTCCTGTGGCGGAATCCACGACAGGTTGCAAGACGGGGTCTGGCAAAAGTTGATAAATTGCGGGCATCGTGCCGAGCAGCGCTGCGGAATATTTGGGAAGAAAGGGTGCCGGTTGAAATCCCTCCACCAGCTGCTTGAGAGCAAGAAGCGATCCCTTGTTGGGAGGAGCCACGAGCAGCACTTTATCTACATTTCTCGCACCGGCCCAAGTGATCGATGGTGGGCTGCCATCGCTTCCCGGCTCGCTACTCCCATACATGAGCATGTAACGGGCAATCAGTCCGCCCATGGAGTGCGCCACGATGTCGAATTTCACAGGGGCCCCGCTACGTCCGAAGCGACGCAGGTTCTCGGCTTCGACCTCTTTTTTCTTTTGCAAGATGAACGCATGGAGAAGCCGTGCATTCTCGATGTTGTCTCGACGCCAATCATAGGGAAATTGAAAACAGGTGTAATGGTCATCCCCATAATCGAGTGTTTGAAAAGCTTCATCCAAATAACCTCCAGCACCAAGGACTCCCAGCAGGTTTGCATAAGCTGCCATATCAATCGGCATGCCGATGAGGCGAAGTCGGGCACGGTCCAATGCTGCTGGAGCCGTCACATCATCACGTAAATCCTTGAGTTTTTGATCGCCCAGCGGCAGCGCAAGAAGTCTGGCTCCATCCGGTCGGTTTGGCGACACACTCCCGGAACCGAAGGCCCCCCAGATCAAGCGTGCTGATTCGACATCCACCAGTTTGCTTCCCAGGATGCCCGGGATGACGATGACAGGATTCCTCCCGGGACCATGATCGCGGGCTGCTTGCGAGTAAAGGGTTCCCAGATCGGGCATCCGAAGCGTCGAACACGCGGAGAGAAAGATAGCGAGACCCGCAAGGCATGCTGTTCGCCCAATGGAATGTCGTTTGTCCCGATGAGATGTTAGGTGTGCAAACATAGGCTAACTGCCGAAGTCTACTTTGCCCCTCTGGGTGCGATGGACTCTTCGGGCTGCACCTGTGCCTTCTTTGGGAATGGACCGCTGTGGCGGGGGACTTCCGGCGGCGTTTGCAAGCGCTGGTCGGCTTTCATCACAACGGCATTGGGAAACTCTCTGCGGAATTCTCCCCACGTGATGTCGCGCCAGAATTCTTTGGGAGTTAAGCGCATTGGCACGTCAATCATGGGGCCCGATACGCCTTGGCCAATTGTCGGAAGCCAGAGGCTTTCGGTGTCGCGGTCCCAGAGGACAAAGGCATTAAGACCATTCCAAATATCCTTGTCGGCATAGGTGTAGCCGCTGACCGCAAACGTATAAACATGACCTTCCATCTCGCGGTCATACACCGCTGACAAGTCGGCGAGAACGCAGTAAGCAGCAAAAATCGGTCGTCCGCCCACGGTGTCATTCACCACTTCGTGACCGCGCAGGAGGTGGATCGGGTAGGCTTTCGCCTCGCCATTGATCACTACGGCCAGCACCCGGGTGCTGTCGTTGATCGAAACGTCCGGATCTCCGGGGCGGCCAAACTCAGGCGCAACCAGTGCGTGAAAAGCCTCGCGGCCCAGGCCGAAATTCAACTGTTTGGGGTCGAGCCTAAACTCTGTAATATCGAAGGCTTGCCCGGGTTCATGCCCGCCAAAAAGCCAGCGCCGACCGTCGCGCTCCTCGACGCGGTCAAAGCCCAAAAGCACACAAGCGCTCAGCATGAAAGCGGATGCCCCAAGCGTGGTGAAAAGAATGGATCGCAGCATAATGTTTGGTGGGGTTCAGCGGGCCTTGTGGTGATGATGTTGGTAATTCTGGGCTCAACTCGCCGAGTCGCTTTGTGTTTCGGCGTCGGCTTCGCGGCAATTGAGATAATGGGCCTCGGCTTCGATCCAGTGTTCCATATCCCGCCCCTCCGGGCATCCTTGCTCCTGCCAGATGGCGTAGGCGCGGGCGGCGATGGCTTCCAAGTCGGCACAGGCGACAGGAGTTTCGGATGGCGTGTTTTCAGCTTTGGTGTTCATGTGTTTTCTTTCTGGTTGGGGGTTGGTGGCTCTGTATGTGAAAAGCGGGTTGTATTTTAGCGGGACTTGGTTTCTCCGAGCAGTGAGAGGCCCTTGGTGTTGTTGTAACGTCCTTGCTGTGGACCGTTTTCCAGCGAAAGCACTCCACGCGGGCAGACGGCGGCGCAAAGGCCGCAGCCGACGCAGGAGGCGCGGATGACGTTTTGCCCGCGCTGGGCGTAGTGGCGAACGTCGATGCCCATTTCGCAATACTTCGAGCAGTTGCCGCAGGAGATGCATTGTGCGCCGTTGGTGGTAATGCGGAAGCGGGAATTGAAGCGTTGCAGAAGCCCGAGAATGGCGGCCATGGGGCAGCCGAAGCGGCACCAGACCCGCGTGCCCATCAGTGGGTAGAATCCGACCCCGACCACTCCGGCAAAGGCGGCACCGATGAGGAATCCATACCATTGCTTGAGGGTCTGAAGGAATCCCTGCATGAACTCCGGCAATGATGGAGCAAACCAAAGCAGCGTGGTGAGAAGGACGATGGCCACTAACACGGAATGGATCATCCACCGTTCGATTTTCCAGGCTTTAAGAGATTTATCGGAGTTCTGCCGCCACGGATCGCCAAAGGTATTTGCCAAGCCGCCGCATCCACAGACCCAGGAACAATACCAGCGCTTGCCAAAGTAGTAAGTTAGGACCGGTGTGGCGATGAGCGTGCCGACGACGAACCAACCGACGATAAAATAACCGATGTTTCCCGCTTGGAGGAACTGATCGAGCGTGCCAGGAAAAAGTTTGTCGTAAGCCAGCGGCCAGAGGTAGCTCAGATACACTTCGGGTTGGCTCAGTTTCGCGAAAAGTGCGGGTAGCAGATATGCAAAGCCCATCTGCACGATCATAATGACACAGGTGCGGACGATCTGGTAGCGACTGTGCCGGTATTTTGCCAACGCCTTGGCACCCATGACCCAAATTCCAACCGTGTAAAATGTGCCATAGACAAACCATTGGTCGGCGGCTTTGCCTCGCAAAGAGTTGCTCAGTGGATCATGCAGACGGATGAGCCCTTCAAGAGTTCCTGGGAACCAATAGAGCAAGATATAGAAAGTGGTGAAGACCACACCCAACATCCACCCGAGTGCTCCACGGGCGGTCACACTGTCGGTGACCTTGCCGTTGTTCCGGATGCCCGGCTTGTCCGAAAGATGCTTGCGCAACCCGTAAGCCAGGCCGCCAGTAATAATCAGCGTCCATGCAGAAGTGAGCCAGACGGCGCGGATGGATTCCGCCATCTCGGCAGAGACACCAAAAAGCGCAGCAGCGAGCAGCAACAGTCCGACACCCAAAAGTGCAAGCCCGGTCTTTTCCCAGACGCCCAGGCGATGTCCGGAGTGGGCAAGGGAATGGCTTTCGTAAGTGAGGTTGGCAGTGATGTCGTTCATATAAGAGCAGGTTTGGCACACAGAGGCACAGAGGTCACAGAGGGGAATTTTTTCATGCCTTTGCCTCAGTGCCCCCTGAGCCTCTGGGTGCGAAAAGGTTTTTCATAAAGTCAGAAAACAACCCCTTACCGGTGCGAAGTTGGGCGGCTCGTTCGGGGAACTTTCCATTGAACGCTGTCTGGATGGCCGGTTCGTGCTGACGATAAAACTCTGGATCAAAGTTGGCGGCAGCCAAGTCGGACATCACGTCCTCAATCGGCGTTTTACGGGCGATCCAGTGCTCCCACAGGGCATGACGGTGGCGCAGACCGAAAACATTCACGCCCGTGACCACACCGGATTCCCGGTCGAAACGCACACGGAACGAAATGCCGTCGCCCGGATGTTCCCAATAAAAATCTTCTTCGTGATCCCGTTCCTTGTGCAAGACGATGCCGTAGGTTTGGTATTCGATGTCGAAGAACTTGGCCGAGTTGAACCAAATACCGGGCGTGTAAGGGCGTTCGTCGCCGCAAAGATTGGCGGCAATGTGTTCGCCGTGGATTTTCCCGGTATACCAGACCTGCTCGACCGGGCGGCGCTCCGGTGGTGGATTCCGGTGTTCCGCACAATCTCCACCCGCCCAGACATGCGGGATGCCTGTGCGGAAGAACTCGTCCACCAGTACACCACGGTCGCACGCGATGCCGGAGTCCTTGATAAACCCGATATTCGGGCTGACCCCCGCCGTGAGAAAAACCATCTGGCAGTCGATCTGCTCCCCGGTATTGGTGACGACCGCCCGGGCACGACCCCCGGCGTCAGGCAGGATTTCTTTCAGTTCCGTTTCGTAGCGGAGGTCCACTCCGTGGCGCTGGATCTCACGTCCGATCAGCTTCGCTTCTTCGCAGGGGAGCACGACCGTCCAAAACGCATTCTCACGAACTAAAAAGGTCACCTTGATGCCACGGCTGAGCAACATCTCCGCCACCTCCACCCCAATCAGCCCCCCACCAATGATCACAGCGCGTTTGGTGGTCTGGCTGTATTTCTCCATCGATTCGAGATCTTGGTAGGAATATAGCCCTTGCACGGCGTCAAGGTCCTGACCCGGCCAACCAAATTTGTTTGAGCGGGCACCCGTGGCCAAAATCAATTCATCATAATGATTGCGGTAGCCATCGTTGAAAACAACAGCCTGCCTGTCCGTGTCGATCTTCTCTACCCAGCCGCGCTTCAGCTCGATGCGGTTCTTCGCCCAGAAATCATCAGAGTAAGGTTTTGTATCCGCATAAGTGAGATCGCCCATGTAGATATACATCAGCGCGGTGCGTGAGAAGTGGTGGTCGGTCTCGCCGGAAATGATCGCAATTCGGTCGGCGGCGGATCGTTTACGAATGTGGCGAGCTGCTGTCGCTCCAGTAACCCCGTTTCCGATGATAACAATGCTGCGGCTCATGTGCAGATTCGAGCACAGTTGGCTCGGATTTATTCCCGGAATGCTTAAATGGAATAAATAGCCCCTCTCATTTCTCTGGTCTGGTGTATGAGCAACCCAATTCAATCACTAGACCTTACAAAAACCTATCCCCGCAGCCCTCGCGAAACCCTCGGCGGCTACATCATTGTCGCACGTGCCCTCGATAAATGCCGTGCCGTCATCGCCGACACAAACGGAGATTACCACTTCGACTGCCCGCTCGACCGACAATTCTTCGAATTCACCGGCATCGACTCGACCGAGTTCAAAAAGCTCGTCGAAAGCGGTGCGGACGACGCTGTCGTGGCCGACTGGATCACCTTGCATTCGAAAGTCAAAGACCAGGCGGAGATCGTGCAATGGAACAACAAACTGCGTTACACCCGGCCCGTCGATATGCCTGCCGAGATGCAGGTCTTTTTGGAAGGTTACATCGCCGAGTTTATTCCGAAAGACCGTCCAGTTTATGTCTGGTTCGACGTGTATGACATCGAAGAGAAGCGCCTCTGAATCGGCGCTTGTCCCGTCGGTTGATTGTGCTCCAAGCCTTCTGCCCGAGATCAATCCGCATCCCGTGCTCGTCTTAACGAGCGCGGGAAGCTGTGAATTCGCCAACGCTGCCGCGCAGGAACTTTCCCGATTGTGCGGGTTGAAAAGCTTGGAACAGTTGCTGCCGAGCAACCGCAAGGATCTTTGCACTCTCGTGATCCAGGAAAAACGCAATCACCAAGCGGAGCACCGCCTTCCCGGCCCGCGCATTCTCTCCTGGGTATTCACGCCCTCCCGCACACCCGGTCAAGTGGCCTGTTTCGGCACGGATGCGACTGCATTGGTCCGTTGTGAGAGTGCTTTGGAAGAAATGCAACGCTTCGAACTGATCGCCCGGGCTTCGGCCAGCATCGCCCACGATTTTAACAACTATCTAAATGTTTTCGCAGTGAGTTGTGAGCTTTTAGTTGCGAATGAGGCATTGTCCGATGTCGGCAAGGAGACACTCACCACCGCTGCAAGCAGCGTGCAAGGTGCCGCAAACTTGGTTAAGCGCCTCCGCTCATTCGGTCGTCACCACCAAATGCAAACCGAGAGAGTGAATCTTGCTGAGTTTACCCAACAAGTTCAGTCGGTTTGCAGTCTGTTTCTTAGCAGATTGGTTGAGGTCACGGTGGAACCATCCCCGGAAGTCTTCGCATTGGTTGACCGCGAGCAACTCGAACAGGCCGTCCTGAACATCCTGATCAATGCCAAGGACGCCACAGAAAACTGTGTTCGTCCGAGCATTTTCATCCGTTCGGCTCTTGAGTCGGTGGAAACCGGTCCTCCATGGTGGGTTTTGCAGATCGAAGACAACGGCCATGGAATGGATGAGAATACCCGGTCCAAAGTTTTTGAGCCCTTTTTCACAACCAAAGGGGAGGGCAAAGGAACCGGACTTGGTCTCGCCACCGCTTACAGCGTCATCACCCGCTTACAAGGAAAAATCTTTATCCAATCCCAACCAGGGCAAGGCACCACTTTCAGCATCTGGCTGCCCACCATCCCATGAAGCACCACCTTCACGTCGGCAAATTTTTCCAACACAAGGTGGAATAATGAACGATCACAGCTGCTCTCATCTGCAACTATTCATGAAAACCGAACAATCCGTCAAAGAACGTTACGCCGCCGCGTCCAAAGCCCAAGAACCCGCCCTGTGCTGCCCGGTGGATTACAACCCGCAATATCTCAAGGCCATTCCCGCCGAAGTGATCGAACGTGACTACGGCTGCGGCGACCCCTCCAAACACGTCCACCCCGGCGAGACCGTTCTCGACCTTGGTTCGGGCACCGGAAAAATCTGCTTCATCGCCTCCCAAGTCGTCGGCCCCGAAGGCAAAGTCATTGGCGTCGATATGACCGATGACATGCTGGAAGTCGCCCGTCGCAACGCACCCGTCGTTGCGGAAAACATCGGCCATGCCAATGTCGAATTCCGTAAAGGCCGCATCCAGGACCTCGCGCTCGACCTCGAAGTGCTCGACGCCGAATTGAAGAAACGTCCCATCTCCGACGCCGCCAGTTTCCTGGCCGCTGACGAACTGGCAGCAGAACTCCGAGTCAAACACCCACTGGTCGCCTCGGATTCCATCGATGTCGTCGTCTCCAACTGCGTGCTTAATCTGGTCGAACCCGATGCCAAGCCCCGAATGTTCCGTGAAATTTTTCGAGTGCTCAAACTGGGCGGACGCGCCGTCATTTCCGACATCGTCGCCGACGAGCCGGTCCCCGAACATTTGCAGAACGATCCCGCACTGTGGAGCGGCTGCATTTCCGGCGCACTTACCGAAGAGGATTTTCTCAAAGCCTTCGAGGACGCCGGATTCTACGGCATCGAAGTCCTCAAGTTCGACATTCAGCCTTGGCAAACGGTCGAAGGCATCGAGTTCCGCTCCATGACCGTTCAGGCTTTCAAAGGCAAACAAGGGCCCTGCGTCGAGCGCAACCAAGCCGTCATCTATCGCGGCCCATTCAAGGAAGTCCTCGACGACGACGGCCACCGCATGACCCGTGGTGTCCGCTACGCGGTCTGCGATAAAACCTACAGTCTCTACAAAAAATCTCCCTACGCGGGATTCTTCGATTTCATCGACCCGATCCAGCCAGTGCCAGCAGATAATGCCAACCCTTTCAACTGCGCCCAAAACTCCCGCCGCCATCCCCGCGAAACCAAAGGCCTGGAATACAACGCCACCACTGCGACCAACAGCCAGTGCCGCGACGGCGGAACTTGCTGCTGATGGAAGGGGTTCACACAGGGCCACAAAGGTCACATAGAATGTTTTTGAAAACTGCAGCACCACGCCCAAGCCCGACCTCTGTGACCACTATGCATCGGTGTAAGTCACTCGCCGCCTTCGCCGCCCGCACCCTCGTCATCATCCCTGCGCACAACGAGGAAGAATGCGTCGGCGATGTGATCCATCATCTGCGTCTGCGCGGATTTTCCCACATTCGTGTGGTCGATAACGGCAGCAGCGACCGCACGGCGGAGGTCGCATGTGAGGCGGGAGCCGAAGTCCTTAGAATCTCCGGGCGTGGCTATGGCTTGGCTTGCTGGGAAGGCTCCCAATGTATCCCCGACAACATTGACTGGCTGCTCTATTGCAATGCCGATGCCAGCGATGACTTCGCCGCCTATGACCGTTTCGCCGAACTTTCCGAAAACCACGATCTCATCCTCGGCTGCCGCATCCATCCTGACGACCGCCAAAATATGACCCTGCCTCAGCGGTTCGGCAACTGGCTGGCACCCGCCCTCATTCGCCTTTTGTGGAGCCGGTGCTTCGCCGATCTCGGCCCACAACGCGCCATCCGCACCAGCGCCTTTCGCCGATTGGACATGCGCGACCGTGACTTCGGCTGGACGGTGGAAATGCAGGTTCGGGCTGTCGAGGAAGGGCTGCGCATCGCCGAGATCCCCGTCCGCGCTTATCCCCGCCCGGCAGGAGAATCCAAAATTTCCGGCAACTTCCACGGCTCCATCAATGCTGGCGTCATTATCCTGAAAACCATTGCCAGACTGGCGTGTGGAAAAACAACGAACGTCTGCAAAATCATGAGACCTCAGGTGCGCATTTTGGATTAAACCGGATTAAGCCACGCAATCGAGTCTGGAATTGTCGGGGCTTAGTAAGCAAACTTCAGCATCATGACAAACACGGAAGGCTGGATCCCGCTGCTGAAAGCCCTCGCCGATCCAACCCGGCTGGAGCTGATCCGACGGCTACTCCTCACGGAGCAAACTGTCGAAGAACTCGCCGTCGCACTCGAAGCCACAGAATACAATATCTCCAAGCACCTGCGCATCCTGCGTGAGGCAGGCGTTGTCGTTTCCACCAAAACGGGACGCCACCTTCACAACGCCATCGCTCCCGCCTTCCGCAAACGTATCGGTCGCCGCCGCGTCCTTGATCTCGGTTGTTGCGTGTTTCGGTTCGACTGATTTCATTTTAGCGGCAGGGCAAGTCACTACAACTGGGTTGTTGCCAACTTGGCGGATGACTTCACCGACGCCCTTTACTCTCTACTGCCTTCCTCGCGTTGATCTCACCGCGTTACAAGCAGCCTATCAGCACCGGTTTTTAAGAACAGAATAAATGGTTGCGTGTGTGAGCAACCATTCAGGGAATAATTCCGCCCGCACTTGCTCTTATAAGCATGAAACCAATGCATCCAAATAACCCGACGCAGAACGATAACCAGCAATCCTGCAAAACCGAAAACAAAGACTGCAGCTGCTCCAACGGCATGTGCCCCGGCACAATTCTTGGAGGTGTGCTGCTTTTCGGCTGGGGGCTCTACACCCTCGGCACCTGGGTCTGGGGCGTGTTTGGAGGATAAACCGAAACAGAAACCAAACAAGTCGGCAACCTGCGCAAGGACCAGCTCGAAGCAACGATCAAACCACTTCTTTGATAAAAGAAACAGACTTCCGGGAATAAAATGTAAATGGATTCTTTCACATGCATAGTTGCGCTGAAGCGCAACAGATAAACCCTTGTATCCACCAACCATCACGTGAAAGAAATTATGATGAAACCCCTGCTGCAACTCGCCCTCGGACTGGCTTTGGCGGCCACCCTCACTCAACCCGCACTGGCAAAGGAGACCCTCCGTGTCAGCGGCTCCACCACCGTCAATCCTGTCGTTTCCGAAGCCGCCGAAGTGCTGCGAAAAGAAGAAGAAATCGCCATCACCATCGACACCGCCGGGGGAAGCACGGGGGGCATCAACGCGCTGGGCGATGGCCTCGCCGATGTCGGCATGTCTTCGCGGGGGCTCAAGGACGCTGACCATGTAAAGTTCCCCTCCGTCAATTTCCAGCCGGTCGCCATCGGACAGGACGCCGTCAGTATCGTGGTCTCCAAAGATGTCTGGGATGGCGGTGTGAAAAACCTGAGCACCGATCAAATTCGTGGACTTTATGAAGGAAAAATCACCAACTGGAAAGATGTGGGAGGAGCCGATCTGCGGGTCGTATTCCTCAACCGCGAACCCGGGCGCGGCGAGTGGGAAGTTTTCGCGAAATTCCTCTACCCCGATCAAAAAGACGCCCCGAAAACCAATCACGCCATGGTGGGCAGCAACGAGGAAACCCGCAACAAAACCGGCGGCACACGCGGTGCGGTGACCTTTCTTTCCTCTTCTTGGGCCGACGGCAACCGTGTCTTCGCCCTCGGCATCAAAAAGGATGATGGCAGCGTGATCTCGGCCACCGGCCCCAACATCGCCAGCGGTGCCTATCCGATGTCGCGCCCGCTCTTTGTCATCACAAAAGGCAAACCCTCCGGTGCCGCGAAGACGCTCATCGATTACCTGCTTTCCGCTCCCGGGCAGGAACTCGTCGCCAAACACGGCTACCTGCGATTGGCAGATTTGAAATAAACCATGGCACCGTGTGCGAAAAACTTCCGTCCGCGTTGGATCTTTTGGTCGTGCGCCATTGGCGTCGCCATGACACTCGCCACGCTGCTCACCGCGTTACTGATGCTCCTCTGGCAGAGCCTGCCGGTCTTTTCCCACAGCGGCTCCGACCTTGTGACCGGGCGCGAGTGGTATTATCCGGAACAGGCCTTCGGAGCGCTTCCCATGATCTACGGAACGGTCGTGGTTTCGTTGATCGCACTCGCGCTTGCCGTGCCGCTGGCGGTCGGTGCTTCCATCCTTTCCGCCGAATATCTGCCGCCTGGTCTGCGCTTGGTTATAAAAAGTGGCATCGAAATGTTGGCCGGAGTTCCCTCGGTGGTTTACGGCCTCATCGGTGTGCTCTTTGTGCGTGAATGGGTCTATCAAGGCCTCACACCTTTTGATCCGATCAGTGGCGATTCCCTTCTCACCGCTGGCCTGCTGTTGGCTGTGATGATCCTGCCCACCATCACCACCTTGTGCGATGACGCTCTGCTCTCGGTGCCCGCCGCTCAACGCGCCGCCGCTCGCGGACTCGGACTGACCCGCGCCGAAGCCGTGCTCCACGTTGCACTTCCGCAGGCCGCTCCGGGCATTCTCGCCGCGTCGCTTCTCGGCCTCGGACGAGCATTGGGTGAGACGGTCGCCGTTTTTCTCGTGGTCGGACGACAGGACAATCAGCTCCCCGGCAATCCCTTTTCGCTTACCGCTTGGATTTCCCCAGGTCAGACACTCACCAGCAAACTCGGCGGCCCTGAAACACACATCGCCTACGGCGACCCTCTTCACTGGTCGGCCATGATCGGGCTCGCCCTGCTTTTGCTACTGCTGGTCGGAATTTGTTTAACCGGTGCCTGGGGTCTTGAGCGAATGATGAAGCGAAGCGCCGGATTGCAAGCATGAAAGGATCACGCCAAATCATCCGTTTGTTGCTCCCTGCCCTGGCATCCCTGTGTGCGGCCCTTGCCCTGGCTGCCGTGCTTTTCATTCTTGGTGTTTTGCTTCTCAAAGGCGTGGGCTCCGTCGATTGGAGCTTCCTCAGCACCGACACCCGCGCCGCCGGAGCTGAGGGCGGCATCGTTTATCAGATCCTGGGCACCCTTATTCTCATCGCCACCGCGCTGGGTGTGGCTGTGCCGCCCGCGCTTGCCATTGGCCTCACCCGTGTGGTCTTTGTTCAGGACCGCCCCCGCGCTGCACGTGCGGTCGACGCCCTGCTGCACACCCTCAATGGAGTGCCCTCCATCGTCTTTGGGATCCTCGGCCTGCTGGTCTTTCTCAAACTCTTTGGATGGGGGAAATCGTGGCTGGCTGGCGGTATCCTCCTCGGCGTCATGATCCTGCCCACCCTCGCCGTCTCGCTGGTCGAACGACTATCCACCGTGCCGCGCAAATACATAGAGGCCGCCGCAGGACTGGGTCTGACCCGCGAACAAATCATCACCGCCGTCTGGCTGCCGCAGAGCTGGACCGGACTACTCACTGGCTCCCTCCTCGGGCTGGCCCGCGCCGCTGGGGAAACCGCGCCCATCCTTTTTGTCACCGCCGTCTTCTCGGGTGCGACTCTGCCCACCGGCATCCGCGACAACCCGTTGCTGGCGCTGCCCTACCATGTCTTCGTTTTGGCCCAGGACACCTTCAACGACGACGCTCGCGCCAATCTTTGGGGGGCGGCCCTTGTGCTGGTCCTTCTCGTCGCCTGCTTCAACCTGGCCGCACTCCCCCTGCGGCTCCACCTCCACGAGGAATCCCGGAATGTCTGAAAAAACTACGATCTCACACAGCACCTCAGAGCCGAAATGTGAAAAAGCTTCCCCGCTACTCCGTGTGGAAAACCTCTCTGTTGCCATTGGACGCACACGCATTCTTGAAAACATTTCCATTGAAGTCCAGCCACGCACCGTCTTCGGCCTGGTCGGTCCCAGCGGCGCGGGCAAAAGCACCTTGCTGCGCTGTCTCAACCGTATGATCGAAATGACGCCCGGCTCGCAAGTTAGCGGCTATGTTGAATATCATGGACGCAACATTTTTGATCTAGCCGTTGATGCCGACGCCCTCCGCGCCCGCATCGGCATGATTTTCCAACAACCGGTCGTCTTCCCCACCAGCATCGAGCGCAATGTCCTCTTCGGAATCCGCCGCCTGCGTCGCCTGCACCGCTGCGAAGCCTCCGACCTCGTAGAAAAATCCCTGCACGAAGCAGCCCTGTGGAACGAGGTGAAAGACCGTCTCTGTTCTCCCGGCCAAGCCCTCTCCATCGGCCAGCAACAACGCCTCTGCCTGGCCCGCACCCTGGCCACCGATCCCGAAGTCATCCTCATGGACGAGCCCACCAGTGCTTTGGACGCACGCTCCAGCGAAGCCATCGAATCCCTGATCCTGCGACTCAAAACGAGCCGCACCATCGTGCTTGTCACCCACAACCTCGGGCAGGCCCGCCGCGTCACTGATTGGGTCGCCTGTCTCTGCCCGTCTGAATCCACCGGAGCAGGGGAGATGCTCGAAAGTGCCTGCTGCGACGCCTTTTTCGGCAGTGAAACCTGCCATCGCGTTTTCCGCACCCTCGCCGACGACGAAACTCTTTCGTGAATAAATTGTCTCACTCGAAACTCACATCTTCATGATCGTCTTGGAATCCGCACCCGCCGCCAACTTCGAAAGCACACTTCGCCGCCATGGGGTGGACTTGCGCCGCCAGCGCACGGAAATCCTCCAGATCAACACCGGCAAGCTTTGCAACCTTACGTGTGTGCATTGCCACGTAAACGCCGGACCCAAACGCAAGGAAATCATCACCCGCGAGACCATCGACCGCATCGTGGAATGGCTGGGCACCACCGACATCCACACCGTTGATCTCACCGGCGGAGCACCAGAAATGATCCCCGACTTCAAATACTTCATCCAAAGCCTCCGCGCCATCCCGCAGGTGGAAACCATCATCGACCGCTGCAACCTCACCATTCTCAACGAACCCGGCTACGAAGATATGGCGGAGTTCCTCGCCGCCCACCGCGTGACCATCGTCGCCTCCATGCCTTGTTACTGCCCGGAGAACGCCAATGCTCAGCGCGGCGAAGGCGTCTTCGACTCCAGCATTCTGGCCCTGCAAAAACTCAACACCCTGGGCTACGGTCGCAATGACGCCCTGCAACTCGACCTCGTTTACAACCCCAACGGCGACAAACTCCCCCCCGCCCAGATGGAGTTGGAGGCCGATTACAAAACCGAACTCAAGAAGCACTTCGACATCGATTTCCACCGACTCTTCTGCATCACCAACATGCCCATTTCGCGTTTCAAAAGCTGGCTAAAAAACAACGGCAAGCTCGACAGTTACATGGACCTCCTGCGCCAGTCTTTCAACCCAGCAGCGTTGGACGGCCTCATGTGTCGCAACACGCTGAGCGTCGGCTGGCAGGGTGAGGTCTACGATTGCGATTTCAATCAACAGCTCGGCATGCAGTGGCACAATGGGAAAGCCCTCCATCTATGGGAACTCGCGCCATCCGCTCTCACAAGTCGTCCTATCGCCATGGGTAACCACTGTTTCGGCTGCACCGCTGGCGCAGGCTCTTCATGCCAAGGCACTTTGTTAAGCGACTGAGCCTCGGACTTTTTCAAAAAAACTACCTACTTTGCCGCCATTCTCTATTTTTATTGCTTGAGCCTTCCAATCCACTGGGTTCGTCACAGTTCCGCCTCCAGCGTGGTGACAGATTGCCTGCGGGTGCACGCGTCAACGCGAGATTGCGCCTTCTCTTCATTGCTTCGAAAAGGCACCAGGGAATGAGTTGATACTCTCCGCATTGGATGGCAGCCGGTCGTTTTTTTCAAGTTTCGCCCAGATTGTGGAGCGGAGTTCGGAATATATATGGCCGCAGATGCGCCCATTTTGTGAATTTTGTTGCCCGTCTAAAACCCATTTCTTGCGACATCCAACCGATTCCAAACGTTACATTGAAAAATTCGGCAAATTTTGATGATTCGTCGCAGCGCCTTTATTTATGCGCATTGGAGGCTTTGGAAACGAATGGAAATGTTTCCAAAAGATTGCACCCGTCGAGATTCGAACTCGAAACCTTTGGCTTCGGAGGCCATAGTTGCCAATAATTGAAATCCAACCTCGAAACATTGATGCGAGTGACACACCAAGCGCACAGCAATCCATAAAAGCAACTGGTCGCTTCCAACCTGCATGAACAAATAGCCGCTGCGGCAGGCTCACGATTCTTTGAAATCAAGGTCTTCGCGTCTGCGATTGCATCTGTTAAACAAGAGTTGGACCAATGCACGGCCATATGTATCGCCAAGCAAGCTCAAAAACTCCATCCCCCGAACGAATCACCATCAAATCCCTCTACGTTTTTTCGCGCCTACCTTGATGAGACGTTGAACCTGACTACACACCCCCTTGAGGTCTGATGCGTCAACCTGCGACTCCCATTCATGAAGCCGCACTTTTCGGAACAAAGAATATTTCAGGGCGAAAAAACGTCGTCACTTTGTCGTCACTTTTAAGGCTGTTGCGCTTCATTGCACTTGATTGCACTTAAATTGAGAATTCACCCCAATGCGCTCCAACACACGTTTCACGATAGAAAAACCGCTGGAATGCGCTTGGATGCTTGATCTTCGGATTTTAAAACTCGCAAACCCTCATAGAATCAGGGTGGGAAAGGGGAGCGGGTGAAGGGAATCGAACCCTCGTCGTCAGCTTGGGAAGCTGCTGCTCTACCATTGAGCTACACCCGCGCGCGCCTGAGAAGGCAGGTGTCCACCGGCGCCAAAGGGCCCCCGCCTCGCCGGTGAACAGCGCCTTTCTGATGCGGAATCCGTCCCCGCGCAAGAGGCCCCGCGCGCCCTGCTCGCAAGTGCTGGCACATTTCGCCGTGCGCGCG
>JBGTLQ010000170.1:0-7325 GCA_041744075.1 Terrimicrobiaceae bacterium
GCCCAAGGTCGTGGACGGTCGCAAGTCGATGGGTGATGATGAGAGTTGTGCGCCCAAGCATGAGTTCCCGGATGGTGGTCATGATGGAATTTTCTGTGCCCGGATCCAATGCGCTAGTGGGTTCGTCGAGGAGGAGGATCGGGGCATCTTTCAGAAAGGCCCGGGCGATGCCGATACGCTGACGCTGCCCGACACTCAGGTGGCCGCCCCGTTCGCCGACCGGAGAATCATAGCCGGCCGCCATCGCGAGGATGAACTCATGCGCTTGGGCACGTTTGGCAGCTTCGACAATTTCGTCAAAGGTTGCCCCCGGCCGACCATAGGAAATATTTTCCCGAATGGTTGTTGAGAAGAGAACCGTTTCTTGGAGGACCATGCCGATATGAGAGCGGAGAGAGCTTTTTTTGAGCGAGCGCAGGTCGTGCCCGTCCAGCGTGACCTTTCCACCGACCGGGTCATAGAAGCGAGGAACCAAGCTCAATAACGTGCTCTTGCCAGCGCCCGTGCCGCCCACAAAGGCCACAGACTCACCTTGAGCAATTTGTAAATCGACACCTTTAAGAATCAAGCGGGAGTCATCATATCCAAAACTCACATCCTCAAACGCAATTTCGCCGCGGGTTTGTGTCAGGGTTTTGGCATCCGGGGCGTCAGGCACATCATCCTGTCGGTCCAGCACCTCGAAGCAGCGATTTGCTCCTGCGGCGGCCCCTTCGAGTGCCCAAGCCGTGTAGCTCAATTGCTCGAGCGGTTGATACAGGATTTGCAGATACGCCGCAAAAACAAGAAGGTCTCCCAAAGTAAATCCAGAACTCAACACGGCATTTGAGCCGACAAAATACATGATGGCCATACCGACAGCCATGAGCGTCCCAATGACCAACGAACTGGCCACGGAGGTCATGTTTAATCGCATGTTGGCTTCCAGACTTCCGGCGGCCCGCTTTTGGAATTGCTGAACTTCAAAGGATTCGCGGCCAAAGGCATGCACCATCCGTATTTGGCCAAGCCCCTCTTGAGCGACCGCAAGCAGATCGCTTTCTTTTTCTTGAATGGCTGTGGATTCCCGGCGGACGCGCACGGCATAAAACCGCACCGCCCATGCGACAAATGGCAACACACACAATGCCGCCAAAGCGAGCTGCCAATTCATGGCGACCATGATGGCAAACGTGGACACAAGCGTGACCACCGACCCGAGCACACTCGCAAAGCCTTTATTATACAAGGTCTGGATGCTCTGAGAATCATAGGCCACCCGGAAGCTGGAATCTGAACTGCGGCGGGCGTCATGGAATTTCAGAGGCAGCGATTGCAAACAGGCGTAAAGATCCGTGCGGAGTTTGAGGAGCGCTTTGAGGCCCACTTTGATGAAAAAAAAGTTGGCGATCATGTTCACCACACCCCACAAAACGCTGACAATCACCAGCGCCAAACAAAGCCAAAGGACAACCATATGAGCCGGCTGATCACCGAACCAATGAGTGATGAAATCGCGGGCGGATTGGTCAGCAGCCCCCGCCTCGGTTGGCAGCACACCATCCACAATGTATTTGAACGGCCAAGGCCGAAGGAGACTCAGAGCAATACCCAACAGGGTAAAGATTGTGCCTGCCACCGTAGGTAGCAGATAAGGGCGGATATAACGTAACGCTCGCGAATAGACAGACACTCCTTCCCTATATCTTGTCCCTCGCAACTCTTCTATCGCGAAATTCCGATTGGAGGAGGCTTGCGCCATGCGCGAAGCGTTTCGAAAACGATGGTAGGGACACCTCGCCAACCAGGCGACCAGGGTGGCCGGACGGTAGACTGCCGGAGGCAGCCCTTCGGGTGAGACGCCGGGGTCGGCGCGAATCAACGGATCGGCGTCCGTCGCGTGATGGGACAGGTGGGCGGGTGGAAAGCCCGGTCTCGGCGTCTTCGCGGCCTGCGCTCCAAGGCGACCCACGCCCAATCAGAATCGGCACTTGAGAAACCACGAGGAATCTCCTATCTTGCGACCGCATGCACGCGGATGACAAAACCTCCTCGCCTGCCAATTCTGCTGTTTTGGAATTGGATCGGTTGCGTGCCCTCTTCCGCGAAGCCATTGATCAATATGCGCTCCGTATTGATTTGGAGATTTCCAAGGTTCAGGAAAAGGTCGCCCTTCAGGCTGGAAAACCAAAAATCCCGGAGGCCAAAATGCGCGACCTTCGCGACATGCTAACGATTCTTCGCAACACCCAAATCAAATCTGAAAAGGGTCGTCGCAAGGACATTAAAAAAATTGATGCCATGGTGGGGGATCTTCATTTGCTCACAGAAAATTGGTGAGCTTGCACATTTGACAATCCAAAGCATATTGAGCAGTGAAGTTTCTCACTCTTACCCTTCCCCTGTTGATTATGACCGCTCCCTTGCATGCCAATGAATCCGCAGTATTTGGAGGAGGTTGCTTCTGGTGTGTGGAGGCCGTTTTTGAAGACACCCCCGGAGTTTACGCTGTCATTAGCGGTTATGCCGGTGGCACCACCAAAAACCCAACTTACGGCCAAATCACCTCAGGACGCACTGGCCACGCCGAAGTGGTTCGCGTGGATTATGATCCGGCTGTGATCACTTACCGGCAGCTGACCGATTTGTTTTGGAAGGCGCATGACCCGACAACGCTGAACCGTCAGGGAGCCGATGTGGGAACCCAATATCGGTCCATTATTTTGACCACATCGGATGAGGAGCGGGCAATTGCGGAGGAGTCCAAAGCCGACGCTCAGAAAGATTTTAAAAACCCGATTGTCACCGAAATTGTTCCTCTCGCAGAGTTCTACACCGCTGAGGACGAACACCAAGACTTCTATAAGCTCAATCCCAACCACCCGTATAATCGGGCCGTGATTCGCCCGAAGCTCGAAAAGCTCGGGAAGCAGCCGTGAGGTTCCAATTCGATGAACTGCGCATTTAAAGAATGGGCCCTTATTTGTGAAGCGCTTGGGGGTGGGCTCCAAAGTGTGATTGTTCGCAAAGGCGGCATCGCTGAGGGACCCGCAGGATTTGCGTTTCGTGAGAAAGAGTTTTTTCTTTTTCCCACATGGTTTCATGAACAAGTCGGGCGGACGCGGTTGCCACAAGAAACCCCTTTGCCTGAGGAACCTGGCGAGGAATTGGAAATCCGCTTTGCCGCAACCATCGAATGGAGCGGGCTTGTGGAAGATTGGGAAAAGGCAAAAGCGTTGGAGGCCCTTCATGTGCTGAGCGAAGGTGTTGTGGAGGAACGTTTTCTCTACGAAGAAAAGAGGGGCGTGCATGTGGCATTCGTGCGTGTGTTCCGCCTCGATCCCCCGCAAAAAATTAAGAATGACACCAAATATGGGGGTTGCCGTTCTTGGGTGGAATTGGCCGATTTTGGGGAATGTGCGATGGTCTCTGTGATTAGTGACGAAGAACATTCCCGTCGCCGGGAACTTCTCTCCCGGCTGCTTGGAATCTGAGACCCATCAATTTTACTGCCCCTGTCCAAAAGAATGTGCATAAAAAAGTGAGGTGGATCGGGCGCTCCGCCGCACGATGAGAAATCCTTTGCGGCACCGCCGCCACTTGTTCTATCGCCGACCTTGAGAGTTCCAAATGGCTCAAGGCGGGATTTAAAGCCGCTGTGCTTCAGGTCCTGAAAATTGAGAAGGAAACGAATGTGGTGAAAGTTCGCGAGCTTCAGGCCGCGTCAATCAACGTGTCCCAACCCACACCCTCAGCGGGCTGGGCTTTAGAACTGTGCACCGACGGCACTTCCTAGCGCGACCTCACCTTCTAATCATATTCTTGGCAATTCGCTCCGACACCTTTTCTTTTTGGCATTTCCCCGGTTTTCTCTACATTAACTCCCCATGCAAATCACTTCCGGCAAAGTCGTCCTCATCGACTACACTCTCACTGACGATAAAAAACAGACCATCGACTCCTCGGAGGGTCACGAGCCCTTGGCGTATATTCATGGCAGCGGACAGATTATCCCTGGTCTGGAAAAGGCGCTTGATGGCAAGGTCGTAGGCGATGCCCTTCAAGTGGACGTTTCGCCCGAGCAAGGATATGGCGAACATGACAGCGAGAAAATTATCACAATCCCCCGCTCCCAAGTCCAAGGCGTGCCAGACCTCAAAGTCGGCATCCAGCTCCAAGCCAGTGGCGGACAAGGTCCTCAAGTGGTCACTGTCACAAAACTCACAGATGACGAGGTGACCCTCGATGGCAACCATCCGCTCGCTGGAACCCAACTCCATTTTGATGTGACCATCCGCGAAGTGCGGGATGCCACACCTGAGGAAATTTCCCACGGCCACGTTCATGGCCCCGGTGGGCACCACCATCACTAAACGGGTAAAAACTCCGAAACGAAAATTAGCTGATCGGCTCTCGTGCAACCCCACGCGGCCCCGATAGGCCTATGGTTTTCCAGGAAATGCCTTCACATAGGTGATCGTGAAATCAGGAAAACTCTCCACAATTTGGATTTTGAAATCCGGGAAAGATTCAACAATCTGCCACTTGCCGGGTTTGTCAGGGAAAGCCGTGACGACTTGGACTTTCAGATCGGCAAAGGAGTCCGTGACCTGCACCTTATAATCGGGAAAGGCGGCAACAAACTGGATGCGTCCAAAGATCCGTTCCACGTCAGGTTTTTCAGCGAACACTAGGGAATGGCTGCCAAACGCCGCCGCTGCCATCAAAAGGATGGAGACAGCCCATTTTTTAGATCGCATGGAGTCAGTCATTTTCGGAAGCAGAGGAAATTCCGGGAAGCGCTTGTTCGAATGTCCGGATCCATTCGCTTGATTCACATTGGATATAACGACATGAAGTAAAAATGCCAGACTTCTGTCCTGTTTGGTGTTCTCCTTAGAAAGTGGAGTTATCAAGAATTTAGTTCTTGAAGGGGTCAATACCCTGATCAAGTGCGTCCATCGTGACCTTGACAAGAGCTTTGATGGTGTCAAGGGAGACATTTTCGCTCCCTTTTTTCTCATTCGATCCCGATACATTGACGATACTTCTTTTTCCTTGGGCAAACACAACCAACGTGGCTTCTCCCTTGAGCACACGTGTTTGCACACCAATCAAAAATGGTGCTTCAGCTGGTGAAATGGAAAAACTGAAATCAAGCTTTTGAAATGCAATTTTTGCTGCTCCTTCACTAGGTAGCATTTGATATCTAACTATGTATATTTGATTTTCATCTAAGAGTGATTTCATTCTTAAGACTTCGGCTGCGACATCGAATGTGGCAGAATCTGCAGCGCCTGTGACATCCCCAAAATCCCATTTATAAAAGTAGGGCACGACTCCTTCCTCTGTAATATCTGCTTGGAGGAGATAGCGAATCTTTAAATCGAGCTATTAGCATTCGGATACGTATGCTTTGAGATCTGGGGTGGCCGTCTCGGTCGCCTGCTCCATATTTTTTTCTAGGTACATTTCACCATGACCGAAATGATCCTAAGCTAAGTTCCATTTCGGAGGACTTACTCCTACAACTGCACTTACCCCTCTACAAATTCCCGCAGAAACGATGTGCATGTTAAAGAGTATGTGTGGGTGGTTGGCAGCTCACGTGTTTTTTCGTCAGAAACACCGCTTATCTAAGTGCCATTCCCCATTGACCTCAGATTCTGCCCCCCAGTTGCCATGTTGTCTTTTCATTTTATTTAAATTGCACTAGGTTGCGTGCGTTTTATCTTATTGCTAATACGTAGAGATTCCATGATTATTAAGAAATGGCGAACACCCCACCCTCGATCGAAGGACCAGCACAAACAAGACTCGGAGATTTCCGTAGGCGTGATTTCCTCAAAATGGTGGGCGGTGCGGCCGCTATCATGGCAACGGAAGGTTCCGTCAATGTTTGGCCGCTTCAGGCGGCCGGCCCGGTCACCCCTTCGCGGAATGTGATCATCTTTCTGACCGATCAGCAGAGAGCGCTTCAGTGGTTTCCAGCCGGTTGGGCGGCGGCAAATCTTCCCTTCCAGTCATCCCTGGCCGCCACAGGAGTGACCTTCAACCGGGCCTATACCAACACCGCCATGTGCACGCCCGCCAGGACGACCCTGTTCACCGGTCTCCATCCCGCGCAGCATCTCTCGGTTAACACGCTGAGCGAGGGCAACGTGCAGTCCGAGGAGGAGCATCAACTCAACCCGACTTATCCAAATGTGGGCACCGTCCTCACGGCCGCCGGTTACGAGGTTGCTTATATCGGCAAATATCACCTCAGCAAGGGGATCATCCAACAGAACGGGGTTAATATCTGGGACGACATCGAGCGCTACAGTTTCACCCAGTGGGATCCGCCCGATGCAGGGCGCAACACAGCCCTGGCCGACTACGGCGGCGGCTATGCCGATAACGATGCCCGTTACATTCAGGATGCACTGGCCTTCCTTCAGAATCGAATCGATAACCCTGGAGGCAAACCGTTCTGCCTGGTCATCTCGCTTGTGAATCCGCATGACGTGCTCGGCTTTCCTCTGAACCTCTCCGGTGGCGGATATATTGGTTCAGAAAATCCCACCTGGGAGGGGAATCAGTGGCTCGCAGCGAAGCAGGGTGTCAGCGTCAACGACGTCGATTGGACAGCCGACACGGTTCCTCCGATCGAACTGCCGCCCACTGTGACAGAAAACCTGACCACGAATTTCAAGCCGAGCGTTCAGGAGGCATTTCTTGTTTCGGGTGTCGGCCTGGGCCCCCTGCCAACGCCAGCGGATAAGAAGCAATACCTAAGCTTCTACGGGAATCTCATTAGCTACACCGATTACCAGTTTAATAAGATCCTTGAACTCCTTGACTCCTCACCCGCCGGCATTGCCCTGCGGGCCAACACCTGGTTGATCAGAACGTCCGATCACGGAGAATACGGTATGGCTCATGGAGGTCTTCGTCAGAAGTCCTTCTCGATCTATGAGGAAGCGCTGCGCGTGCCGCTCATCTGGTCGAATCCGACGGACTACCCCTTGGGCTCCGGTCAGCAATGCGGCCAGTTGGTGGGACATGTTGACTTCTTGCCCACCCTTTGCACCATGCTCGGAATCAATCCGAAGCGGTATCGATTCGCGGGCACGGATTATAGTTCCTTGATTCATGCTCCCACCACAGCCCCGGCTGTTCAGGACTACATTCTTTTCACCTACGACGACATTTGGTGCGGCCAGAATGCAGCAGGCAAGCCCAACGGCATCGTCCCCCCTCCAAACAGGATCCGTGCCATCCGCAAGCTGGATTATGCCTACGCCTATTACTTCGACGGCCAGGGTATCGTGGATCCCCAGACGGAGTTTTACGACCTGAGAAAT
>JBGTLQ010000171.1:0-38785 GCA_041744075.1 Terrimicrobiaceae bacterium
CCACTGACTGGAGAGCCGTGTGCGGGAGATCTGGTTCGGAGGGGGGAGCGGGGCAAACCAATGCCCCGTTCCTACCTCTATCCATCAAAGGGGCGCTTCGCGCGTGCGCCAGCTCCACGTCCATGGGTAGGGCTGGGTCGCCGACCCTGCCGATTTGTCCTAATGAACCCACTCGGGAAGAAGATTCAAAAACTGGCGCTGCACAATTTCTGCGAAGGATTCGACCGAGTGGATTTTGCCAGTTTCTAGGTCGAGGGAGGTCATCTGGACGTTTTGGATGCCGCAGGGGGTGATGTGCTGAAAAGCGTCGAGGGGATTGCAGATATTGATCGCAAATCCATGCATGGTCACCCACTTGCGGAGACCGACTCCGAGTGAAGCAATTTTGCGGTCTTGGACCCACACCCCGGTTAGACCCTCCTGCCGGATGGCGGTGACCCCTAGCTCTGAGCACGATTGGATGAGCACCTCTTCAAGAAATCTCAGATACCGATGCAAATCGCGTCCACGGTTGCCCAGATTCAGGATTGGGTAACCCACAAGCTGCCCAGGACCATGAAAGGTGCCCTGGCCGCCACGGTTGGTTTCGATCACGGGGTGGGGGAGGGAGGCCACGTCGCCAAGGCTGGACACGTCCCGCGTTCGACCAATGGTGTAAACCGGTTCGTGTTCCAAGAGCAGCAGCGTTTCGTTTCCTGCGACAGCCTCCTCCACACAGGATTCCTGACGAGCCAAGGCAACGCCATATTCGACCCGACCCAACCAATACACTGAAGGTGGAGAAACAGTTTTCACAACAACTTCGCTCGGGGTTTTGTGATATGAGGGGGCTTCAAATAGTAAGGCTTGGGGATTGTGGTGCATGGGCCCTGACCTTGAGCATAACTTGCGAGCAGTGCAGCCTGGGGAGCAGAAACCACAGAGTCCGGCAGAAGGTTGGTCAATTCTGTCGGTGTGTAAACAGGCATGGCCGGATGGCTCTTTACTGCCGCGATCATCTCCTCTTGGGTCATAAGACAAGGTTCAACAAGAAATTTGCCCTCAGACACGTGCGCAAAATAATAGTGGCCCTGCCGGGCATCCCCCACGGCAAGATATTCGCCCGGTGAAATGGCCAGCAAGGAGGAGACACCTGTCAGTGCTGAGCCACGTGCCATGGCAAAGCCCCACGCGGCCGCAACAGCTGACCGGATGCCATTGTAACTCCCTGGCCCAAGGCCCACGACGACCCCTTCAATAGCCTCTCCCGAACCTGCCAATTCCTCGATGGCAAAGGCCGCTCCGCCACCCCTTGCCCGCCCACCTGCAAAGGTGATTTCCCGGACCACTCGTCCCGCTTCAAGGAGGGCAGCTGACCCGCTCTCAGAACTGGAATCAAGGACAAGAATCATTGGTTTTTTGAAGTGATTTCCCGGATCTGAGTGCCATCCGGTTCCCATTTTACCCGGATGGAAATCCACAGGGTTTGCGACGGTAAGAGTTCTGCGAACTTATCTGCCCATTCGGCAATGACCAACCCGGTCCCCACGCATTCTTCAAATCCGCAAGTCTCAAACTCTTTTGGGTCTTCCATTCGGTAAAAATCAAAATGGAAAATCGGGAACTGTGCCCCCTCGTATTCATGGGCGATGGCAAAGGTTGGGCTTGTGACTGGCCCCTCGCAGGCAAACCTATGAGCAAGTCCTTTCACAAATTCGGTTTTCCCTGCACCCAAATCTCCGACTAATGCCACCACGGAGTTTTTGTCCAAGGATTTGGCGAGTCCTGCGGCGATCATCCGGGTTTTTTCTGGAGAATCAGAAAAGTGGGTCCCATCGAGCGGCCCGGATTCTGTATTTGGATTTGCCATCACACTCTGAATTTAGTCTCCTCTGGTCCATGAACTCAACCTCCCTTTGGCAGCGATTTCAGCAATACTTCCTGCGATATGAGGACCTTGGGTTCTCGATCGACATCAGCCGCATGGATTTTCCAACGGAATTTTTCAGCGCGATGGCCATCCCCGCTGATGCGGCCTGCCAAGCCATGCGCAAATTGGAGCAGGGCGCCATTGCAAATGCTGACGAAAATCGCATGGTCGGCCATTATTGGCTTCGCGATTCCTCCCTTGCCCCGACCCCTGAGCTCAAAACAGAAATCGAGGAAACCCAGGCCGCAATCCTCTCCTTCGCCGATCAAGTTCATTCAGGACAAATTCTTGCCGCGAATGGGAAAAAATTCACCGATCTTTTGTTGATTGGCATTGGGGGCTCGGCCCTTGGACCCCAACTTGTCTCGGATAGTCTCTGGAGCGCGAACGATCCCATTCGGCTTCACTTTTTTGATAACACCGATCCCGACGGGCTTCACAAGACTCTGGAGAGTTTAAGGAAAAACTTGGATTCGACGCTGGTTGCCGTCATTTCAAAATCTGGCGGCACCAAAGAATCCCGAAATGGAATGCTGATTGCCCAGTCTGTCATGAAAGCCGCAGAAATTGACTTTGCGAAGCAGTTTGTGGCTGTGACGGGTGCGGACAGCGCCTTGGACAAGGTGGCGGTTGCCGAGGGCTGGCTTGCGAGGTTCCCCATGTGGGATTGGGTGGGGGGACGGACTTCAGTGATGAGTGCCGTGGGGCTTTTGCCAATGGCTTTGCAAGGCTTGGATGTGAAATCATTCCTCGCCGGTGCAAAAGCCATGGATGCCAAAACCCGCTCCGATGATATCGCTCGCAATGCCGCCATGTTGCTTGCGTTGATGTGGTGGCATGCGGGTGGAGGGCAAGGCACAAAGGATATGGTCATCCTCCCTTACAAAGACCGGCTCCTGCTTTTCAGCCGATACCTTCAGCAACTTGTCATGGAGTCTCTGGGCAAGGAATTGGACGTTGATGGAAACACAGTGAATCAGGGAATCGCGGTTTATGGCAACAAAGGCTCCACAGATCAACACGCCTACGTTCAGCAACTCCGCGATGGGGTGAACAATTTTTTTGTCACGTTTCTCGAAGTTCGCAAGGCCGCCGCAAATCCTTCTCAAGATCCCGAAGTCGAACACGGGGCCACAAGCGGCGATTTCTTGCAAGGGTTCCTACGAGGCACACGTTCCGCCCTCCATGAAAAACAGCGCGAATCACTCACCATCAGCATTTCCGAATTTAATGCGTTCCAACTGGGATCGCTTATTGCGCTCTATGAACGTGCGGTCGGCTTCTACGGGGCGCTGGTCAATATCAATGCCTACCATCAGCCCGGTGTGGAAGCCGGGAAAAAAGCGGCAGAACGAATTCTCGCGCTCCAACACAAAGTTATGGCGTTTTTGTCCTCCAATAAGGGGGCTCCCCAAACGGCTGAACAAATAGCCCTGGCCATCGAAGCCGACCCGGAGGACACTTTCCACATCGGACGTCACCTTGCTGCCAACAAACCCGGCATTGCCCACAAGGCAGGTCGGACCATCGCCGAAGACACCTTCTCTCTCCTATGAAAAAACTCGCCATCCTCGCCATCGCCGCCCTCGTGCTTGTGGGCTGCGACAACCCGCAAAACACAGTCAACACGCTCAACAAGGAAATCACCCAGTTTCGCGCAGCCCCCAATGACCAAACCCAAATGGTCATCGAACAATCCTTCGCCAAACTTGATCTCCAGATCACGGAGTTGGAAAAGAAGGGCAAAACCACGGAAGCTGCCAACCTGCGATCCCAAGAAGCCACTCTGCGCTCTGACTACGCCGCCGCCAAAATTGCCAAGACCGTTCATGATGCGACAAACGCCATTCACGGGATTGGAAACGCCCTGAAAGAAGCTGGCCAAAGCATCGGCGACGTCTTCCGCGAGCCCACCAACTCGACCGAATAGTTTAATGTTCCAGTTAACCAACAAAACGGCTCTTGTCACCGGGGCCGCCTCAGGAATTGGGGCCTCAATTGCCAAAACCTTCACCCAAGCCGGGGCAATCACCTACGTGGCAGATCGCGATCTGGAAGGGGCCAAGCGGGTCGCTCAAGATTTGCTGGACCAAGGAGGCAAAGCCATTGCCATCGGGCTCGATGTCACAGATGAGGCGGCTTGTTCCCAGTCTGCCGCTGATATCACCTCCCGCCACGGAGCCCTTGATGTGTTGGTCAACAATGCCGGTGTTGGTTCCATTGGCACGATCTTGCAAACGCCGGGAACTGATCTGGATCGCCTCTACGCGGTCAATGTTCGGGGAGTCTTCAATATGGCAAAAGCTTTTCTGCCGGACATGGTCGCCTCCAAACGCGGAAATATCATTAACATGGCCTCCATCGGGGGGGTTCTGGGCATTCGTGACCGATTGGCCTACTGCACCACCAAATTTGCGGTGGTCGGACTCACAAAAAGCATGGCCTTGGATCACGCCGCTGACGGAATCCGCGTGAACTGCATCTGTCCCGGTCGCGTCGAAACCCCCTTCGTCCAAGCCCGCATTGCCGAATACCCAGACCCGGAAGCCGCCTACCGCGAAATGAGTGCCACCCAAATCCTCGGACGCATGATCAAGCCCGATGAAATCGCCGCCGCCGCCCTCTACCTCGCAAGCGATGAGTCCCACATGATCACCGGCACAGCCTTCCTCATTGATGGCGGCTGGAGCGCAGGAAAATAACTCACAGCGGAAGGGGTGGGATGGCCTTGCAGGCTGTCCTTGTTGGCTTCGCGATTAACGATGCCCTTCCTTGCGCTTCGTACTGCGGAAGGGGTGGGATTGGCTTTGCCTGTCCATATTGGCTACGCGATGGAGGATCCCCCTCCTTGCTGCGCTGCGGAAGGGGTGGGATTCGAACCCACGGTGAGTTTTACCCCACGCTCGATTTCGAGTCGAGTGCCTTAGACCGGGCTCAGCCACCCTTCCTTCTATAAACTGAAGATGCGCACTCATGCGCAATCCTCGCGAATTCCAGATTATTTACACTGCTTGTCGGTGCAAGACAATACTCTTTCTTCTCCACAACGGCTGGCAGCAGACAGTGGGCTTAAAAAGCAAGAATCAAGGGCGATTCCCTAAAAATAAGAGGCGTGAATCTTCACAATATCATGCGACACGTTTCGTAATGTTGCATAGATCCTTGATTTAATCCTAAATTAAATACGTATTTTTATGGACGATTCCCCAGGATATGCTTTTATTTAATGTGTGATGAGTTTCAAAACAATTAAATCAACAGGTTTCGCGCTTATTGAGCTTCTTGTGATCGTGGCTGGTTTGGGGATTGTCTCTTCGATTGGTTATCTGTCGGTCTCCGGCGGACAAGCTGCGGCCAAGGAAAACAAGCTTGTCGCCGATGCAGGCTCAATCAATTCCAGCATTCAGATGTATCTTGCCAGTGGCGGAAATTTTGAGGGGGTCACCGAACCCAATGCCGTTCTGGAAAAAATGAAGTCCCAGGCCGACAGTGATTCCGCCCTCCGCAGGATCGGCATCACAGGAAATTTATTGGACCAGAGGGTCAAAGCGATCTGGCAAACGGCCGAGGAAGCCGCCACCTCCATGCCGCGAGCCATTTGGAACGGGGCTGCGAACCGGTTTGAAGTTGCTCCCTCGGGAGCTTTGGGTGTTAAAGAGTTTGTTCTGGATGAAAGTTTGGCCGTGCCTACGTGGGAAGCCCGGTCGACCATCAAAGACTCCCAAGAAGGTGGGTGGGTCTGGGCTTACGGGCAGGTCGAAGCTGGCGCGCCACGTCAAGGTGCGGTGCCTGAGACAGAAAATCCCCCAACTGAACCAGAACCCGCACCAGAACCCGCACCAGAGCCTGCCCCAGAACCTGCCCCAGAACCTGAACCTGAATCGCCTCCAACAACCGGGGGTGGGGGAAGCGCCCTGCCAAGCGGGGTGCTTATAGGATCTGGAGAATTCCAGAACTCTGCGCTGTTTCAGGGGAACATCACCGTGATCGAGACCGACAATATGGCGGATATGATTATCAACGGAAGTGCCCGATTGTCTGGAAATCTCTATCTTCCCGGCACCCCGGCGATTATCTTTGAGCGCCAGACGGGGGGATTTCAAACGTGGTCCATGGCTTCAGACGCGGCATCCGGTGCCAATATCCTTGCCAAGCAGTTTAATGAGGCGGGTTTTGAGGTGGTTCCACCCGATGCGGGCTGGTCATCGAACCCTCGTGTCGTTGACTTGGATGGAAACATTTTGCCTGATGACTACGAAGTGCGGATGCAAAAAAACGTTCGAATTGAGGGCAAAATTTACCGTAGAAGTGTTCCTGTTCATTTTCCAACTGTTGAGCCTCCTCCTGCAAAAAATAACAGTAACAACCGCCAGTATAACAGCTGGACACTGAGCCCAAACAACCCCGGCCGGTTCTCGACAATTGTTGACCCCAATGTCTCTGCGAGTTTTAGCCTCTGGCATCCGGCGCAGTTGACGCTCCTTCCAGGCAATTATGGAAATGTTGTCGCAGGAAGCAATAGCACTCTTGTGTTGGGCAATCCTGAGGATCCTGAGGCGGTTACTTATTATTCTTTTGAGAGTCTGAACATTAACTCGGCAAACGTTGTTCTTGTAGGAAAAGTTGTTATCACAGTGAGCTCCCCATTCCGCATGGACCTGAACAGCACGATGGGCAATGCGGCTCATCCTGATTGGCTGATCATGAATTTGTATAGCCCCAGTTTGCTGCCCAGTTCGCAGACGCAATTCCAGCTTTTCAGTGGATCGTCGTTTTATGGCCAGGTCGTTGCCCCCAATGGCACAGCACGATTGGATAACGGAGCCAAGTTCACTGGTTCAATCACCGCTCATAGAATGCAAATGTTCAGCGAGTCCGGCACAGATGTGAGGTTCACACTGGCCCCAATTGCTGCTCCTCCACCAGAGGGGTAATGTTGAACAACAGCCGATGGCGTTGAATAGCCAGTATCAGTCAACCGTTTAGAGCCGTTGTGGATATTTTCTCCTAGTGCAACAATTTATCTGGACTGTTGCACGGAAAAGTGATTGAGTGAGTTCATGAAGACCAAAATTGCATGGAAATTGGGTGGTTTCGCTCTTGTCGAATTGCTTGTCATCATTGCCGGGCTTGGTGTCATTTCCTCAATCGGCTATCTCTCCGTTACGGGGGGACAAGCTGCAGCCAGGGAAAACAAGCTTATTTCAGATTCCGGCGCTGTGAACCGAAGCATTCAGATGTATCTGGCCAGTGGCGGGAATTTTGTGGGGGTCACTGAGCCCAATGCCATTCTGGAAAAAATGAAGTCTCAAGCGGACAGTGATTCCGCCCTCCGCCGGATCGGCATCACAGGGAATTTGCTGGACCAGAGGGTCAAAGCAATCTGGCAATCGGCGGAAGAAGCCGCCACATCCATGCCTCGGGCCGTCTGGAACGGGGCTGCGAACCGATTTGAAGTCGCTTCCTCGGGAGCTTTGGGAGTCAAAGAGTTTGTTTTGGATGAAAGTATGGCCGTGCCTACGTGGGAAGCCCGGTCAACCACCAAAGACGCTGCACAAGAATCCGGGTGGATTTGGGACTTTGCCAACAATGGCCCAGGTGCCGTACCGAAGGAAGGATCAACGCCCGCCGTGGGCTTGGTGGTGGGGGCCGCTGCGGCAGCCTCTCAGCAGACCTTTGACGGAGGATTTTGGACAATCAACTCACCGGACGGAGCCGTAGATGTGAACTATGTGTTTCGTGAGGCCGGTTATGCCTCGCGTTTGGCGCTTGTCTCCCTGGAAGGAATGGGGCCGGAAAATTATGACCTGACCAATGATGCCGGAAGGACAGCTTTCATGGCCGAGCTTGTGCGGCGAGCCTATGAAGGTGACCGGGCTCAAACAATCATCGATGCGTCGCAGTCCTCCGCCGGTAACTTCGAGCAGACCTACTATTTCCGGCCAGGCGATACCGTGGCTGCCGTTCTCATTCCGAATTCCTCCTTTCAAGCAGCTCACAATCAATTCACTAATGGCACCACGCCTGGAAACACGGTTTACCCACTTACTTCCCTTAGCTTGGGAACGAGCTCGGCTCCTTTTTATCAGGGCCAGATCGCATCTTTGGGTAATAGCGGATATGCCATCGAGGATATTGCGGGCGGTGGCGATGCCGATTATGATGATTTGATCTTCCGGGCTGAGGGACTCTCGAAGGGAGAGGGGGCTGCTTTCCGTGAGATTGATCCAGGCACCTACTATCCCGAGCGCTTGGCCCAGCTCAATCGCAATTATTGGACGGGTTCCTTCAATGGCGGGCCATCACTCCAACAGGCCCTGATCAATGCCGGTATTATCGGTGAATGATTAGCACAATCAGTCCTAAACAAATTCTTCCAGTGTTGCTCAGCTCGTTTAAGTCCTCCGCCCAAGGGATTCTTGTATGAGGCTACTCGACCTTGCACCTGACTCCTCTGTGGCGCGCCGAATCTATGAGTTGGGCGAAGCAGAAGGCGTCAGTGACTTTTACCTCACTCCCGGTGAGCCAATGTCCTATAAATACAATGGTCAGTTGGTATTTGATGATCTGATTTTCGAGATGCCAGTTCCCGACCACTTGGAGCCCGGCTGTGACGACAGCGGCATGGATCTTCACGGCAGGCGTTTCCGGGTCAGCCAGATGGTCACGCAAGGAAAGCTTCGCTGGGTGCTTCGTTTGCTCCCAAATCAGATCCCTGAGCCGGATTCCATCCGTGTGCCTGCCTCCGCGCTCAAATCATTTTTGGAAGCCAAAAATGGACTCTTCTTGATTTGTGGTGCCACAGGCAGCGGAAAATCAACCACCATTGCCTCCATGGTCTTGCATCGGGCAAGGCGCCGTCGCGAACACGTCATCAGCTTCGAGGATCCCATCGAATTCCTCTATCCAGACGGCTTGCCCTCTCTGATCTCTCAGCGTGAGATGGGCTCCGATGAGACAGACTTTTCCAATGCGCTGAGGTCCGCACTCCGTCAGGCACCCGATGTGATCATCGTGGGAGAGATTCGGGATGGGGAAACTGCTGAAATTGCTCTTCAAGCCTCCGAAACCGGCCATGTGGTAGTGGCAACTTTGCACACCTCTACCGCAGCCCAGACGGTTCAGCGTTTTCTTAAGCTGATCCCCAGTGAGAGGATGGAAACCTCTCAAGAAACGCTTGCTGATGTCTTGAGGTTAATTATGTGTCAGCGACTGCTCCTTGATGAAGAACGAAGCAAGCGTTTTCCTGTCCACGAAGTTCTGCTTCAATACGATGGCGTCGTTAACATTATTCGGCGGGGAGATTTTAAAAAGCTCGATCAAGAACTCGAAACGGGTTGGAAAAAGGGGATGTTTAACTTCCAGAAAAGTGTCGAACTTCGTGAGGAGGAGGGTTTTCATAGCTCGACAGGAGTCAAAACCTCCGGCTATGCTTGGGATGAAGTGGCTACCTATCTTGAAAATCAGACAGAGATTGCACGATGAAAGGAAAAGATATTGCTGATGTACTAAATTTCTCGGCCTTCAGGCCCGAGCCCGACGACCCTACGGCAACGTGGCGACGCCGCTTCCCAGGCATTCGCACCCTGATGTTTGGTATTGGCAAGCAGACACTGTCTTTGCGGCCCCTCGAAAAGAGTGGACGTTTTGCCAAAGCGGAACTCCACCGTGAGGTGAAGGACTTCAAGGAACTCCTTAACATTTCTGGAGCGCAAATGCGAGAGGGGTCAGATGGGGGATGGTCCGCAGTTTCCATGCACACCCGCTATGTGATCAGCCTGGAGACAAACCTTTCCCGCCGACCAGGAAGCGAAGAGATGGTGAAAACAAACCCAAGAACGGTCCTTGGTGGTCGTTTTGAGCGGGGTAAAAAATATTCTGTCACGCACAATCCTGAGACCAACTCAAGCATTCTGCTGACATGTGATGAGGAGCAAGTTGGGCGGATTGAATCTGCGTTTAAAGAAACGGGCTTCAAACTTGGCAGAGTTTGCTGTGGAACCTACATTCTCCTCAAGCATGCGCTGGGGTTGGTGAACACATCCAAAGGGTCTGACAAGCCTGCCAGCGCCTTTATTTTTGTTCTCTGCGAAGGAGCAGTCTGTGCCTTGGTACAGGATCAGGACAAATGGATTGAACTTCGCTCGAGAACCGATGTTTACGAACCCGAGGACATCACCCCTGCTTTGGATTTGGTGTCACCTTTTCAGGCAAGAATCCCTCCAGAAATGCCAATCATCATTGTCGCAGACACCATGTTTCCAGGACTCTCTGAGGAAGTAGGAAAAGTTTTTGAAGGCCACACGGTTCAGGACTTTTCCCAACCGGATCTGCTTTGGAACCTTATCTTGCAAAATTGAATGATTCTACCAAAAGACATTGCCGACGATTTTAAGACCGACAGGAAGGAAATCACTCCTCCTCTACCGGCCATCCTTCGGTTGGTCCCCATCCTGTTTTACCTCACCGTGGTCTCCACAATCATTCTGTGCGGGCTTTTTCTTTACCAACTGAAACTTGCAAATGATAGTATCCTCACTGCACAATCCGGTCTTGCAGAATCCCAAGCCCAAGTGGCCGCAGCGGCTTCCGAACGCAAAACGCTTGAGGCACAAATCTTGCGGGCGACGGATGTTCAGGGATGGGTGGAAGGATCACGACCTCTTCAACCCTTGGTGGTGGCGGTGACAAGGAGCATCGGAGAAGAAGCTTCGTTGGCCGACCTCAAGCTTGATAGAGATGAGGAGTCTCCCTCCAGCTTGAAATTAGCCATGAGAATTGGGACATCCTCCCCCTCCCAGTTGGAGGCGACAACAGATGCGATTTCCCGCGAGAATTTTCGACTTTTGCAGCCCGAGCAAACCCTCGCTGAAGGGCAGATCAATTACCGAGCCACAATCGTACCACTCTCCGTCACAACACCGGAACCGGCTGAGACACCATGAACAACAAACACATCGCCGTGATCATCATCGGGCTCCTTGCCTTTGTTTTTCTCCAAGGGATTCTTTGGGTCCGCGGCGAGCGTGACAAAACCATCAGCAAGGCGCAAGCCCTCCAAGCCGAGGAAGCTACTCAACGCCAGTTGGTTGCCGTTCAGACAGCGCAGTTGGCTCAGCTCAAGCAGTCTTCCGCCGATCTCATTAGCTTCCTCAATGCCTGGGAAGCTCCTCTCAGTAGGGTCAGGACCCCTGAAAACGCCGAAGCCCTCTTTATCACCAAAATCCGGGATGGAAATCTATCCAGTCTTTCTCAAAAATTTGGCCGAGTGGCGCTGAAGGCGGGTTCGTCCTTATCAGGGGCCGTTCGGGCACAACTCACTTTTGAGGACGATTATGCAAGTCTCCTTAACTGGTTGGGTCGATTGGAATCCGAACTCCCCACTCTGAGAGTCAACTCAGTCAAAATATCCAAAGGCACTCGCCCACAAGACATCAGGATGGAAGCAACCCTCGATCAACCCCTTTACACACCATGAAAATCGGTTTCCTGATAGCATCCTCCTCATTGTTTCTCACTGCTCTTGTTTATGGTCAGGAGACCACCGAGCTTGTTTCAAGGCTTCCCGAACTTCCGCTGCCATCCGGGAGACAAAGCGTGATTGTTGAATCAGGTGAGCGAAATCCTTTTGGAATTCGAGAGGTGACAACGACCACGGATTTTGGGATCGTTCAAGGGGAAACCGAAGAATCCCGTCTGCGCTCAGCGATCGCTCGATTTTCAGTCAACGGGACCACGGTTTCGGCTTACGGCACCCCCTCTGTGATACTTGGACCCCTCACCATCTCTGAGGGATCAGAGCTCCCACAGTTGCTTCCCTCCCAATTTGAGAGGGTCGTCGTGAACAAGATCTCCGATGGTGAGATAATTTTTGGATTTCTCGAACGTGATGGAACATCCGCTCGTAGATCCTTTTCCGTGCAGTACAGTTTGACCCCGAAGGTTCGGTTTGCCCTTCCGACGGATGTCATGGATTCTGCGGGTGGAACACGACCATTCCAGTTGAATGGAACGTTGGGTGCTGAAGGCAATGAAGGCCTCTGAACCAGCGCTGAGCCGGGATATAGAAGTTCGGAAAAACCGCCGATTCCTCGAAGGATTTACCTTCGTTGAGATTCTTGTTGCCGTGGCCATTTTCGCCATCACGATCACGGTGGGCGTGATCGCTTATCAGAGCATCTCTACGCAGGCTGCATGGACGGGAGGTGCCATTGATGTGACGCTGCCTGGAGGGATCAGCGCCAACTACTACGGACTCACAAACAACATCATCTCTGTGAATATGGCGCCAAATCTGGGTGAGGTCCTGAGAGCAGAATCCATGCGTGAGCTTCTTTATGAGGATCTCAACGCCTCAGTCGCGGCATTTTGCCTCGCTCGCAACGGGCTCAATGATTTTCGACCAGCAACGATCTCGGTCGGACTGGGATTTGACCCACGAACGAACATTTCTCCGAACGCCTTCAGGTCTCTCCTCGGTGCCAATGGGAATGATTTTACGGATTACACGGGTGCCGCCACAAATCTCACAAACACCACCCTGTTTATTTTGGAGGCTACCACCAATGCGGCCACCACACGGGTCCGTGCGATCTACGAGGCAGACTTCACGCCAGCCGTTTCTCCGCAGGGTACCTACGCCAGTGTTCGGCGATATGTTCAGGGAACCCTCACGACGTTCTATCATGTTTTCTATGAGGGCACAAACAACACGCACAACTTTCTGCCGCCGGTTGTATATTTTGATCGCTCCATCCGACCTGCGGTCGGGAATGACGCGGTGGATCGCTACCTTCAGGCAGCCGACATGCCCTTCTATTTTCTCTGGTGGCCGGATCCCTCAAGTCGCAGATTCTGGCAAACGATCTCCACGAACAACATGCCAACAGGACTCCAGCCCCGCGCGGGTTATTGGCAGATGGCAGATCGATCATCCTACTTTTTTGTCATTCCAGCCCTCCCCGCTCTATGATGCCTAATCCAATAAGCAGAACAACCATGAAGAGGCCATGGACCCAGCGATTGGCTGGTTCGGCCCTCCTCCTTGCGCTGATGGTGGTTTTTGCAGCCTCATTTGTTCTTGCCGGTTGGGCCATGATGCTTGCTACCCGTACAATGGCCTCGGAGGAGGCCTCGGTTTCTCAGAAACGAAGGATCAGCTATCAAAACGCCAGAAACATTGGCATGCAGTGGGCTCGCAATGGGCTGGGGGGAAATTTGATCACAAACGTGACGGTGACACTCACCAATGACTGGGGCCAGTTTTCATCCGCAACTGTGGCATCAAACATCATGAACACGTCCATTGTGGACTCCCGCGTGAATCATTTCGGCCCGATGCCCAGCATCTTCACCCTTCCGGTTTCCACGACGCTTGTTGGAGGCGGAGTAACCAACAGCAACACCTTCTTCTTTCGGTCGCGCTCCCCACTTTACGGCGGCTATCCTTTGGTTGCCCAAACAAACACTTTGGGATTTACCACCAATTTCTCACGGATCTCCGTGGCCACCAATGGGAACGGTATGGCGCTCATGTACGCACAACCAGGTTCATTGACCAACGCTCCCGCCTCCACGGTTTACAACGCTTCAACAAATAGGACGGTCGCCACAGCCTTGGGATCCGCCTTCCCTGCCCCCATCAGCGCTTATCCTTTCACGCCCTCAGTCTCAGCACCAACAGGGGCCACGGCTTACTCAGGTCAGTTAACAGCCGCCCCACCGAGAACTTTTACCATCAATTCCCTAAGAGGAGCCATTGACACGGCTTATGGGACCAATGCGCCAACTGTCACTGATTTTGGTCCATTCCGAGCATTAGGCTCAACGGCTGGCTTTTTAAATCTCATTCATTTTGCCAATCCCTCAGGAGTTATTCGTCATTTTCTTTTGATTAACACCATCCCGGGGTCCAATTTGAATTATAACAATGGCAACAACACTTACACATTAACCGCCCCGGGAAATCACATATATACCATCTCATTATTAACGACTGGAGGTGATGCAGGTTCCCTACGCTTTGTTCGAAATAGCAACGGCTTTAGCAGAACCTTGGAGGCCGATGGTGCTCGTTCTCGGTATCTAATGATACGATCTGCCCCATCGTTCCTTAATGATACTGATAGAGACCCTGTAGAAGTGGATTATAACAGAAATCCGTTGATAGAAGGGTCCCGAATATCACTTACTGACAATGGGAGTGGTGGCACTTCCCGACTTATCGGGTTTGAGCTAACAAATTTTGACCTCGTTGCATTGCACGACAAAACTGCAGTCTCCGGCGATGGCAATAAACACTTAACTTTTACTCAAACTCCAGGACGTGGGCAAGCTACCACCGGAGGAGCAGTTGTAGAAGGTGCCCTTATTTACAGGGCTGATGCCTATGGCAGTTCTACTGGAATTTTCTTCTTGCTTATGAACGGACCTCTAGTTCCCACTCTTCACGATGCATTGAATCTACTTAGGCCTGATAATCAACTGCGTATTCGATGTCTCGTGAATGGGCTGCCAGCTATACAAATAAGAACAGGAAACACCCCCTCCTTCAACTACCCCCTTGTGAATGATGCCAGCGTTAATGCCATTACTGTCGAACCGTCAAATGCCACAAAAATTCGTCTTCGCCCCACCACAAATCAGACCCCCCTTCTTGTGCATGTGGAGCAAGATGAGTTTCCTGCAGATTCTACTTTGCAATGGAGAAAGGTGCTCATGGTTTTCAACACGGAAACCGCTTTGAATGTTCAAACCATCAACAGCGCATTGACCTTCTCCTATTTCGATACGGGAGATTTTGATGTGGGGATTGACTCTGGGAGTGACAGTACCCGACCATTCAATCTGTCCATTGCGGGTCGTTCGAATGTCAACAACACAGCCACACGTTTCGTTGGGGGTGGTGGGCGTACGTGGAATATGGGGCTAACGTTGCGGGATTCCCCTGCCACTTTTGAGTTGGGTGCCAACCAAACCCTGCGGCTGATCGGTGGCATTCGTTCCAATTCAAGGGTTGAGGCCACACCGGGCACGTCAGCGGTTGTCCTTGAAAGAAACACCAATCCTGGAGTTTTGGATCTTTTTTCTGATCGAATGGGCTGGATTGAGACATGGCGGCAATGAAAAATCTTCGTCAATTTCACTCCTTAGTCGGGCTCAGCAGGGGGTACAGTTTGATTGAGGTGGTTATTGCGGGTTTTCTTTTAGTGATTGCCATCTCTGCGGCTGCGGTGCTTGCCAGATCGATTGTTGCTCACGAGGAGTCGAATACGATTGTCAGCCGTGCTGTGAACACGCAAGAGCAGGCGGCGAAGCTTTACTCGCTGGGTCTCAGTCCCACGGCCATCACAAATATTCTTCCAGAAGTTTTTACAACCAACACGACCCCTGCAGAACAAACCTTGAACCTTTCTTTCGTGCTAACGAACGCAAACATCGCCAACGTTGGGCTTTTGGAGACAGCGGTCTCTACCATCATTTATCCTCTTGGACAGGATGCGGATGGAGGTTCAGACTTTCGAACGAACGTGATCAATATCGTTCGTCCCTCAATCCGTTAACCCGCAGTTTGGTCCTCAAAGAGCGGCAGGATTTTGAGGTTTCTCACAAGGACGAGCCCCTTGTCGGTGATGCGAAAGTTAGGGATGACCGAAAGAGGCAGAAGGTTGAAGCCCATGTAGGGCATCTGACAGCCCACTTCGTTCCATGCCAATTTGAGTTGGCTGGTTTTGTTGGCAACCTCGGTGGCGCGCTCATCGGAGATGAGACCGGCGATGGGTAGGGGCACATGAGCAAGGATTTCTCCGTTACGCACGACACAGACTCCACCTTGGGAGGTACGAAGAGTTTCGACCGCAAGTTTCATGTCAGACTCGTTTTTGCCGGCGACGATGAGGTTATGGGCATCGTGGCCGACCGTGCTGGCTACGGCTCCTTCGGTGATTCCAAAATCTTGGAGGAGTCCGTGCGCAACTTCCCCGTGGATGCCATGACGCTCAATCACCGCGACATGACAAAGGTTGTGTTCGGTCAGAAGGGACTCCCATCCACCCGATGGGTTGATAGCAAGGCGGTCGTGGAAGGTTTCAATCCCCGGGGTCACAATTTTGATAACATTAGCGGTGCAGGGCGTTTTGGGTAGCTCAGGAAGCAATGTGGGAGAGTTGGGGAGAGTGACCGTCTGGTAGGCCGAGGCTGGGTAGCGGTAAGGCGTTTGCAAGGCCCGTTCAAGAACTTCCGTGGGGTGACCGCCGTCAATGACCAGCTTTCCGCTGAGCCAGGTGGCATGCACATCTCCGTCATCGTTGGTCAAAACCAAATCCGCGCGGCGGCCTGCTCCCAGCGAACCAAACTCGCCATCCATCGCGTAACGGGTGGCGGCATGCAGGGATCCCATGCTCCATGCCACAGGGGCTGGGATTCCAAACCTACGGGCTTCTTTGGCAACCCAATCCATACCAAACAGAAAGAGATCGTCGGCATCGCGGTCATCGGTGCACAAACAAACCCGCTTCGGGCTGCACCCGAAGTCGGTGACGGCGCGAATGGCCTGCGGCAAGCTGTGCCATGGCGTGGTTGGGGGACCTCCCCGTAGGAATATCCAAACACCGGCACGAAGAAGATCCTCGGCAATTTCGGCAGTCACCGCTTCGTGGGTATCTGTCACGCCACTGGCGGCATAGGCCGCCACGTTTTCTCGTCCGTAAATATGACCGCAGACGGGTCTCCCGCGGCGAAGAGATTCCGCGATGATGGCATGGGCTCTTTCATCTCCCGAGGCCACAGCCACAAAATCCATTTTTTCACCAAGCGCGACCGCTTCCGGCCAGGCATCAAACAATTCCCCAATTTTCGACGGCGTGAGATTTCCTCCAGCGGTTTCAAATTCCGGGGTGGTTGCCGGAACCGTGCTCGGAATCGTCAGGAAAATATTCAGGGCGGCCATGCGGGCATCTTCCAGCATCCACTCAATGCCCTCTTTGTCGCAGACATTGGCAATTTCGTGGCTGTCACAAAAAATGGTGGTGGTTCCATTTTTGAGGGCTGCCTCGGCATAGGCGCAAGCGGTAACCATGCTGCTCTCAATATGGAGGTGGGCATCCACAAGGCCCGGAGCGAGAATGGCACCGGCACCTTCAAAAAATTGGGCCTCATCACTCGTGCAGGAGCCCGCAGGCACAACCGCCGCAATCCGTCCTCCCGAGATCCAAACTTCCGACTCCGGCAAAATCTTTTCTGTGAAAACGCACAGCGGGCGAACACCTCGAATCACGGTGTCGGGAACTGCCGCGCCTCGCGCCACTTGTGAGAGGTGGCGAGTCACTTTCCAAAGGGGTTCTATTTCAAATTCTTTATGCATGATTTCTGATTTCGCCTACGTAGGCATTCTGCACGTTTTGTGCCAAACCACAACACACTCGACAGTCGCCACGCGATTCGTTACAGCCATTCAACCATGGCCAAAGAACCCATCCACTTGGACAAGCTCGATCAGGACAACGCCCTCGAGCAAGACGAATACAAACGCCAGTTGAAAAAGTATCAGTTGGAAATATTGAACCATCAGTTGGTCCTGCGTGAGCGGAAAAACAGCATCATTATTGTGATGGAAGGTCCCGATGCGGCAGGAAAGGGTGGAGCCATCAAACGGCTTGTGGAGCGGTTGGATCCTCGGTTGGTGCGCGTCTATTCGATCATCAAACCCACTCGCGAGGAGATCAGCCATCATTACCTGTGGCGGTTTTGGACAAAGCTGCCAGCCCACGGAGAAATGACCATCTACGATCGGTCTTGGTACGGCCGGGTTTTGGTGGAGCGTGTGGAGGGATTCTGCAAAGAGCAGGAATGGAAACGGGCTTACCGGGAAATTAATGAATTCGAGCGGTTGTTGGTCGATGACGGGAACATCATCATCAAAATGTTTCTGCACATCTCGAAGGACGAGCAACTTGATCGCTTCAAACGCCGCGAGGCCGACCCCTACAAACACTGGAAAATCAGTGAGGAAGACTGGCGGAACCGCAGGAAATGGAATGAGCACAACGAGGCTGCGGCCGACATGTTCGAAAAAACCTCCACGGACGTCGCGCCATGGACAATTATCCCTGCAAACTACAAGTGGTATGCGAGAGTGAAAGTGGCCAAGACGGTTGCGGAGAAGCTGAAAGCCGCACTTGCTTAAATCTGGCCGATTAAATGCTCGCGCAAAGACCGGCTTTTCATTCATTTTTCACCTATGACGAATCACGACACCCTTCGACCCTTTGATCTTGGCAATGGCAAAACCGGGCACCTTTACTCGCTGCCCGCTTTAGAAGAGGCCGGGTTGGGGGTAATTTCTCGTCTGCCGATCAGCATTCGCATTGTTTTGGAGTCCGTTCTTCGCAATTGCGATGGCAAGAAAGTTGCTTGGAGGGATGTCGAGACGTTGGCGCAGTGGAATGCCAAAGCTCCCGCTCCTGAGGAAATCCCATTTGTGGTGGCCCGCATTGTTTTGCAGGATTTTACGGGGGTTCCTCTGCTGGTGGACTTGGCTGCGATGCGCAGTGCGGTCGCAAAACTGGATCGCGATCCAGGTATCATCGAACCGTTGGTGCCCGTGGATCTTGTGGTGGACCATTCCGTGCAGGTCGATTTTTTTGGCTCTGGCGAAGCGCTTCTTCTGAATCTTGACCTGGAATTCTCACGGAACCGCGAGCGCTACCAATTTCTCAAATGGGGACAACAGGCCTTTGAAACCTTTGGGGTGGTGCCTCCGGGTATTGGGATTGTTCATCAAGTAAATTTGGAATACCTCGCAAAGGGGGTCCTCTCAAAAGAGGTAGAAATCTCGGAACAAAAATCGCAAATCTTTTACCCCGATACGTTGGTTGGCACCGATTCCCACACCACAATGATCAATGGGCTCGGGGTTGTGGGCTGGGGGGTAGGAGGGATCGAAGCCGAGGCGGGAATGCTTGGGCAACCCGTGTATTTCCTCACTCCTGAGGTGGTTGGCGTTCACTTGACCGGATCCCTTGGGGAAGGCGTCACAGCCACGGACCTTGTGCTGCGGATCACCGAGCGCCTCCGCCAAGCCAAAGTTGTCGGCAAATTTGTCGAGTTTTATGGGGAAGGGGCCGCAGCTCTGGCCGTTACCGACCGGGCAACAATCGCTAACATGGCCCCGGAATATGGAGCCACCATGGGCTTCTTTGGGATTGATGAGGAGACGGTGACCTACTTGCGTGGCACGGGCAGGTCGGACGAGCATTGTCAGGCCTTCGAAAATTATTACAAAGCCCAAGGACTTTGGGGCATCCCTCGGCAAGGGGCCATTAATTACAGCGTCGAAATCGAATTAGACTTGGCGAGTGTGGTGCCGGGACTCGCCGGTCCCAAACGTCCTCAGGATCGGATCGACCTCCCGGCCCTCAAAGAAACGTTCGAGGCTCTCATTGAAAAACCCCTTGCCGATGGAGGATACGGAAAGACCCGCGAATCTCTCGAACTCGGGTTCCCGGTGCATCTCAATGGCAAAGAAAACAAAAACCCCACCCAATCCGGGGATGTGGTCATCAAAAATGGAAGTGTTCTCATCGCAGCGATCACAAGCTGCACCAATACCAGCAATCCCAGTGTGATGCTCGGTGCCGCGCTTCTTGCCAAAAAGGCCGTGGAATCTGGTCTGAAAGTTAACCCTGCCGTAAAAACATCCCTCGGACCCGGTTCGCGAGTCGTTACCGATTACCTAGAAAAAACCGGTCTCCAAACGTATTTGGATCAACTCGGTTTCCAAACGGTCGGCTATGGATGCACAACCTGCATTGGAAATTCGGGGCCTTTGCATCCAGCCTTGGAAGAAGCGATCACCGGCAATGACCTCATTGCCGCCAGTGTGCTCTCCGGGAATCGGAATTTCGAGGCTCGGGTTCACCAAAACATTCGTGCCAACTTCCTGATGTCGCCACCCTTGGTTGTTGCCTTTGCCCTTGCCGGCACCGTGGACATTGATCTGACATCAGAACCACTCGGTTCAACGCCCGAAGGCAAACCCGTTTTCCTCAAAGATCTCTGGCCCTCGACCGAAGAGATTCGCACAGCAATGACCTCTGCCCTCAGCCCCGATGTCTATCGGAAACTTTATTCAGACTTTGCGAAACAGAACCCCAAGTGGAATGAGATTCCTTCCTCTACGGGTGAAGTTTATGCGTGGGATTCGGACAGCACCTACATTCAGCAACCTCCCTTCTTTGAAAACTACACAGGGGAAGCTGGCAATATCGAGAATATCTCAGGAGCCCGCCCGCTTGGGATCTTTGGCGATAGTGTCACCACGGACCACATCTCTCCCGCCGCCGCCATCAAAAAAACCAGCCCGGCCGGCAAATTTTTGACCGAACACGGGGTCAAACAGGAAGATTTTAACAGTTATGGCTCTCGCCGCGGAAATGATCGGATCATGACCCGTGGCACCTTTGCCAATGTGCGGATCAAGAATCTTATGATTCCCAGCATCGAAGGTGGCTACACTTTGTATTTTGGAAACCTCCCTGTCAGTGCCCCCGATAAGGAAATCTCTGCCATGGAAGGTCAGCCGACTTTTATTTATGACGCTGCCATGGCCTACAAACAGGATGGGGTTCCCTTGATCGTGATCGCCGGCCAGGAATATGGCACAGGCTCGAGTCGTGACTGGGCTGCGAAAGGAACCAGTCTCCTTGGTGTGAAAGCCGTGGTGGCCCAAAGCTTCGAACGTATTCATCGAAGCAACCTCTGCGGAATGGGAGTGCTCCCACTTCAATTCCCGGAGGGTGTCAGCGCCCAAACTCTTGAGTTGGATGGAACGGAAACTTTTGATGTGCTTGGGTTGTCAAACGACATCGTTCCGCGTCAGGATGTGACTCTTCGCATCAATCGAAAAGACGGTTCATCCGTGGAGCAGACGGTCAAACTCAGAATCGATACTCCCATCGAAATCGACTACTACCGTCATGGAGGGATCCTTCCGTTTGTGTTGGGGCAGTTGTTGGAAGCCTGATCAGCGCTTCTGACGGTATTGACTCATCAAGTCCACGATCTCCGAGCGGCACGCCAGCCACTCGGTGAGGATCTCTGGAACAATTTCGGAGTCTGTGGAACAGAGTTCAATCGCCGGAGTCGCCTCATTCCAGAGAGCAAGAGATCGTTTTAAGGTTGCCACAATAAATCCTGGCTCGAAATGTTCAGGCCGGGTGAGAGCGCCAGCGAGCTTGGCGCTGACGAGCCAGATTTTTTCAGCGGCTTCTTCGCAACGTGTTGGCGGGTGCGGCGGTGTCGTGGGATCCTGTGCCGACAATCGCAATCCAAGGTTCTGAGTCCGCTTGACCAGGGGATGTCTGAGGTTGCTGAGCTGCTCGATGATGGCTTCTTCCTCATCCTCAAAGTCTTCCTCCTCATCAAAGATCTCAAGGTCATCGGATTCCTCGGTAAACTCATCCCACCCCATTTCCTCTTCGATTTTTTCCCATCCTTCGTCGGTGTGGCCGTGGAGATCAATGAGCTCCATGAGGCGATCCGCTGTGGTGTCCGATTCCTTGAGCTTTTTTTCCCACTCAAATTCATCCATCGCATCTGCCTCGACCCATTCCGCGAACTGCCCCTCAATCCCGGCGTCCAATTCCTCGGGCTCCAGCGTCCACTCTGGAAGTGACAGCTCGCAATGCGCTCCCGCAATCTCCACAACCACCCGCCCATTGGCTTCGCTGAACCACTCCAAATAAATCGCATTCGCCCAGCGGCTTGGAAATGGACGCTTCTCAGCAATACAGGCCAACCACTCCGCACGAGGGATGGTCGGCACACGAACTTTGCGGGATGCCGTCAAGGTGCCTGCCGTGCCAACTTGAGGGTTGAGCAAATTTGCAGGGCATGATTCCTCAGGCTCCTCCTGCTGGCACTTGAATTTTAAAAGACAACCTGCAAGGTCGCGTTCGGGGGTTCCTTCCAAGTTCAACCGAACAGGATCTTTCCTGTCCAAAAGCCAAAGCTTGCCTGTGATTTTGCCGCGCACCCGGCAATCCACCTCGCCCCGTATCACCCAGTCTCCAATCCGGAAGGACATGCCTCAATTCACGACATCCACCCCGTGGAGTCAATCCCGGAAGTGGAGATATTCTCAGGCGCAATTGACGCATCCGGCGTTTTCCGATACGCCAGAGCAGACACGTTTTCACGATGACAATTATATTTATCAGCCGAAACAGGGAGCAACTTGGCCAATTTTCCGAGGATGAGGTCAGGTCCGGGTTACAGAGCGGGCGGTTTTTGGGCACGGATCTCGCATGGAAAGAGGGGCTTGCGGAGTGGAAGCCCCTTTCGACTTTTGGTCTTGGGTCCGCAGTGGTTACTTTTGGTGACGATGGTTCGGCCGTGATTCCTGTCTCAGGCGACTGGCCAAGTTGGGAGGAAGCCGAATCGGTGGGGTGGTTAAAAGCATGGTGGGAGACTACGATCGGTGCCTTATTTTCGCCAATTCAGTCATTTTCGCAAATGAGAACCACCGGCGGTTATGGCAAACCTTTGCTTTATGCAGCGGCATGTGCAGCACTCGGGGGAATTGTGATGGGACTCACGCAAGGCGTTCTTACCATGGTGACCTCGGCAGCTGGAGGAGCGGACGCCGTTGCTCCCGGGGCTTCACTTTGCGCGATTCCCCTTGTGGTGGCAACCACGGTGGTGAGTTCGGCTATCTTCACCGTCCTTGGGGTTTTTGTGTGGGGCGGTATTCTCCATTTGTTTCTCATGCTTTTTGGGGGGGCGAACAATGGCTTTGAAGCCACCGGGCGGGCAGTCGCTTATTCGGTGGGTGCCATCAATACGCTTTATCTTGTGCCAATTCTGGGCATTATCGTCGCCTTATTTTGGGGACCGGTTGTTTATGTGATTGCTGTCAAAGAAGCCCATAAAACGGACTATCTCCGGGCCACAATGGCTGTTTTATTGCCATGGGTTCTTTGCTGCGGTGCCATCGGCTTGATTGTTTTTGCGGCATGGGGAGCCATCGCCGCAGCGGTGGCTGCCGGGGTCTGATTTGTCTGGACTCCCCCCAGCGGCCACACCAAAACTGACTCATGGCATTTTGGGATTTTGAGGATGCACGCTATAAAGGAGCCCGGGCTCTTGCCATTGCCTCCATCATTGGGGTGGTGGTTACCGTTCTTGGGTTGACCCTGCTGTTTTGGACTTACGATGAGTCTCCGCCCGATGCCATCACGGCCACGCCAACCCCGGAGCCTACCCCCACACCGCCGCCTTCTCCTGAGCAAATCCGCCAAGCAAAAGTTGAGGAACTTCGAGGGCAATTGAAGGATCCGATTGCAAAAAAAGATTGGGACCAAATCGAGATAGTCGCCAAAAAGATTCTTGAGCTGAACGCTGAGGATATTGAGGGGTGGCGCCATCTCGGCTGGAGCCAAGAACAGCGGGAGGATCTTGATGGGGCTTTGGCTTCTTACTCACAAACGATTTCCTTGCCTGGCAGTAGTCCTTACAACCGATTTCTGAGAGCCCGCGTGCTCCGCAAACAAGGTGACTTGGCAGCAGCGATCCTTGATTTGGAGGAGGCTTCCAAGGGGGACCCAGGAAGCGTTGGAATGTCCAACCTTCTGATGATCTTTAAACTCCAAGCAGGAAGAGAGGAGGAGGTTCGTTCGATGGTTGCCAATTACGCCACGGTGGGAATCAAAAATCAAGCTGACCTCTGGCTTTTGGGTGCAGCGGCCCTTGCCCTGCAAGAGGGGAATATCCCTCGGGCAGCTGCCAGCCTTGGAGGATTCCAGGCGATGGTGGACCCCCAGCTTTTTGGTGAGTTGCTCGGAGATCCTTTTTTTGACCCCTACCGCAACAATATTGAGCTGATCGACTACTTCTCGCTCTCAAAAAAATAGCCAAAATATTGCACAGTCAGAAAAATCGCTGGTTGTCCCGCCGGGGTTGCTGTGCTTTGCTATCCGACTGCCCATGAATATTGTCGTCGAATCCAAACCCAATTGTGTCTCCACCCTTCGTGTCGAGGTCCCGGCCGAGCGCGTGAACCGCGAACGGGAATCCCTCACCAACGAATTCCAGCGTCATGCCAAAGTGCCCGGTTACCGTCCCGGCAAAGCTCCCCGCTCCCTGATTGAATCCCGCTTTGCCAAAAACATCACGGAAGAGTTGAGCACAAAGCTTCTCCGCGAAACTCTCTCTGAAGCCATCAAAGAAAAAAATCTCCGAGTGTTGTCAGTGACCGATGTGGACGGCCCCAAGATCGCTTCTGATGATACACTGCGCTTTGAGGCAACTGTGATCACTGAGCCGGAATTTGAATTGCCCGATTACTCCAACATCCCCGCCGATATCACTCGCAAGCCGGTCACCGAGGAAGATGTGACCGCTTTTCTGGATCGATTGAAGGAACCCCACGCAACCTTTGACCCGGTGGAAGGACGCCCCGTCGCGATTGGAGATTTTGCCGTGGCAAGCTATGCCGCAACTTTGGATGGCAAACCATTGGCCGAAGCCATTCCCGATGCGCCTCCTCAGGTTTGTGGCAAACGCAATGCCTGGCTGCTTCTTTCGGATGATGTGCTTGCTCCCGGTTTTAGCCAAGCCATCGCAGGTCTTGAGGTTGGTGGTGAAAAAACCTTCCCCCTCACACTTCCTGAGGACTTTTCCTTTGAACCGCTCCGCAGCAAAACGGTGGAATATACGGTGACACTTCATGCCATCAATGCCAAAAATATTCCGGATCTTGATGATGCGCTCGCAGACAAAATCGACCCGGGCTCCACATCTGAGGATTTGATAAAAAAAATTCGAGAGCGTTTAGAGGCTAGCGCCGATTATTCTTTTGACGCCGAAAAACGCCAGGCGGCTGTAAATTACATAAGCTCCAAAGTCGATTGTGAACTGCCAGAATCTTTTGTGGCCAGGGAAACACGCGGAATTCTCCAAGAAATCGTGAGGGAAAACCAAATGCGAGGTATCAGCGATGACGAGATTCAGAACCATCAGGATGAATTGATCGGTGCGGCACAGAAGGGAGCACGTGACCGCGTTCGCACCAACTTCCTCCTTCAGCGCGTGGCTGAGAAAGAAAAACTTGAAGCCACCGAAGCCGATCTCACGGGTCTCATCCTTGAACTTGCCCAACGCTACGAGATTCCTGTCAAAAAGTTTGTCACCGACCTGAAAAAGAAAGGTGGCATCGACGGTCTCCGCGAGCAGGTTCTGGCACGCAAGGCCCTTGATTTGCTGGTGGACAAGGTTACCGTTAAGGCCGTCGCTTAATTTCGATAATATTTCATCTATGCAAAACTCCTATCTCATCCCCACAGTCATCGAACAAACCGGACGCGGTGAACGGGCCTATGACATCTACTCGAGGCTTCTCAAAGACCGCATCATCTTTATCGGAACACCGATTGACGACCATGTCGCAAATATCGTGATTGCCCAGATGCTTTTTCTTCAGATGGAAGACTCCAAAAAAGACATCAGCATCTACATCAATTCACCCGGCGGATCAGTCACAGCGGGGCTGGCCATTTATGACACGATGCAATTTGTGACCTGCGATGTGAATACCTACTGCATGGGCATTTCTGCCAGCATGGGAGCCGTGCTTCTTGCGGCTGGAACCAAAGGCAAACGTTTCGCTCTTCCAAATTCTGACATCATGATTCACCAAGTCTCCGGTGGAGCACAGGGCCAAGCCAGTGATGTGGAGCGTCAGGTGGAATTCATGTTCAAGCTCAAGAAACGTTTGAACCGCATTCTTTCTGAGCACACGGGAAAACCAATCGAGCAAGTCGAACGGGATGCTGACCGCGATTATTACATGAGCGCCAAAGAAGCCTGTGAGTATGGGCTTGTGGACCAAGTTGTGGAATCCCGCAAAGACCTCAAACTAGCAGAACCGACAAAATCAGGTGATGCCGCAAAATCCTCAGATTCTTGATCCCTCGGGATCTTTTGGATTTTATGCGTTAAGGCTTCCGCTCGTTTTCAGTTTGGTGTAGCAATCATCTCATGGCTAGAGCGAGCAACCTCACGATGTGTTCCTTCTGTGGCAAGAGCCACTCGGAAGTTCGCAAACTTATTGCCGGTCCCGGCGTTTACATTTGCGATAGCTGCATCACAGTTTGTAAAGGAATTCTCGACAAAGAATTTACTGATGAGGATCGCAAAACCCGAACAACGATCCGGGTTCCTAAACCCGCGGACATCAAGCGGGAACTGGATGCTCATGTCGTTGGGCAGGATGTTGCCAAGCGAGTGCTTTCGGTAGCCGTCCATAACCATTTCAAGCGCATTCTTGTGCCTGGCAAAACCCCCACACTCGGTGCGAACTCGCTGGCCGATGTTGAAATCGAAAAAAGCAACATCCTCCTTCTCGGCCCCACGGGTTCGGGAAAGACTCTGCTCGCGCGAACCCTCGCCAAAATCCTTGATGTGCCATTCTGCATTGCAGATGCCACCTCGATCACCGAAGCAGGATACGTTGGCGAGGACGTGGAAACGATCATCCTTCGGCTCTTGCAAAATGCGGACTACGATGTCAAACGCGCGGAACTTGGGATCATTTACATCGATGAAATCGATAAGATTGGCCGACGCACGGAAAACGTGAGCATCACCCGCGACGTCTCCGGGGAAGGCGTCCAACAAGCGCTCCTCAAAATCTTGGAAGGCACGGTCTGCAATGTTCCTCCACAAGGAGGGCGAAAACACCCGCAGCAGGAATACATTCAGGTTAACACCGAAAATATCCTCTTCATCTGTGGAGGCGCCTTTGTGGGCTTGGACAAAATCATTGAACGCCGGCTGGGCGGCAAAACCCTGGGTTTTCACACCCACGACCAGCCAGCCCATGGCGCTTCAGGAAACTTCCTTGTCGAACCGGAGGACCTCCTCGCTTACGGCCTGATTCCAGAATTTATTGGTCGCCTACCTGTCACCGCGAATTTGGCCCCACTCACGGAAGACGAACTCATCAATGTTCTCACCGAGCCAAAAAATGCGCTGGTCAAACAATACGCCAAGTTGATGTCCATGGAGGGGATCGACCTTCTTTTCACCAAGGATGCGCTTAAGGCCCTCGCCGCAGAATCTCTGCGAAAAGGCACGGGAGCCCGCGCACTTCGGTCTCTGATCGAAAAAATCATGTTGGACGTCATGTATGACGCACCTAGCCGCAATGACCTCGCGGAGGTGACCATCAACCGGGCTGCGGTTGAGGGCAAACGTCCCCCAATTTTGCGCCGCAAGCAGGAAAAAGAAGCTGCTTAATTTCTCCAAAGGCGGGGCCTCCGAAGCGCGGGGCTTGCGGAGGACCCAAGTCCTTAGAGAAACCACTAACGCCAGCCGTAGTGATTATACCTTGCCTGACGATAAATCGGGCGACCCACGGGTCCACAGTTCCAGCCAGGGTTCCGGTAAACCACCCGTGGCCTGTAAACCACCACGGGGCGCTGGTAATAAACCGGTGCACAATACACGGGCCGAGGTTGGTAATAACCTCCGGCGCTGATCGAGATTCCGAAACGAGGACCCGCTTGGGCCGAGGTTGCGATAACAAGCATCCCGGCAAGCGCTAGCAGTGTGAGTTTGATTTTCATAGGTTTGTGTGAGCAATTATAAGAACGAGCATGACAAAAAAATATTCAAACTTCTTTCGGCACCTTCTTTCGTCGGGCATTGCCGGGCTGTTTTCACTGGTGCTTGTCGGCTGTGCCTCGGTGAGTTCGACCTCGATGTACTATTTTCCCTCCACAACAACCGTTTATCCCCCCAAACCCAAAGACGCCCCCATTCCCATCCTTGGGAAATCCCCCGACCGACCTTACAAAAGCATCGGCAAGTTGACCTTTTCCTCAACGCGCGGATGGGCGTTCCTTCGCAACAGCATCCTTTACAACGCCCGGGCCAACGGAGCCGATGCCGCCATCCTCCGCGATACCAGCTCCCGGCAACAAACCCGACTGGTATCTGTTCCACCGCGCTTTAACTACATCCCCGTGCCGGGACCCGTTTATAGAAACAAAAAAGGCGAAGTCTATTATTATGGGACGACTTACATCCCCGACTTTCAGCCAGGTTATGTTTTTCCAAGCACGTGGACCATTATGTCTATCGACGCTGAAATGATTGTTTTCAAAAAATGATGGCATCGAGCGACCCCGGCCAGCGCGACCCAATCACCCCTCCCGCAGAAGCCAACAAGGTGCTTCTCCACAGTTGCTGTGCCCCCTGCTCGGGCGAAGTCATGGAAGCCATTCGTGCTTCGGGCGTTGAAATGACAGTTTATTTTTATAACCCCAACATCCATCCCAAGGAAGAATACGAACTGCGAAAACTCGAAAACATCCGTTTTGCTGAACAGATGGGGATTGCGTTTGTTGATGCCGACTATGACACGGATCGTTGGTTTGAGCGGGTGAAGGGTTTGGAGTGGGCTCCCGAGCGCGGTGAAAGATGCACGATGTGTTTTGATATGCGCTTTGAACGCACGGCCCTTTATGCCCATGAACATGGCTTCCCACTCATCACCAGCTGCCTTGGGATTTCACGTTGGAAAAACTTGGATCAAATCAACGGGTGTGGTGTTCGTGCCGCCTCTCGCTACCCAGGTATGAATTATTGGACTTTTAACTGGCGAAAAAAGGGGGGAGCCCAACGCATGTTGGAGATTTCCAAACGTGAAAAATTTTACCAGCAGGAGTATTGTGGGTGCATCTACTCCCTTCGTGATACCAACCGCTGGAGATCGACAAATGGCCGCCCAAAAGTTGTGCTGGGCGAGAAGTATTACGGCGTCTCGGAGGACGAGGTTTGAACCTTCGTGTTTGGGCCGCCATTCTGGTCCTCGCCTTGTGCGCGGGGGGCGTCACGGCAGCGTTTCTGGTTGATCCCGAGGTCGCCAGGGAAGTGAGATTTTACCAAGGGAAGGACTGGAATTCCCACCCCATGAAAATGTTTCACTCCCAAGTTCGCAAATGGGGTGACTGGCCATGGCTGATGGTTGCCGGAGGAGTGGGGCTTGGCTGTGCTCGGTTGACCAAGAACCGACGTTGGACCCGACTGATCGTTGCCGCCATGTTGGCTTCGACACTGGCTGGGATCATCGTGAATTTCTCCCGCTTAACCACCGGACGCACCCGCCCGCGGGCAAGTCCGGAAATCGCCCAAGGATTTTATGGCCCCTGGCATGATGGCAAACTCCTTATTGGGAATTCCAAATACAATGCCTTCCCCAGTGGCCACACGGCCACAGCCTTCGGCTTCGCTTGGCCGCTCCTCTACGGTTGCCCACCCGCGGGCATCGTCGCGATGGGCATCGCTGCTCTTATTGGGTGGTCAAGCATCATGCTTGGCGCTCACCATCTCTCGGATGTGGTTGTCTCCATCCTGGTCTCAGCCGGCGTCGGTTGGTTCGTTTGGCAATGGACCGGACGCTCCGGAGAAACCACTTGGGAGCGGCTTTGTCAGGTGATAAAAAAAGCAAGAAAAAAGGACTGACCCCAAAAAAGTCATTAAAAATCAACTGCCGGCAATCATCAATCCAAGGAGATCCAATAACAAAAAATCTGCTTGTCGGGCTACCCTAACGCGGATGCGTGACCATCACGACCCGGCCATCTCCGTATAGCCTATTGCTGCGGCCAAAGTGGACGCCTTCCCAATCCCTAATAATAGTAATTCTTCCCAACGGCCTTTCGACAAGCCCTCTGCGACGGGAAAGTACTTTGGGAGCCACTCTCGGCTCGTCATCAATGCGGGGAACCCACTCATAGCTAGTACCGACCGAGGAAAAGAAATTCTTCATTTTGACATCGCTAGGGCAGCGAAAGCTTTTGTCTGAAATACCATATTGACCAAAAGCTTCCATCATCGTCACAGGCTCCACATCGTCAGGGAGGTCATCATCTTCCTCATAGACCTCGTAGGGGGGAGGATTGTTGATGTAGGGAAACCGGCCATCGTTATCACTCACAAAGCTGTTGACCGCAACGCCGAGGCTTCTCAGGTTGCCCAGGCAGGCCGTGCTGCGCGCTCTTTCGATGGTCCTTGAGAATTCCGGGGCCGCGATCACACCCAACATGGCAATGATTGAGAGGACGACCAGGAGTTCGATCAACGTGAAAGCCCTCTTGTGAGAAAATCGTGAGGGCAAAATCATTGGGAGTTCTGAGCCTGTTGTTTGCGCTCAAAGTAGCGACGATAGCGCTGGGTACGTTGCTCAGGTGACCGTTTGTCGTCCCTTGCGGCCATCCGTTCGGCCATGCGATCTTGGATTTCCGGGCGACTCATCATTTCCTCGACCTTCGCCCGGCGTTCGTCCTCGGGCAAAGCGCGGACTTCCTGCCAGAAGGCACGCATTTCATCAAAATCCTTGCGGGCTTCTTGCTGCTCCTCTTTGGGAAGCAGGGCAATCTGGGCTTCCATTCGCTCGGCCATCCATTCGGACCGGTTTTCCGCATTGCGTCCACCCTCCCACCGGCGTTCCGGTCTTGGTTCATCAGGGTTCTGGCTCCTGGGGCCGCGCACCCTTATCAGAATAACTTCCTGAACCTGACCTTTTGTGGAAGATGCGAGCCGCTTGGCGAATGCAGAAGCCTCTCCGGATTTTGGGAGGCTGCCCACAACCGGATTCCAACTCTCAGGTGCAGCAAAGAAAATTCCGGTTTTCTGGGAGGCTTGGTCCAATAGAGCATGAAGCGAGCGATCCTCCACGGCGCTTGGTTTGAGAGCAACTTTACGGAGATCAGGAACGGCGTCCCCCTGCGGCAACATTCCGCCACCAAAGCCTGATGAAAATATTTTCCAGCCCTCCGCCCGCTCCGAAGCAGAAATGGCAGCAACTCCCGCGCGTGCTTGGGTTTTGTCAGGGGCCAGCACGTAGGCCAATCGCATGTTTCCATCCAATCGAACTGAGAGCGTGTCCAGAACTTCAAAGACTGGGGCGCTTTTTGCCTGGAGGGTCACTTTGGTTTCCATATCGGCATTGGTCGCGATTTTGAGGCGGCTTTGCCGCTCCACAGAGGCAATCACCTTCGAGAGGGGGGCATCCACAAAGTTGACAGTGACCAATCCCCACCCGGCCACCCACCGCCAAACAATGATTGATGCCAGCGCGAGGGCAACCACACCCAAAATGAGAATCCGTTTGTTCATCCCCTAGAAACCCCATGAATCGGCGAAAGTCGCAAAAAACGGAACGCTTTTCGTATTTTGCTGATGGAGCCGTGGAGGCTTGATTCCAAAAAAAGCCTTTTTGCTCAGATCCGAAGCTTGTTCCAAGCTCCGCTACGAGGCCAGTGGATCATGTCGCGTCAGGAAGAATTTCTTTGGTTAGCCTCTGAATCCCATCCCTTGCAAATTCGCTGGGCGGGTATTCCTTCTGGGCTTTCAAATACCATGCCAGGCTGGAACCCGGCTGGTTTTTTGACTCGAGACTCTGGGCTTCGCGAAGAGCTCTCACAAAGTCTGCAGCACGGGTTGTGAGGTCGGATCGGAGTTGATTGAGTTTATTGTCATCAGGGTTTTCTTTGAAGGCCCGCTCGGCACTTTCCCAGGCCCCGGCATAATCGCCGCGTTTTTCAATTTCTTGGGAGCGGATGATGGCGGCCTCCACGGTTGCCATGTTGTCAAGGACCTGACGGAGCTGTTCCTGACGTTCGGGGTGCATGGCTGTCGCGGCAATAAAACGCATACGGTCATCGAAGATCTGACGGTAATTTTTCTGGCCGAGGAGTTGATCGAAATCCAGCAACGCGCGTCCTTGGACATCGGCTTGCGAGAAGATTTGTCCGCTGACCTCGGCAAGAGCCGGGTTTCTTGGCCAGATTTCGGTTGCTGCACGGAGTTCTGTCTCCAGCACCTCACGGTCCCCGCTCACAGCAGCGTTGCGGGCTTTGGCAATGTGCATGGCCGAGACGGTTTTTGCGGTTTCAATGGCTGCCATCGGCTTGGAACTATCAAAGTCCTTCGCCGAACCTGCTAACTCGGTGACAATAGTTTCTGCCAAAGCATAATCTTTCACCTCAATGGCGCTGATGAGTTTATTGGTGGCTTGGGCAAAGGCGAGGGCTTGCCGTTTGTCGTCACGTGCCAGAGTGCGGACATCAGGGAGATATTCCCCGATCAGAAAGGTCTCGGCGAGCCGCTTGGTGGCGCTCTCCAGTTCGTCTTTCTCAAGGAGGAAGCGGAAAGCGGCAACACCCTCACGCACATCGCGCATCACCTCATTGGCCATCGAATCAATCGTGCCAAGAGTTGGTGGCAATCCGGTGGTTTTAGAAAACAGGTTCTTTGCATCGTCTCCCACCCGTAATTGGCTGTCCCCATCCGCAAAAATGCTTCGATAAAATCGCGTTCCAATCACCACGTGTTGAAACCGTCGCTGAAGAAACAGCTGAACCAGCAGCGCTTGGAATTCAATTTTGACCTGCAACTCCGCCACTTCGCTTTTGAGCTGGTTTGCTTTGAGAAGCCCGTTGATCTCCGCCAGACGAGATAAAATCGGCTGCATTTCCATGTCACGCTTTAGGTTTGATGAGCTTTGCGCCTGGGAGTTTGTTTCCGTGGTTCCGCCCGAACGACCAGGTTCCAAAGCACTTCCTTGAGCCGTGACCTTCGCATTCCACTCCAAACGTTTTCGCTCCTCTTCGAGACCTCTATTGGCAGCCACCAAGCGGTCTTTGCTGCGACGGGCCAGCCATGATGAATAAACTTGGTTGGCAATTGCATCACACAAATTGGCATCCACATCGAAGGCCGAGGCTTTGGGGAGCAATTGAAAGGCCTCATCGGTGGAGGTGGGGGTGATGCTGTTTGGTGCCATCTTGTCCATGATGGACTCAATGATCGCTTGGTATTCGCGGTCCGCCTCCCCCTCAGATCCTGGAGCACTCAGGAACTTCTCGAAGCGGGCTTCAAACATTCGGTTGTTGTTAATATTCCAATTCCTGCCATCCCAAGTCACAATCTCGCTTCCGGGATCCAGCATGGGCGCGTCACTCCCCAAGAACGAGGATTGTGATCCCCCGGACGGGGCGGAAGCGGCTTGCGCAGGCGCTGCGGCAGGCGAAGGAGGCTGGTCCATGGTTCCCGGGGCTTGGGAGAGGACGTATTGGAAGGGGAGCAGGAGGGCGATCAGACAAAAGGACTTCATGATTTTGTGAGGTTCTTGGTTTTCAAGATACCATTCTCATCAACTTCCAGCAGGAAAATAAATTTTTGCCCTTTTTGGATATTGATTTGGTTGAATTCTGTGGTGACGAGCACAGGCAGGATTTCTTGGCCGTCATTGACCCCAACCGCGATGAGCCGTCCCGAGGCGGGCGACCAAGCGAGCGAGTTAACGACCTCCCCGTCGATCCGATAAACATTGCCTCGCAGACTGTTGGCATTCTCCAAGTACGAGCGAACCTCCAACTCGGGAACCGTGCGGTAAGGGTTCGAATCCCCGGAAAAAATAAAGACAGCGCCGAGGAAAGCCGCAGCCACAAGAAGGATTGCGAGAGCGAGCCAAAGTCCGGCGAGGGGACGACTAGATTTGCGGGCCATCAGAGTTCCTTAACGCCTTCCTGCCGATTGGGCAAGGCATGAGGTGAAACGAAAGCAGTTTGCCTTTCCGTAGCCACTTCCGATACAAAAGCCTCCATGAAACTTGAGGACAAAATTTTTGTGGCTGGTCATCGCGGGATGGTGGGCAGTGCGATTTGCCGCCGACTGAAGGCGTGTGGGTATGCGCATACGTTGGTGCGAACGAGGAGCGAGTTGGATCTCATAGATCGGGCCGCAGTGCGGGCATTTTTTGAGAACGAAAAACCAACGGTCGTGGTGGACGCTGCGGCGAGGGTGGGGGGGATTGTGGCGAATAACTCCTATCCTGTGGAGTTTCTGCTTCAGAATTTGGCGATCCAAAATAACATCATCGAGGCGGCCGCAGATTTTGGAGTGGAGAAGCTTTTATTTTTGGGCAGTTCCTGCATTTACCCCAAGCTTGCTCCCCAACCCATCTCCGAGGAGTCCCTGCTCACGGGGCCACTCGAACCAACCAATGAAGCCTATGCGATAGCAAAAATCGCCGGCATCCGCCTTTGCCAATACTACGCCCGCCAATACGGCAAAAACTTTCTTTCGGCGATGCCCACCAACCTCTACGGGCCAAATGATAATTTTGATCTCACGTCCTCTCACGTTCTTCCTGCCCTGATTCGTAAAGTTCACGAGGCCAAAACCTCGGGGGCGGATTCGGTGGGTGTTTGGGGTTCTGGAAAGCCCCGGCGCGAGTTCCTGCATGCGGATGACCTCGCAGATGCCTGCGTTTTTCTTCTCGAAACCTACAACTCGCCGGAGATTTTAAATATTGGTTGTGGGGAAGATGTGACGATTCGCGAATTGGCGGAAACGATATGTGAGGTGTTGGGATTTGGTGGAGAACTCGTTTTTGATTCGTCCAAGCCGGATGGCACACCAAGGAAACTCCTTGATGTCTCAAAAATGACGACCTTGGGTTGGAAACCGAAAATCCCATTGCGGGAAGGGATTCGATCTGCCTACGACTGGTATCTCAAAAACCCCTGATTTCCCCCATCTCCCTCCATGGCAACTCTGTTTATCGCCGCCGGTGCTTTTTTTCTCTATGTGGTTGCCTACCGTACCTATGGGCGCTGGCTGGGTCAGAAGGTTTTTGGTCTGAATCGGGATCGCCTTTGTCCCTCGCGGGAGCTTGAAGATGGGGTCGATTATGTGCCCACCCCGAGGAGCATTGTTTTTGGGCATCATTTCACATCCATTGCCGGCACGGGCCCCATCGTGGGACCTGCCATCGCCGTGATTTGGGGCTGGGTGCCAGCGGTGCTCTGGGTGGTGTTTGGGTCAATATTTATGGGGGCTGTGCATGACCTGGGGTCCTTGGTCGTGAGTCTTCGGAATCAGGGCAAGTCAGTGGGAGATCTGGCTGGCACTTTGGTTGGACCACGGGTGAGGTTGCTTTTTATGGTGGTCTTGGTGGGGGCTTTGACCATTGTGCTGGCTGTTTTTGGGCTGGTTGTGGCCGCTGTTTTTAAACAATTCCCGACCGCCATTTTTCCCTGTCTGGTGCAGATTCCCATCGCCCTGCTGATTGGTTCCTACCTTCATCGCAAAGGTGTCCCTATTTTGTTGCCTTCATTGGTGGCGCTCGCCCTGATGTATCTCTCGGTGATTTTTGGTGATGTGGGGTATTTGCACGCCTTCAACGAAACGCTTGCCGCCATGCCGGTCTGGGCCTGGACGGCGTTGATGCTGGCTTACTGCTATGTGGCTTCCGTCCTGCCGGTTTGGTTGCTCTTGCAGCCCCGCGATTTTATCAACTCCCTTCAACTGCTTTCGACCATGGCTCTTCTGGTGCTGGGGGTGGTGGTTGCTTCCATCTTTGGAGGCTCGGCAGTTCTGACCGGGGAGCGGCTCCCGTTGGAGATCGTGGCACCGGCGTTTCAAGCTCATCCCGCCGGAGCGCCCCCAATTTTTCCGTTCCTTTTTATCACCATTGCTTGTGGGGCCATCAGTGGTTTCCATTGCCTTGTGAGCAGCGGGACAAGCAGCAAACAATTGGCCGGGGAGGGCGATGCGCAATTTGTGGGATATGGGTCCATGTTGGTGGAGGGTTTTCTTGCGACGCTTGTGATCCTGGCATGCGTGGCCGGTCTTGGGCTCGGGGTGACCATACCGGGCGGCGACATCATCACCGGCAGCGCGGCGTGGGCGCATCAATACACCGACTGGGGCAAAGCAGGTTCCCTTGCCGCAACGATTGGAGCTTTTGTGAATGGGGCAGGAAATCTGTTGGGTGCCACGGGAATTCCTCTGCCTGTAGGGATTGCCCTGATGGGGGTTTTTGTGGCGTCATTTGCTGCCACCACGATGGATTCCGCCTGTCGATTGCAACGCTACATTATTCAAGAATTGGCATCGGCACTCAAAAGGCCGGAAAAGCCAACGAATCCACTGACTTCCGTGATTGGCGGGACCCATGGAGCAACGCTTCTCGCTGTGGGGTCAGCCGCAGTTTTGGCTGCTATCCCCGCCGCCGGGCAGGAATGGTCACTCACCAATGCTGGCAAAGGTGGAATGTTGTTATGGCCGCTTTTTGGCGCGACAAACCAACTTGTGGCCGGGATTGCTTTCATCGTAATCACCTTTTACGTGCGGTCCCACAACAAACCGTTTTGGTTCCTTATTCCCCCCATGATTTTTATGCTGGTCATGCCATTTTGGGCGACAAGCCAGCAGCTATTTCTAGGCGCGGGAGCCACGCCCTCTTGGCTCGCTCAGGGAAATATTCCGCTGATAGCCATCGGGGCCGCCTCCCTCCTCCTGGAAGTCTGGTTGATCATCGAGGCGGCCATTCTCTGGAGAAAACCGCAATACCATGCATCGATTCTTGAGTCATCGGCGTAAACTCGCTTGTATGCAAACAATGACAATCTCCGAACAAATCGCGGCAAGAACATTTCCCCCCTTCAGCCTCTCGCGCCTTCTGACCACCACGTTTGGTCCAAAACCCGGCCAAAGCATTGCGATCCTGATCGACCTCGAAGATCCCAAAGAGATTAAAGGTTTTCAGTTTCTAAAAAACCCGGACCTTTCCATCCAGAGAAACGCCATCACCCACTTCCACGAGGCCCTGCATCAAGGGGTGATGACAGAACTCGGCCTCAAAGGCGGTGAAATTTTCGCTTACCAGATCACCGGAGGCAGCAACCTCGACCTCCCCGACTTGGCCATCGCTCCCGATGGCAGCGAACTCAGTCTCGAAAAAGACATTTACCCAAATTACGATATCATTCTCTGCATCTCGACATATTCGGCCACCGCACCTCTCACAGCCTTTGCCAAAAAATACGGATTCCGTGGGGCCACCCTGCACGGCGTCAACCAAGTCATCCTTTCCTCCGGTTTGGCCGTTGATTATCGAGAAGTCAGCGTGGAAGCTGAAAAACTCCGTCTCGGCCTCACACTCGCCGAGTGGGTTGAAATCGACTTCGCAATCGAGGGCAACACGCACACCTTGAAACTTGAACTCTCCGGCCAAGAAGCCCAAAAAAGCCATGGCCTCTGCCTCGGTGACGAACCGGATGTGGCAAATCTTCCCGCCGGCGAAGTCTATTTTGTTCCCACGGGTGCCAGTGGCACTTTTCCCCTCAAATATGAAGACGGCACTATCGGCCTAATGAAAGTAAGCGGCGGTCGGATTCAGAGCGCAGAACTCCTCAAAGGCAACCCCGAAACCGTGGCCATCCACAACAAAAAGTTAACCTCCGACCCAGTCACCGGCGAACTCGGCGAACTCGGCTTCGGAACCCAACTCCTCCCCTTCAGCGGACGGGACATCCAAGATGAAAAAGTCCGCGGCACCATCCACGTCGCCACGGGCCGCAGTGACCATCTCGGCGGTTCCCTCACACCTGATAAATTTGCCGAGCACTTGAATGCCACCCATGATGACATCCTCTTCGCCCCGCACAAAACGCCGGAAATCCGCGTCACCCAAGTCAGGATGTTCCGCGATGGCGAAACCAAAGTGCTCATCGAAGACTATGAGCCCTCTGAGTATTTGCAGTCGCTGTTGGACTGACAAATACCAAAACCGTACATGGCTTTCTGCGAACGAACATAAGTGGGTTCGGGGGCAAGCACGGTCATGATTCCTTGCGCATGCCAATCCTTTGTTATGGCCTGATATCCGACCTGCTAATTCAGGAACGGGTTCTCGGATCCAGGATTTTCCTGGGTTGAAGGTTTTTTTACAGAGATCTCCAGTCACACCCCTTTCCCTCTTTCTCTGGAGGAAGAGCTCTCACCAATACGCTGGGCCATCCGAGCAAAAATTTCTGCTGCCTCTCAGAACAGATCTTAAGACGTCAGGCGACTTGGCACTGACATTCCGATGGCCGTGCAGACTTGTGTTACGTTTAACATCATTTAGTTGTTGCGATGTTGAATAAAAGATATTGAGTTTACTCACCCCCCTATGAAAACAAACGTCAGATATTCAAATTTCTGGGTTTTGAAAACCTTGGCCTCTAGTGCGTTCCTCGGATCATGCCTGTCGCTTCATGCGCTTCCAGTGGTCTGGGATGGAAATGGAGACCCCAACGCCAGTGGAACGTGGGAGGATCCTGCGAACTGGGACACCGGAGTTCCTCTTGTTGGTGACGATGCCCAGTTGTTGGATGTCACCACCGGGACGCGGACGATCACAATCTCAGCTGGAATTCCACAAACGATCAATCAACTCACAATCACTCAGACAACAGGCGGTAATGTCAACCAGCTCGATCTGAATGACGATCTCACTATTAGCGGCAACGCCAGTCCCTTCGCAATCACGCCCACAGCTGGTGTGGCCTCGATTGTGACCAATATTGCTGCTAATGCGAGTCTCCTTGCCACCCACACGGGAAGTATTACGGCGACCTACGGAGGGACAGTGAATCTGGCCGCAGGGTCACTCTTTCGGGCGGAATCGACGGCCGCCAATGGGGCCGCCACATTGACATTCCAAGGACCTGTGAACACGTCCGGCAACATGGCCAACATTCAAGCGGTGGCAACAGGCACGGAAACAGCCTCCCTCATTTTTAATGGGGATCTCGATCTCGGGGCTAACGGGCGATTGAGCGCCATCGGCGAGACGGCCGCCCTCACCATTGGAGCTACCTCGTCATCCACTTGGGGAACAGGCAGCTTGGTGACATTGCAATATTTTGGGCAAAATGGGTCAGTCGAATTCCTCAACAATGGCAGCCTGGTGATGGATGGCTCGACCATGAATTTTGATTGGACGCCGCCGGAAAATTGGCCTGAGCCAGGCCGACGGTT
>JBGTLQ010000172.1:0-4747 GCA_041744075.1 Terrimicrobiaceae bacterium
GACCCGAAGACATCCTAACTTTTTCAGAGAGTTACCTTAAATTTTTTGGCACCCAATACAAACGCCCGGTCGAAAGCTTCTCAACCAAAGCTTCTCATCTTATCCTAAGCCATGCATGGCCGGGCAATCTTCGGGAGCTTCGCAATGCGGTCGAGCGCGCCGTCATTCTCGCCCGCAGCAAAAACATTGAACCTGAAGATCTCCCCATGACTTCTGGATCAACCACATCGTCCCCCCACTCTGCATCCTTGCATATCGGCGGCCCGCACACGCTTCAGGAGATTGAAACAGCTCATCTCCTGCAAGTGATCGAATCCAGTCCCACGCTCAGCGCGGCAGCCATGACCCTCGGGATTGACGAAAGCACTCTGTATCGAAAGCGGAAGCTTGTTCAGGAGTAAAGCCCTCTGCCGTTTGCATTTAGCGATGCGGACGGTCCTTATTCATTCATCGAGTTTCCGTCCCTGTTCGTCGAGTCTGACAAGCTTTTTTCCGAACAGTGACTATGCATAAGGCCTGCCTTATGAAATGCAACATTAAATCCCTCGCTGTCGTCCTTGCGATGGCCACCGCCACGCAACCTCTGTTCGGCCATGGTTCCATGTCCGATCCTATCAGTCGTTCCTACCAGATCTTTCTGGAGAATCCGCAAACCCCACAATCTGATGCCGCCGCCGCAGCCATCGCCGCAGAAGGCACTCAAGCCTTTTATGATTGGCATGAGGTCAATCGCCTGACACCCCTCAAAAACTATCAAGCCCTCATCCCCGACGGCCAACTCGCCGGCGCAGGGCGCACCAAATATCGTGGACTTGATCTCGCTCGCACAGACTGGCCCGCCACTCCCATGCTGGCCGGACCTTACACCTGTGTGTTTTACGCCCCCACCCCGCATGAACCCAGCTACTTCATGGCCTACATCACCAAACCCGGCTATGATCCCCTTCAACCCCTCCGCTGGTCGGATCTCGAACCGCTTCCCGGTGCGGAAAACGCCACCTTGCAGGGCAGCTACTTCCGTTTTGATGTCAATTTCCCCGCCCGGACCGGACGTCATGTCCTCTATGTGATCTGGCAGCGCATTGATCCGGCCGGGGAATCTTTTTACTCCACAAGTGATCTCGATTTTGGAGGCGTGGACTACGGTCCGATGCCGGCTCCCATGGTGCCGCCTGTTGGAGGTTGTGGTGAAGATTGCACTTGTGCACCGGAGGATGGAGATCACGGTGAACACGGAGGCCCTGGTGTCGTCTTACCTCCAAGCGAGAACCCCGGTGCCGGCGAAGCTTTTGTCGATTTCCCGGATGTTCGGGTGGATTACAAGGTCACCAACTCATGGGGAAGCGGCATGCAGGTGGATGTCACGATCCGCAACAAAACCCAGCGCACCCTGCGCAACTGGAACCTCGGATTTGAGTTTGATCCTAACATCACCTCGATTTACAGCGCGACCTTTACAAAACAAGGCAACACCAACTACGAATTCAACGCCGCCACATTCCCATGGAACAGTGCGGTTCCCGCTGGCGGCACTGTGAATTTTGGATTCATCGCCTCGCCAGGAACTCTCAGCGTGTTGCCGACTTCGTATCGGTTTACTTACAGCGGCCAAGTCACTGATCCTATTAGCAATCCAACGCCAACGCCAACACCGGTGCCAACGCCGGTGCCGACACCCGCGCCACAGCCGACACCCGCGCCACAGCCGACGCCTGCGCCAACACCAACGCCTGCCCCGGTTTCGCCCAACCTCACGGTGACTCTGCCCGAAGTGGTGGTGCAATATCATGTTAGCTCAAATTGGGGCAGCGGTTTCACCACAGAAGTCACGATTACCAATCGCACCAACAGCGTCCTTCGGGATTGGAAGCTCGCCTTCCTCGCCGATTGGAGCGTGAGTTCCATCTGGAACGCGAAGGTCTTGCCCACGTCAAACCTGCGCACGTTCGACGCCTCCACGTTTTCCTGGAACAAAGATATTCCAGCAAACGGAAGCGTTCATTTCGGGTTCAGCGCGACTCCCGGCGGATTGCAATCGGCCCCCACCGACTTCATATTCACCCATTCGGCCAGCCCGGCAGTCCCCGCCCCAACTCCAAATCCCGAGCCACCTGCCGCACAAAGCGGATTGGAGTTAACCCATAAAATCACGAACAACTGGGGCAGCGGAATGGGAAGCCAAATCACCCTAAAAAATACCGGCACACAATCCGTGACCAACTGGAAGCTGGAATTTGATTACCCCGGTCAGATCACCTCCATGTGGAACGGAAAAGTTATCGCCAGCTCCAGTTCACCGCGTTACACCGTGCAGCCAGAAAACTGGAATCGCACCCTCGCTCCCGGCCAAAGTATCGAGATCGGTTTCAACGTGAACCCCGGCAACAGCAACGCCGCTCCCACACAAGTGCGGATCACTCCATAATCTAAGGTGGTAGGGACGACGCTCCGTCGCCGTCCCACTTCTTTTTTCCATACTCCCAACCCATCACACCCCGATGGCCAACATGGCTTCATCGGGGTGTTTTGTTTGTAGTAAAACTGGTAGGGACGGCGCTTTGCTGCCGTCTTCGCGCCACCCTGCGGGCTGCCATGCGGCAGGCTGTCTCGAGAAACGCTCGGCTGCCGCTGTCCCACTGATTCCCGTTGATACCTCGGACGGAAAAATTGCCCATTGCCCAAAACCCAGTTCAAAGACAGGATGAGGCTTTCTCGCAAGCGCTATGCACTCCCAAAAGCTGGCTTCTGTAAACCCGCCACCATCGCTTAAAAGATGGATGCCATGGCTCCTCATGGGCCTTATTGGCTTCAGCTCCGGTTTCCTTGTCGCACACTGGAACCCCCGGCTCGCATCCACGCCGGGCCTCCCTCCCGAAGCCCCCAAAACTCAGATCCAGCAAGCACCCACTCCTGCACCAAACCCCAGCGCGCCTACCCAATCGGTCCTGGATCTCACCATTCGCATTATCAAAAGCGGCGGCATTTCCACTCTCGGCAACAACCCTTACGATCAGCTAGAAGCGCAACTCGAAACTGCTGAGTGGTCAGAACTCGAATCGACACTGAAAGTTGTGATTCAAACCCCCGACTTCGCTCAATCAGGAAACGATTTTCACAGCCAAAGCGCCGGACTCTACTTCAGACTGTTGCGTGCCATGGCCAAAATACGCCCGCAGCAAACCGCACAAATCGCACTGGAAACCGGTGGCCCTCACACCGCGTTGTCGCTTTCTGCCGTTTGCCATGTTTGGGCAAAGACAGACCCCAAAAGCGCTCTCGCTTGGTGCCGAAATACCACCCTCGCCCAGCCTGTCCAATTTGCTGCAGAAAGTGCCGTTCTCGGAGAAATCGGCATTCAAAATCCCGATGCCCTGATCCTCGAACTTCAAAATAGCTCCCAACAAACCCGCGAAAAAGCCGTGGAGATCGCCGTCGCAAAACTTGCCACAACAAACCCAACCGAAGGCCTGCGTTTGATGGAGGCGATGCCGCCAAACTCACCCAGCATTTACTCAAATTTCGCCGGCGCCTGGGCGATGCATGATCCCGAGGCAGCCCTCGCCTGGGCTCACAGCCTCTCCGATTCTAAGCTGGCCAACAGCGCGCTCGCATCCATCGCCTGGTCCATGAGCCGCACCCAGCCCGAAATCGCCGCTCAACTCATCCATGACCACGACCTCGCCAACCTCGAACCCCAGACCATTTCTCAAGCCATCTCGCAGCTTGCAGAATCCGATCTTGAGACGGCTGTGGAGCTTTTTGAAAAATTGCCATTAGGAAATTTCAGTTACCCGGCAGGACAAACGATTTTTTCACTCTTAATCGAAGAAAACCCACAGGCCGCCGCCAAGTTGGCCATTGATCATCCCGGAGCCACGCATCACGATCCGCTGGGTCAGTCGCTGACGGCATGGTTAAACCAAGATCCCAGCGCAGCGGTCGCATTTGCACAAACCCTGGAGCCACCCTCTCTACGAGCGCGTGCCATGAAAGGCTTGGTGCAAAACTGGGCAAACATCGACCCTTCCAGTTTGGCATTATCCCTCACCACGGAAACCAACCCAACCATCCGAAAAGACATGCTCAAGCATCTCTCCCAAGTATGGTTGCGTGAGGATCCAGCCGCCGCCCAAACTTGGCTGGCTTCGGTTTCCGATCCAGGCCTTAAGCAAGAAGCCCTTCGGCGAATGACCACGGGAATCGTCGCTATCGATCCCGACCAAGCCATCCGATTGATTCGCTCCGAATTGCCTCAACCCAAGCAATCCAAAGCCATAGCGGACGCGATCAAAAACCTCGCTTCCTCAAATCTCCAAATCGCTGGACAACTGCTCGATCAAATTCCAGAGGCTGCTGATCGAGAGAACACCGCGGGAGCCATCGCGACCCACTGGGCAAATTTTGATCCTCAACGCGGAATGATCTGGCTGGAAACTCTGCCGCTGGGTCCTACCCGGGACCATGCACAAGAACGCTTCGCCGAAAGTCTCGCAAAAAACCAAGCCGACCTTGAGGCGTCGGGCCTTCCACGCTAATTCCTTGTGAAACCCCAATTAAAATTAGGACTCGGTCTGGCAAGCCTCTTTTTCGCGACCTTTATCCTCGGATTTCAAACCAGTAAGCTCACAACACCCTCGGCGTCTTCCGCAAAATCCATCACGCCAGCGAATGGTGCTCACACTCCTAATATCGCCACGGAGTCCGGCATAAGACTGTTAACACAACCCTTTGGCGAAACTGCCGAGCC
>JBGTLQ010000173.1:0-2919 GCA_041744075.1 Terrimicrobiaceae bacterium
GATCATTTGATCGAAGTGGCTCTCCACTTTTTCAGCAAAGTCGCTTTGGATTTCATAGACATCGCAGAATTCCGCGAAGGCCCAACGACCATGGGTGCCGAGGTGGTTCACGCCGGGCACCCAGTAGGTCCGCATGGTGGAGGATTTTTCTTTGGCGTCTTCGCCCCGGTATCCTTTGATCTCGACGACGAGGTGAAGCAGATCCGGTTTGCCGTCGGGTTTCGGCGGTTTGCCATCATCCACGAGCACGATGAAGTCGGTGATGTATTTCCTGGTTTCAGGACCATAGCGGTAGGGAACCTCAAACCCAAGATTTTGGTTCTTCACGTAAGCGCGCACTTTCGGATGGGCTTCTGCGACGCGGCAAAACTCTCCCTCCCATTCGCTGTCGAGGATGATCCAATTAATGTGACTGCGCTCCGGACTGGTCTCCCAGCGCAGAGTTTTTGAGGTGTTGAAGCGGACGTGTTTTGTCGAGCCAACAGGATTGTATGGATCGAGCAGGGCTTTGATCGGGCGTTCACCATGCAAGGCCCGCGTGATTCCGGCAGTGATGCGTTCGCAGGCCATGTCGGCGAATTCGGGATAAAGAAGCTGGGCCGGGTAAGTGCCCCCTTTGCAGACGAGACAGGTGTCGAGCCACTGTTTGGTGATGCGTTTGAGCTGGCCGAAGAGGTGGAGCTTGGGCGCTTCGCCGGGGTCGCGCCATTTGGTATTCAGGAGATGATTGGTGAGATGAAAGACGATGGAGGATGGGCGCATGTCACCGAGATGCTCAACGGTGAGATCAATTCCCTCGCCAATGATGCCAGAATTTTGCGTGACTGTCGGGCCGGTCATTTCTGGCGTGAGGTGAAGAACGGAGTCGTTGTCGAATTCGGCAGTGAGACGTTCCTCCGGCAGTTCGACCCGGTAGCCTTCCACTCGGGGGAATCGAATCTCCAAATGATCGCGCTCCGGGCGCATGGCTTTGACCTGAATGGTCTCGCGGGGTGGCTGGGGAGGTGAAATGACGGGCTTCGCGGTGAAATCGAAGGGAATACCCAGCACATCGGCATATTCCACATTGAAAAGACCCAACTCGTTCAGGTCATAGGACTGACGCCGGAGTGCCCGCCCGATGACCTGTTCGCAAAGGAGCTGAGTTCCAAAGGCCCGCACGCCCAAGACGTGAGTCACCGTGTTGGCATCCCAACCTTCAGTGAGCATCGAGACGGAGACCACACAGCGTATTTCCCCGCCAAGCGTGCCATATTTGCCCACGGTGTTCATGACTTCTCGAAGCAGATCCTGATCGGTGAGGTTTTCTCCGGCTCGGGCATCACCTGTCCGCTCCACCAATTCGCGTCGGAAACGCTCGATCTCGTCGGATGCCATTTTGCGGAAGTTGTCGTCGAGTGCCTCACCGGATTCTAGCTGTTCGCTGTCGATGAGCAGGGTGTTCGGGCGGGGGAGAGGATTTCCAGTGATCTCATCGAAATTGCGAAAGAGAGGCAGGCTGCCGTTCCTCAAGTTGGATGTTCCATCCTCGTTGAACTGGTGAAACCCAGAAATGTAATCATAGACGAGTTTTGAGATGGAAGTATTCTGGCAGACGATGATGAAACAAGGCGGCACGCGGATTCCCGCTTCCGCCCACAGCTGGTAGGTTTTCTCATAATGCCCGTAGAGGGCATCGAGCGCGGTTTTTAGAAGAGTGGGTAGTTTGAGTGGATCCAACTCATGCCCGGCACCGCGCTTTTTCTTGGGCATCTTTGGCCCGATGTGTTTCCAGATTTCGCGGAACATCGGCAACTCGTCTTCTTTTGCCCCGGCAAGATTTTGAGCGACGGGAACCCGTGGGAGCTTCACGATTCCGCATTCGATGGCGTCCATGAGTGAGAAATCGCTCATGGTCCACGGAAACAGCGTGCCTTCCACATAACCGGAACCGCTGAGGAAGAATGGGGTCGCCGAGAGATCAATTACACGGGCCAGCCCAAGTTTGCGATTCACCGCTTCCAATCCTGAAACCCAAAGGCGGGCCGCCTCTTTGTTTTTCTCCGCCTCCTTCTTATCGTCCCCTTTGAGATCCTCTTCCAAGGCTTCCTCGGCACTTGCTTTCTCCCGGTAGCAGTGGTGGGCCTCGTCATTGATGGCGAGGATGTTTTTCATTCCCATCAGGTCGGGCATGACCCGCTGGATCATCTGCCCTTCGGTCTCAAGCGTGTCCATCGCGTCACCGGTTCGACCTTGCAGAAGCTGACGTCCACCTTTTGAGAGTTCGATGCGTTCGCGGAGTTTGAATGCGTGATAGTTGGTGATGACGATCTTGGCACGATTGACGTCCTCAAGCATGTCGTGAGGAACAAGCTGGCGGTTTGCGTAATAACTGTCGGGATCGTTCGGCTGTAAAACGCGAAGGCGATCCTTGATGGTGATGCCTGGCGCGACGATCAGAAATCCACGGGTGAAATTCTTGCTGTTCGGACGACGCACGGCATTGATCGTCTGCCAGGCGATCAACATCGCCATGACAGTGGTTTTCCCTGCGCCAGTGGCCAATTTCAACGCGAGCCGCATGATCTCGGGGTTGGCCTCGCCGTTGCCGCTCGATAGGTGATCCAGAAATGCTTTCCCTGTTTTCGACAGGGGCGCGACTTCGGTGAGCCAAATCGCGGTCTCTGCCGCTTCGACTTGGCAGAAGAAGGGGCGAACTCCTGAGAATTCGTAATGACGCCAATGCTGCAGCAATCGTTGCGTCTCCGGGGTGACCTGCCACTGGCTGGGTTGCGGCAGATTCCGCCAGGTTTCCACTTGGGATCGCACCGCGTTGATGATCGAGGTGGGGTCGTATTGCTGCTCTTCAGTGGATAGCCCCTTTCCTTCATCAAACACCATTTCCTGCTGTTGCTTGGACCCTTTGCGTTTCTTTGGTTT